>DKJA01000045.1 GCA_002454505.1 Oxalobacteraceae bacterium UBA6704
GCTAACTAAGCGGCATTAGTGACAGGCTCCATTTTCTTTGCAATATTTCCTGGAAAATGGTCGGTCCGCCGCAGCGGCCTGTCACCGTTTTTCGGGCAACAAAAAAGCAGCCGCGGCTGCTTTTGCATTGTGAATATCAGATATTCCCGAACTCATCCTCGGGATCGTAGCCCTTCATCGCGGCCCGCACGGCCTTCTGCGAAAAGCCTCGCTGAATCAGGAAGCGCATCTGCTTGCTGCGGCCTTCCGCATCGTCGGCCACCTTGCCGCCGTACTTGCGGCGCCACACTTCGCAGCAGCGCGCCACTTCGTCTTCGGCCAGGCCGGCCTTCAGTTCCTGCAAGGCTTCGCCGTTGACGCCGTGGCTTTGCAGTTCGGCCACGATGCGGCTGTTGCCGTAGCGAGCCGAGCGGCGGTGGACCAGCGACTCGGAGAAGCGCTCGGTGGACAGCCACTTGTTTTGTTCGAGCCAGTTCAGCAGGGCTTCCACGTCGTCGCCCTCTTCCGCGTAGCGGGACAGCTTGCGGCCCAGTTCCAGGCGGCTGTGTTCGCGGGTGGAGAGAAGGCGGAGGGCGCGGCCTTTGAGGGTGGGAGGGGGTGCTCGCATGGGGTGACGGAGTGTCTATGGAGTGATCCGGCCGTGGATCAAAATTCCTGGGCAATGAAGAATGAAAGGCCACCCCGGGGACAGGCCCTTGCAGGGACAGTCCCCGGCCGGTGGCGGCGCTGAAAAAACAAATCGCCACCGCCGCGGAGCGGTCGATGGCGATCTTTTACTTCATCGTATCGATCAAACGATCAGTCGACCGCCTTCAGCTTCGGTGCCGGTGCTTCGCCTTCCAGCGGCGGCAGCTCGCGCACGCCCAGCGAGGCGCGGACCTTGTTCTCGATCTCGCGGGCCAGTGCCGGACGCTCTTTCAGGTACGTACGCACATTGTCCTTGCCCTGGCCGATACGGTCGCCGCCGTAGCTGTACCACGAGCCGGCCTTCTCGACGATCTTCGCTTCCACGCCCAGGTCGATGATCTCGCCTTCGCGGGACGTGCCTTCCCCATACAGGATGTCGAAGTGCGCTTCCTTGAACGGCGGGGCGATCTTGTTCTTGACGACCTTGACCTTCGTTTCGTTACCGATCACTTCGTCGCCGGACTTGATCGAGCCGGTGCGGCGGATGTCCAGGCGCACGGAGGCGTAGAACTTCAGCGCGTTGCCGCCCGTGGTCGTTTCCGGGCTGCCGAACATCACGCCGATCTTCATGCGGATCTGGTTGATGAAGATGACCAGCGTGTTGGTGCGGTTGATGGTACCGGTCAGCTTGCGCAGCGCCTGGGACATCAGGCGTGCCTGCAGGCCCGGCAGCGAGTCGCCCATATCGCCTTCGATTTCGGCGCGTGGCGTCAGTGCCGCCACCGAGTCGATGACGATCAGGTCCACGGAACCGGAGCGCACCAGCGCATCGCAGATTTCCAGTGCCTGTTCGCCCGTGTCCGGCTGCGAAATCAGCAGCTCGTGCAGGTTCACGCCCAGCTTCTGCGCGTAGGTGACGTCCAGCGCGTGTTCCGCGTCGATGAACGCGCAGGTGCCGCCAATCTTCTGCATTTCGGCGATCGTCTGCAGCGTCAGCGTGGTTTTGCCCGACGATTCGGGACCATAGATTTCCACCACGCGGCCGCGCGGCAGGCCGCCGACGCCCAGCGCGATGTCCAGGCCCAGCGAGCCGGTGGACACGGTCTGCACTTCTTCCAGCGGGGCACTGGCGTCCATGCGCATGACGGAGCCCTTGCCGAACTGCTTTTCAATCTGAGCCAGCGCTGCGGCAAGCGCTTTCGCTTTTTCCGCTGCAGGTACTGCCGCTTTCTTGTCGTCCATGATCTCTTTCGCCTCAAAGTGATTCGTTCAACCGGTACTGTATATCTATCCAGTGCTTTTTGCAAGCGCCGGCAAAGGAAACTTCACCACAGTGCGAAGCTTTTAATCTGGCTCAAAGTTTTGAGTACAATGAAATTGCCAACATTTGCCGGATTGCCAAGATGCGTATTTTACTAGCCGAAGATGACAGCGTCCTCGCCGACGGCCTGACGCGCTCGCTGCGCCAGTCCGGCTACGCCATCGACTGCGTGAAGAACGGGCAGGAGGCCGATACGGCGCTGTCCACGCAGGAGTTCGACCTGCTGATCCTGGACCTGGGCCTGCCGAAGATGTCCGGCCTGGAAGTGCTGCGCCGGCTGCGCGCCCGCGCGTCGCTGCTGCCCGTGCTGATCCTCACCGCGGCCGATTCGGTCGAGCAGCGCGTCAACGGCCTGGATCTCGGCGCCGACGATTACATGGCCAAGCCGTTTGCTCTCTCCGAACTGGAGGCGCGGGTGCGCGCGCTGACCCGGCGCGGCGCGGGCGGCGGCTCCACCGTCGTCAAGCACGGCCCGCTGACCTACGACCAGGTGGGCCGCAGTGCCTACATCAACGAACAGATGCTGGACCTGTCGGCCCGCGAGCTGGGCCTGCTGGAAATCCTGCTGGCGCGCGCCGGCCGGCTCGTGTCGAAGGAGCAGCTGGTGGACCATCTGTGCGAATGGGGCGAGGAGGTCAGCAACAACGCCATCGAGGTGTACGTACACCGGCTGCGCAAGAAGATCGAGGTGGGCGGCGTGCGCATCGCCACCGTGCGCGGCCTCGGCTACTGCCTCGAGAAATACGCCAGTGCGGCCGCGGCCGAAACCAGGTGAACGAACCCGCCGCGGTGGAAGCGCAGCCCTGGAAACCCGCCCCCGAGGAGGAAGGCGAGATCCAGCACTCGCTGTTCGGCGAGATCCTCGACTGGATGCTGGCACCGCTGCTGCTGCTGTGGCCGATGAGCATCGCCATCACCTACCTCGTGGCGAAATCGATCGCCAACCAGCCGTTCGACCATGCGCTGGAAGACTCCGTCACCGTGCTGGCCCAGCAGGTGCGCGAAGTGAACGGCAAGCTGGTGCAGCGGCTGCCCGGCTCGGCGCGCGACATCCTCCGCGCCGACGACGTGGACAGCATCTACTTCCAGATCCTCGGCCCGCAGAACCGCTACATCGACGGCGACCGCGACCTGCCCCGCCCCGAACCGGCCGCGGACGACGATACCATCCACCCCGGCGCCGTGAGCTTTCGCAGCGATAACCTGCACGGCACGCCGATCCGCATCGCCTACGCCTACGTGAACCTGGAAGAGGATGGCCGGCGCCCGGCCCGCCTGGCGCTGGTGCAGGTGGCCGAGACGCTGGAAAAGCGCGCCAAGCTGGCCAACGAGATCATCAAGGGCGTGATCCTGCCGCAGTTCATCATCCTGCCCGTGGTGCTGGCGCTGGTGTGGTTCGCCCTGTCGCGCGGGCTGCTGCCGCTGGCCGAGCTGCAGGAGCGCATCCGCGCGCGCCGCTCCGACGACCTGTCGCCGATCGCGCCGAACCAGGTGCCGGAAGAGATCACGCCGCTGGTCCGCTCGCTGAACGAAATGCTGGCACGGCTGTCGCAATCGATCGACATGCAGAAGCGCTTCATCGCCGATGCGGCGCACCAGATGAAGACACCGCTGGCCGGCATGCGCATGCAGTCCGAACTGGCGCTGCGGCAGACCGACCAGAACGAAATCCACCGCTCGCTGGAACAGCTGGCGAAAAGTTCGGAAGCGGCCACGCGCCTTGTCAACCAGCTGCTGGCACTGGCCCGCGCGGAAAACCAGCCGCAGGCCGGCACGACGCTGGAACAGCTCGACCTGGCCGACCTGGCCCGCAACGTGGTGCGCGACTGGGTACCCGCCTCGTTCAGTCACCGCATCGACCTGGGCTTCGAGCCGCCGCAGCCGCCGGACCTGCCGGTGCCCATCGCCGGCAACCCGCTGATGCTGCGCGAGCTGCTGTCGAACCTGATCGACAATGCGCTGCGCTATACGCCGCCCGGCGGCAGCGTGACGGTGCGCGTGCGTAGCGACGATGCGCCGATGCTGGAAGTGGAGGACACCGGCCCCGGCATCCCGCCCGCCGAGCGGCTGCACGTGTTCGAGCGCTTCTACCGCATCCTCGGCAGCAATGTCGAAGGCAGCGGGCTGGGGCTGGCGATCGTCCGCGAGATCGCCCAGCAGCATGGCGCCGACGTGGACATCTTCAGCAACCCGCGCGCCACGCAGAAGAAATTCCCCGGCAGCCTGTTCCGGCTGACGTTCCCGCCTGCCGCCCCGCCCGTGGAAGAGGAGCCGCCGCACTATGGCTGACCGGGAGCGCCACTGGCGCGCCACCCGCCGGCTGACGGCCACGCTGCTGCTGGCGTGGCTCGTCACGAGCTTTTGCGCCGTGTTCTTCGCCCGCGAGCTGGCCGGCTTCACGATCTTCGGCTGGCCGCTGTCGTTCTACCTGGCGGCGCAAGGCGCGTCGCTGGCCTACCTTGCCATCATCGGCATCTACGCATGGCGCATGCGCCGCCTCGACCAACGCCACCGCCGCCACCGGGAGCGCGATTGAAAACGCCCAGGACGTTCCGTGCGCGGCTGTCGCGCTACTACACGCTGTTCACCGCCGGCTTTGCCGCCTTCCTCGTCGCCCTGGCCGTGCTGGAAACGGAAGGCATGCCGCGCGTGTGGATCGGCTACATGTTCCTGTTCGCGACGATCGTGCTGTATGCATCGATCGGCGTGGTGTCGCGCACGTCGAACGTTTCCGAATACTATGTGGCGGGGCGGCGCGTGCCCGCCATCTTCAACGGCATGGCGACGGCGGCCGACTGGATCTCCGCGGCCAGCTTCATCAGCCTGGCCGGCGGCCTGTACCTGCATGGCTTCGACGGCCTCGCCTACGTGATGGGCTGGACCGGCGGCTACTGCCTCGTCGCGCTGCTGATCGGGCCCTACCTGCGCAAGTTCGGCCAGTACACGATTCCCGACTTTCTCGCCGAGCGCTATGGCGGGCCGGCCAACGGCCGCGCGGTGCGGCTGTTCGCCGTGGCGGCCACGATCATCGTGTCGTTCACCTATGTCGTCGCGCAGATCTATGCGGTGGGGCTGATCGCGTCGCGCTTCACCGGCGTGGATTTTTCGGTCGGCATCTTCCTCGGGCTGGCATCGATCCTCGTTTGCTCGTTCCTGGGCGGCATGCGCGCCATCACGTGGACGCAGGTGGCCCAGTACATCATCATCCTCGTCGCCTTCCTGCTGCCGGCGATGTGGCTGTCGGCCAAGCACAGCGGCAATCCGATCCCGCAGGTCGCTTACGGCAAGCTGCTGCCGCAGTTGTCGGCCCGTGAAGCTGCCCTGGCGGCCGACCCGCGCGAGAGCGCCGTGCGCGCCGTGTTCCGCCAGCGCGCCGGCCAGTACCAGCAGCGGCTCGACGAGCTGCCCGCGTCGTGGGAATCGGGCCGCACCGAGCTGCAGCATTATCTGGACACCGTCCGCCTGCGCAATGCCTCGCTGCTGGAGATCCGCGCGGCCGAACGGGCGCTGATCGCCTACCCGAAGAACCCGGAGGAAGCGGTGGAGGTGTGGACCGCGCAGCGCGACGAGAACCTGGCGCACGCCCGCGAGCTGACGCCGCACGCCGAGCCCTTTCCCGGCGCCACGCGCGAGGAATCGGACCACAAGCGCAACAACTTCCTCGCGCTGGCCTTCTGCCTGATGCTGGGCACGGCCGCGCTGCCGCACATCCTGATGCGGTCGTACACGACGCCGTCGGTGGACGAAACGCGCATCTCGGTGTTCTGGACGCTGTTCTTCATCCTCTTGATCTACCTGACGATCCCCGCGCTGGCCGTGCTGGTGAAATACGATGTGTACACATCGCTGGTGGGCAGCGGCTTCCCCGACCTGCCCACGTGGGTGTCGTACTGGGCCAATGTCGACCGCACCAATCCGCTGATAAGCATCACCGACATCAACGGCGACGGCATCGTGCAGCTGGCGGAGATTGTCATCGACGGCGATGTGCTGGTGCTGGCCACGCCGGAGATTGCCGGGCTGCCCTACGTGATCTCCGGGCTCGTGGCGGCGGGCGGCCTGGCGGCGGCGCTGTCCACCGCGGACGGCCTGCTGCTGGCGATCTCGAACGCGCTGTCGCACGACGTGTACTACAAGGTGGTCGACCCGAAGGCGTCGACGCAGAAGCGCGTGACGATCTCCAAGCTGATCCTGCTGGGCGTGGCCTTCGTGGCGGCCTACTCGGCCTCGACGAAGCCGGGCGACATCCTGTCGCTGGTGGGCGCCGCGTTCTCGCTGGCCGCCTCCACGCTGTTCCCCGTGCTCGTGATGGGCGTGTTCTGGCAGCGCGCCAACCATTACGGCGCGCTGGCCGGCATGGCCACCGGCTTCCTCGTCTGCCAGTTCTACATGCTGCACACCAATCCCACGCTGGGCGGTAACGCGGCGGCCCAGTGGTTCGGCATCGCACCGATTTCCGCCGGCGTGTTCGGCGTGCCGGCCGGCCTCGCGGCGCTTGTGCTCGTCAGCCTGCTGACGCCCAAACCGGCCGCGCGCGACCTGGCGCTGGTGCAGCATGTGCGGGCGCCCGAGGAACCCTGACCAGCCCGCTTGTCCACCCTGGTGTCAGACACCGACGTGGACACGGGCACAGCGTAGCAGCCGGCCGGCCCCGCTGACGGCCGAGGCCGTGTCACTGTCGGTGTCAGGCACCAGCAGGGGGAAAGTGGACACGGGCTCGGCCGTTGGGAGCCATCAAATATTTTCTTTGTGACATTTGGTGAGACACCGGCGCGGCGGCGCGTGGTATTTTCGTTGCCCCGCCTTTTCACACATTGCCATGTCCCTGCGTCTCCTCGTGCCAGCGCTGCTGGCTGCCGCCCTCGCCGCCGGTCCGGCCGCCGCCCAGGCGCCGCTGCCGCCGGCGGCCGATTTCTTTGCCGCGCCATCGTTTTCCGCCATCGCACTGTCGCCCGACGGCGGCTACCTGGCCGCCAGGTTCGCCGACGGCACCCGCCGCGATGCGCTGGTGGTCGTCGACCTGGCCACCAGCAAGGCCAAGGCGGTGGCCAGGTTCAACGATGTCGATGTTGGCCACGTGCAGTGGATCAACGACGACGCGCTGCTGTTCGACACCGTCGACCGGCAGCAGGCCTATGGCGACCGCCGTTTCGCGCCCGGGTTGTTCACCGTGTCCCGCGACGGCAAGGACTTCCGCCAGCTGGCCGAGCGCACCGGTCCGCGGCTCGTGCGCATGTCGGCGGGCGGCAACCCGCGCGCGCTGCCGTGGAATACGTACATGATGGACCAGCCCGGCGCGCAGGATTCTTCGTTCGTCTACGTGCGCGACGCCCACTTCACCGGCATCACCTATCGCTTTGAAGATCTTCTGCGGCTCGACACGTCGAACGGCAATGCGACGACGATCGTGCGCCCCGGCGAAGTGCGCAGCTGGTTGCTCGACAACACCGGCGCGCCGCGCCTGGCAGCGGGCCTCGACAAGGGCCAGCGCGTGTTCTGGCTGCGCGACACGGCCACCGGCGCATGGCGCGAGCTGACGCGCAGCGATGCCTATGTGCGGCGCCCCGGCAGCTACACGCCAACCGGCTTCGGCCCGGACGGCACGCTGTATGCCATCGCCACGCTGAACGGTGACTTCAGCGCGCTGTACACGGTGGACCTGGCGACCGGCGCGCTCGCGCCGAAACCGCGCGTGCGGCTGGAAGGCTACGACTTCCGCGGCTACCCCGTGCAGAATGCCGACCAGCTGCTGGGCGTGCGCTACCTGGGCGCCACCTGGGGCACCGAGTGGTTCGATGCCGGCATGAAGGCCGTGCAGGCCGACGTCGATGCGGCGCTGCCGGCCACCGTCAACACGATCACCGTGCCGCGCCGGAGCAATGCACAGAACGTGCTGGTGCGCGCGTTCTCGGACCGCCAGCCGGCCGTCCATTACGTATACAACAAGGCCACGCACCAGCTGCTGCACGTGGGCGACAGCAACGAGCGCATCGTGCCGGCGCAGATGGGCCGCCAGAAAACCGTTACCTATCCGGCGCGCGACGGCCTGAACATCCCGGCCCTGCTGACGCTGCCGCCCGGCACCGAGCAGCCGGCCAAGCAGCCGATGGTGGTGCTGGTGCACGACGGCCCGTGGACGCGCGGCGCCATCTGGGGCTGGCATGCGGAAGCGCAGTTCCTCGCCTCGCGCGGCTATGCGGTGCTGCAGCCCGACTTCCGCGGCAGCACCGGCTACGGCAGCCGCCATTTCATGGCCGGCCTGAAGGAATGGGGCGGCAGGATGCAGGACGACGTGGCCGACGGCGCCCGCTGGGCCATCGCCCAGGGCTACGCCGATGCGGGCCGCATCTGCATTGCCGGCGAAGGCTATGGCGGCTACTCGGCGCTGATGGGCCTGGCCCGCGATGGCGACCTGTTCCGCTGCGGCGTGGCGCGCGCCGCGTTCACCGACCTGGTGCTGATGCAGGGCGGCAGCTGGCTGCACCGCGACGTCCTGCCCGAGGATTACCGCGACTACGGCCTGCCGCAGCTGATGGGCGATGCCGAACAGGATGCGGCGAAGCTGCAGGCCGCGTCGCCGCTGGCGCAGGCGGCGCGCATCCGCCAGCCGGTGCTGCTGGCCTACAGCGGCAAGGACCTGGTGGTGCCGCTGGTGCACGGCACGCGCCTGCGCAAGGCGCTGCAGCCGCACAACCCCAATGTGGAATGGGTGGAATACGACGCCGAAAGCCATGGCTGGACGCTGCGCGCCAACCAGGTGGACTTCTGGACGCGCGTGGAGAAATTCCTCGCCCGCCAGCTGGCCCCCGGCGCCGCCAAACAGGAGTAAGCTGGCACCTCGGCAAGGCAATCACGGGAGGTTCGCATGGGCTCCGGCAGGATACTCGTCGCACAGGGAGGCGGCCCCACCGCCGTGATCAACCAGTCGCTCGTCGGCGTGGCGCTCGAGGCGCGGCGCTTTCGCGACGTCACCCGCGTGTACGGTGCCCTGCACGGCGTGCGCGGCATCGTCGACGAGGAATTCGTCGACCTCACGCAGGAAACCAGCCATCACCTGGAGCTGGTGGCGGCCACGCCGTCGTCCGCGCTGGGCTCCACGCGCGACAAGCCGGATGCGCAATACTGTACGGAGATCTTCAACGTGCTGCGCGCCCACGCGATCGAACACTTCTTCTACATCGGCGGCAACGACTCGTCGGACACGGTGCGCATCGTCAGCGAGCAGGCCCGCGCGGCGGGCTACCCGCTGCGCGCGATCCATATCCCGAAGACGATCGACAACGACCTGGCGGGCAGCGACCACACGCCCGGCTACCCGTCCGCCGCCCGCTTCGTGGCGCAGGCCTTCGCCGGCGCGAACCTGGACAACGCGGCGCTGCCCGGCGTGTATGTCGGCGTCGTGATGGGCCGGCACGCGGGCTTTCTGACGGCGGCATCGGCACTGGGCAAGAAATTCCCCGACGATGGCCCGCACCTGATCTACCTGCCCGAACGCACTTTTACCATGGATGCGTTCCTGGCCGACGTGAAAGCCGCCTATGCACGGCACGGCCGCTGCGTGGTCGCCGTGTCGGAAGGCATCCATGATGCCGGCGGCGCACCGATCGCCACGCTGCTGGCCAGGGAAGTGGAAAAGGATGCGCACGGCAATGTGCAGCTGTCCGGCACGGGCGCACTGGCCGACCTGCTGTGCGATGCGATCCGCGCGCGGCTGGGCATCAAGCGCGTGCGGGGCGATACCTTCGGCTACCTGCAGCGCTCCTTCATCGGCTGCGTGTCGGCCGTGGACCAGCGCGAAGCCCGCGAAGTGGGCGAAAAGGCCGTGCAGTATGCGTTCTGGGGCGAGCGCGACGGTTCGGTGGCGATCCGCCGCACGGGTTTTTATTCGGCCGACTATGCGCTGCTGCCGCTGGCCGACGTGGCCGGCAAAACGCGCACGATGGAAGACGAATTCATCGCCCCCTGCGGCACCGACGTCACCGACGCGTTCCGCCTGTACCTGCGGCCTTTGCTGGGGTCGGGGATGCCGGATGCGGCGCGTTTGCGCTGCGCGCGGGTGGAGAAGATCCTGACAGGGTGAGGCGGCGGTGCGGCGCGGAAGAACTCCGCGCCGGGCAGTTCAACTGCTTAGACGACGATGGTCTGGTGCTCGCCCTCTTTGCGGGCGCGGATGGTGCCGATGCGCGACACGGTCTCGCCGGCCGCCGTCAGCTGGGCGATGGCCGCGTCGGCGTTGTCGGCCGAGACGATCACCGTCATGCCGATGCCGCAGTTGAACACGCGGTGCATCTCGGCGTCGGCCACGCCGCCGTGCTGTTGCAGCCACTGGAACAGCGGCGGCATGGTCCACGATTTGCCGTCCAGTTCGGCCGTCAGGTGTTCCTGCAGCACGCGCGGGATGTTCTCCACCAGGCCGCCGCCGGTGATGTGCACCAGGCCCTTCACTTCCATCGATGCCATCAGTGCCAGCAGCGGCTTGACGTAGATGCGGGTCGGCGCCATCAGCACGTCGGCCAGCTTGCGGCCGTGGAAGTCGGCGTCCAGGTCCGGTTTCGCCACGTCGATGATCTTGCGGACCAGCGAGTAGCCGTTCGAGTGCGCGCCCGACGAGGCCAGGCCCAGCACCACGTCGCCCGGGGCGATCTTGGTGCCGTCGATCAGTTCGGACTTCTCGACCGCGCCGACGGCGAAACCGGCCAGATCGTATTCGCCGGCGGGGTACATGCTCGGCATTTCCGCCGTTTCGCCGCCGATCAGCGCGCAGCCGGCCTGCTCGCAGCCCTGCGCGATGCCCTTGATGACGTCGGTGGCGATGGCCACGTCCAGCTTGCCGCAGGCAAAGTAATCGAGGAAGAACAGCGGCTCCGCACCCTGCACGAGGATGTCGTTGACGCTCATCGCCACCAGGTCGATGCCCACGGTGTCGTGGCGGTTCAGCTCGAAGGCGAGCTTCAGCTTGGTGCCCACGCCGTCCGTGCCGGACACCAGCACGGGCTCCTTGAACTTCTTGCTGATCTCGAACAGCGCGCCGAAGCCGCCGATGCCGCCCATCACGCCTTCGCGCAGCGTACGCTTGGCAAAAGGCTTGATCGCTTCAACTAAGGCGTCGCCCGCGTCGATGTCGACGCCGGCGTCACGGTAGGACAGGGATACATTCGAAGGTTGGCTCATGGTGTTTTTCGCAGCGGAGGCGGTAAAATAGAAGGCGGAACCCGGCATTTCCCTCCTTTTCAAGGGCAATTTCCGGTAAGTCCGCTATTTTATCAAAACGTCCCTGCCCGATCTCCTCTTTTCGCCAACCCGCCATCCATGCCCGCCAGCCCAGCCGCAAAACAAAAACCATCGGTACCGGCTGTCCATAACGTCCGCCATGCACTGCCAGCTTCTATAATGCGCGATGTGATAAGCGAAAACGTTATGCAAAAGATCAGGAAACCGGGGCGGCACCCATGAAACAGCTGGTGCTGGACCTGGGCGCCGAGCCGGTGCACACGCTCGAATCGTTCGAGGTGGGCGGCAATGCCGAGGTGGCGGCGCTGATGCGCCAGTTCGCCGAACGGCGCTCGCGCGAGCATTTCGCCTATCTGTGGGGCGAGATCGGGGCCGGCAAGTCGCACCTGCTGAAAGCCCTGGCGGCCACCGAGCGGGCCCGCTACATCTCGCCGTTCTCGATCGAATCCGAATTCGTCTACTCGCCCGAGGTGGACCTGTACCTGCTCGACGACTGCGAGAAGCTGTCGCCCGTCGCGCAGATCGATGCGTTCGCGCTGTTCAACGAGATCCGCGCCAACGGCGCCTGGATGGTGTGCAGCGGCGCCGTCGCGCCGGCCGTGCTGCCGGTGCGCGAAGACCTGCGCACACGCATGGGCTGGGGCCTGATCTACCAGTTGCACGGCCTGTCCGACGACGAAAAGGTGGCCGCGCTGTCGCAGGCGGCGGCCAGCCGTGGTTTGACCTTGTCGCCCGGCGTGTTACCCTATTTGCTGTCCCATTTCAGGCGCGACATGCGCTCGCTGTCCTCGATGCTGGACTCGCTCGACCAATATTCCCTGGAAACCCGACGCCCGATCACCCTGCCGCTGCTGCGCGAGTGGCTGCAGGCTGCGAAAGACTGAAAGCCCGCATGAATCTCGCCCTGTTCGACCTCGACCACACGCTGCTCCCGATCGACTCCGATTACGAATGGGGGCAGTTCCTGTGCCGGCAAGGCGCCGTCGATGCCGCCGCCTTCGCCCGCCGCAACGACGACTTCTTCGCCCAGTACCAGGCCGGCACGCTGGACCCGGTGGAATACCTCGAATTCGCCCTCGGCACGCTGGCCGCATTCGAACCGGCCCGGCTGGCCGCGCTGCAGCAGCAGTTCATGGACGAAGTCATCGTCCCGCAGATCCGCCCGGCCGCGCGCAACCTGCTGCAGAAGCACCTGGACGCCGGCGACCTGGTGGCCATCGTCACGGCCACCAACCACTTCGTCACCGCGCCGATCGCGCAAGCGTTCGGCGTGGAGCACCTGATCGCGGCGATGCCGGAAGTGATCGACGGCCGCATCACCGGCAAGCTCGGTGGCACGCCGACGCAGGGCGCGGGCAAGATCGTGCACACCAAGGCGTGGCTGGAACAGCTGGGCAAGACGCTCGACCACTTCGCGCACGTGTACTTCTACAGCGATTCGCACAACGACCTGCCGCTGCTGTCCATCGTGTCGCACCCGGTCGCCACGAATCCGAACGCCACGCTGGCGCAGCACGCCGCCGCCCAAGGCTGGCCTTTACTCCATCTATTCAATGATTAAGAAATTCATCCGCAAGATCCTCGGCGTCAAGGACGCTCCCGACCACCACGAACCCGAGATCCTGGGGCCGGAGCAGCACGGCATCGATCCGCGCATGGTGTCGTCGAACGCCATCCGCGTCACGTCCTCGCTGCAGGAAGCGGGTTTCGAAGCCTTCGTCGTCGGCGGCGCCGTGCGCGACCTGCTGCTGGGCGTGAAGCCGAAGGATTTCGACATCGCCACGAACGCCACGCCCGAGCAGGTGAAGCGGCTGTTCCGCCGCGCCTTCATCATCGGCCGCCGCTTCCAGATCGTGCACGTGATGTTCGGCCAGGATCTGCTGGAGGTGACCACCTTCCGCGGCACCACGCTGGACAACGCGCCGAAGGACGAGCATGGCCGCGTCCTGCGCGACAACACCTTCGGCTCGCAGGCGGAAGATGCGGAACGCCGCGACTTCACGATCAACGCGATGTACTACAACCCGGCCACGCAGCAGGTGCTCGATTACCACGGCGGCATGCGCGACATGCGTGCCAGGCTGCTGCGCATCATCGGCCAGCCGGAAGCGCGCTACCGCGAAGACCCGG
This sequence comes from Oxalobacteraceae bacterium UBA6704, assembly GCA_002454505.1. Lineage (GTDB taxonomy): Bacteria > Pseudomonadota > Gammaproteobacteria > Burkholderiales > Burkholderiaceae_D > Rugamonas. The sequence goes on from DKJA01000045.1 coordinate 13,310, forward strand.
TGCGCATGCTGCGCGTGGTGCGCTTCGCCGCCAAGCTGAAATTCGAGATCGAACCAACGACGGCCGCGCCGATCGCCGTGATGGCGCCGCTGATCAACAACGTGCCGGCCGCCCGCGTGTTCGACGAGATGCTGAAGCTACTGATGAGCGGCAGCGCGCTGGCCTGCCTGCTGCAGCTGCGTAAAGCGGGCCTGCACCACGGCCTGCTGCCGCTGCTGGACGTCGTGCTGGAGCAGCCGCTGGGCTTCAAGTTCGTCACGCTGGCGCTGGAGTCGACGGACCGCCGCATCGCGTCCGGCAAGACGGTGTCGCCTGGCTTCCTGTTCGCGTCGCTGCTGTGGCACCAGGTGCTGGAGAAGTGGAACGCCTACCAGGCGGCCGGCGAAATGGTGATCCCCGCGCTGCACCTGGCCGCCGACGAAGTGCTGGAATCGCAGACGGAGAAGCTGGCGCTGCAGCGCAAGATCGGCTCCGACATGCGCGACATCTGGGCCATGCAGCCCCGCTTCGAGCGCCGCAACGGCAAGAACCCGTACAAGCTGCTGGAGCACCTGCGCTTCCGCGCCGGCTACGACTTCCTGCTGCTGCGCTGCGCGTCCGGCGAGATCGAGCAGGAGCTGGGCGACTGGTGGACGGCGTTCTATGAAGCCGACGAGATCGTGCGCGCCGAGATGGTGTCGGCCGTGTCCAGCGCCGGCGGTGCAAAACGCAAGAAGCCGCCGCGCCGCGGGCAGAAGCATGCCGACGAAGGCGATGCGACCGGCGCAGCGAGCGTCGAACCGGACGAGGAAGAACCCGACTTCGACGAGGACCTGCAGGGCGAAAGCAACGGCACGCCGGCGCCGAAACGCCGCCGCCGCGGTCCGCGCCGTCGCCGCAATGGCGACGAAGGCGGTGCGCCACCGTCCGACACGCCCGTTTCCGAGTAAATGGGCGCCACCGCCTTCATCGGCATCGGCGCCAACCTGGGCGACGCGCGCGCCAATGTGCTCGATGCCGTCGAACGGCTGCGCCGCGTGCCGGGGATCGACGTCAGCGCGGTGTCGTCCCTGTACCGCACCGCGCCGATCGACTCCTCCGGCGACGATTACGTGAATGCGGTGGCGCGGGTGGCCACGACGCTGGCACCGCAGGCGCTGCTCGAAGCGCTGTTCGCCATCGAGCAGCAGCATGGCCGCGAACGGCCCTACTTCAATGCGCCGCGCACGCTCGATCTCGACCTGCTGCTGTATGGCGCCGACGTCATCGATACACCTTCGCTGACCGTGCCGCACCCGCGCATGACGCAGCGGGCCTTCGTGCTGATGCCGTTGCTCGAGATTGCACCCGATATCGTGGTGCCCGGCCTCGGTCCGGCCGCCGCGTTCTCGTCGGCCGTGGCCGATCAACCCATCACCCGCCTCGGATAATATGCAGATCCCCGTGATCGTGCAGACCGTCGGTCTGCTGACGCTGTCGAACGTGTTCATGACGGTGGCCTGGTACGGCCACCTGAAAAGCCTGTCCGGCAAGGCGTGGTACATCGCCGCGCTGGTCAGCTGGAGCATCGCGCTGTTCGAATACCTGCTGCAGGTGCCGGCCAACCGCATCGGCTACACGCAGTACAGCCTGGCGCAGCTGAAGATCATGCAGGAGGCGATCACGCTGACCGTGTTCGTGCCGTTCGCGATGTTCTACATGAACCAGCCGTTCAAGCTCGATTATGTGTGGGCGGGGCTGTGCCTGGTCGGCGCCGTCTATTTTATTTTCCGAAGCTAGGCCCTTCTGCACGGTCGTGCCACCGGGTTTAGAATACGCGCCGTAACGACTTTATTAGAGGACTTCCATGTCTGGTTATTTGCAGGGCAAAGAGATGTCTGCCCCGGCCACAAACACCCCGGCGCCTGCCAAGGCCGCCGCCACCAAGGCCGTCACGCTGCCGTCGCTGACGACGCTGTACGCGAACCGCGAAAAGATCGCCATGCTGACGTGCTACGACGCCAGCTTCGCCACGCTGATGGAACGTAACGGCGTCGAGATCCTGCTGATCGGCGATTCGCTGGGCATGGTCTGCAACGGCCACACGTCCACGCTGCCCGTCACGGTGCAGGAAGTGGCTTACCACACGGCCGCCGTGGCGCGCGGCGCGAAGTCCGCGATGATCATGGCCGACCTGCCGTTCGGCAGCTACGGCACGCCGGAACAGGCGCTGGCCAGCTGCGTGACGCTGATGCAGGCCGGCGCGCACATCGTCAAGATCGAAGGTGCCGGCTGGCTGGCCGACACGGTGCGCTTCCTCGTGCAGCGCGGCGTGCCTGTCTGCGCGCACATCGGCCTGACGCCGCAGTTCGTCCACCAGCTGGGCGGCTACAAGGTGCAGGGCAAGACGGTGGAAAGCGCCGACGCGCTGAAGGCCGACGCGCTGAAGCTGCAGGAAGCAGGCGCGTCGATCGTGCTGCTGGAAGCGGTGCCGTCGACCGTCGGCAAGGCGGTGACGGAAGCGCTGTCCATTCCCACCATCGGCATCGGCGCCGGCCCGGACTGCTCCGGCCAGGTGCTCGTCATGCACGACCTGCTGGGCGTCTTCCCCGGCCGCAAGGCGCGCTTCGTGAAGAACTTCATGGACGGCCAGACCAGCATCGATGCGGCCATCGCCGCCTATGTTGCCGCCGTCAAGGATGGCAGCTTCCCGGCATTGGAGCACTGCTTCTGACGTTGCAAAAAAACCGGTGACAGGCACCATTTTCTGGGAAACATTTCCAGAAAAATGGAGCCTGTCACCGGTTTTTCTTTATGAAGATGGCTCGCTTTCTATCAAACTTCATATAAGCATTCCATTTTTTGTTCGTTCGGTTTTTCCTGCTGCACCGGTATAGTGCGTTCTCCAGCTTCACCGTTCGACTTACCGCCATGCCACGCACGCAGTTCCACATCGCTGACCGCCACGTCCTGACCATGACCTGCATGGCGCAGTACATGTGCCGCATGCCTTCGCTGTAACGACACCCCGCAGCAGCACCGAAAAACGCTGACCGGCACCGGCCCACCAGGCTGGTCATGGCGGCGCTCGCCCTCTTCCTTCGAAGAGAGGCCATCCCATCAAGAGGAAATACCAGATGTTCAAACCACTTCAGATCGTCCTGGCGCTCGGCGCCGCCTTTGCAGCTGCCGCGTCCACCGCGCAGGAGCTCGAAAAAGTCGTCATCACCGGCTCCAATATCCGCACCACGCAGAAGGAAGGCGCCAGCGCCGTGCAGGTGATCAGCGCGAAGGAGATCGCCGCCAGCGGCAAGGCCAGCATCGCCGACATCATCCGCTCCATCTCCGCCAACAGCGGCAACAGCTACAACGAGCAGTACACGGGCAGCTTCTCTGCCGGCACGGCGGGCCTGTCGCTGCGCGGCATCGGCCAGAAGAACACGCTGATCCTCGTGAACGGCAAGCGCGTCAGCTCGTATGCCACCGCGCAGGATCTGCAGGAAGTGTTCGTCGACCTGAACAGTCTGCCGATGGCGGCCGTGCAGCGCATCGAGGTGCTGAAGGATGGCGCGTCGTCCGTGTACGGTTCCGATGCCGTGGCCGGGGTGGTGAACATCATCCTGTACAAGGAGTTCAAGGGCACCGAAGTGTCGGCGCAATACGGCGGTTCCACGGAAGGCACCGGCCAGCGCGAGAAGAGCGTGGCGCTGCAGACCGGCTTCGGCTCGCTGCAGGACGATGGCTGGAGCGTGGTGTTCTCCGTCGATGCGCAGTGGCGCGACACGCTGAACCAGACGGACGTCAACTGGATGAAGAACAGCGACTACCGCGGCAATCCGAGCGGCACGCTGGGCTGGGTGCCGACCAACTACGTGAACAACGACGCCACGCAGCTGCTGGGCGGCCTGCAAGGCCCGCTGCAGCTGCAGCCGTACAGCGCGATCACGCCGGGCCGCAGCGGCAATGTGCTGGCGTATAACCCGGCGCAGTACCGCACGCTGATCCCGGGCATCGGCCGCGTGCACTCGTCGCTGCGCGGCACGCTGAAGCTCAATGAAGACAACGAAGCCTACGCGGACCTGCTGTACGGCCACTCGCGCGCATCGCAGACGTTCAGCGCGCCGCTGACCGTCGGCAGCGGCCTGCGCGCGTGGAACAACGCCACGCAGCAGCTGGACAACATCAACGTGGTGCTGCCGGTCGGCCACCCGAACAATCCTGGTTCGACGCCGCTGCCGTTCACGGCCACGCTGTTCGACCTGGGCCCGCGCATGAAGCAGGACAGCGTCGACTTCTACCGCGTGCTGGCCGGCTTGAAAGGCACGGCGGCAGGCTGGGACTACGACGCGTCGATCGGCCGCTCCGGCAGCAAGCTCGATGAGACGGTGCAGAACTTCGTCAACCGCTACGAATTCGAGAAGGTGCTGGCCGACGGCAGCTACAACTTCGCCGACCAGAGCCAGAACAGCGAAGAGGTGCGCAACCGCCTGCGCCTGTCCACGCTGCGCCCGGCCGAAGCGAAGCTGACGACGGTGGACTTCTCCGCCACGCGCGAGCTGGCGCAGCTGCCGGCCGGTGCGCTGGGCTTTGCGGCCGGCGCCCAGTGGCGCCGCGAGGAGATGGATTCGAACACGTCGGCGGCCGTGCTGTCCGGCACCGAGCTGCGCCCGGCGATCAACATCATCAACGGCAAGCGCGATGTGGCCGCCCTGTTCGCGGAGCTGAACGTGCCGGTGGTAAAAGACGTCACCGTCAACCTGGCCGGCCGCGGCGACCATTACGACGACTTCGGCAGCGCATTCTCGCCGAAGGCCAGCGTGCGCTGGCAGGCCGCACCATGGCTGCTGGTGCGCGGTACCGCGTCGCGCGGCTTCCGGGCGCCGTCGCTGCCGGAGATCACCAACTCGACGTCGGTCAGCTACGGCAATGTGATCGACCCGCGCGACCCGATCTCGCCAACGCAGGCGCGCGGCGTCACCAACCTCACGATCGCCAACGGCGACCTGAAGCCGGAACGCTCGAAGAACATCAATCTGGGCTTCGTCATCGCGCCGACCAGCCGCTCCAGCGTGGGCATCGACTTCTATCACATCCGCACGACGGGCGTGATCGATACCGAGTCGGCCGACAGCATCATCGCCAACGAAGCGAACGCGCCGGAGAAAGTGGTGCGCGACGCGCAGGGCCGCATCCTGACGCTGTACCGCCAGTATGCCAACCAGGGCGACCGCAAGGTCAGCGGCTTCGACATCGACCTGCGCCACGTGCAGCCGTTGCCGAAGACGGGCAAGCTGACGTTCAATGCGCAGCTGAGCCGCGTGCTCAAATTCGAGCAACCGCTGGCCGTGGGCGAACCGCTGACGGACGGCGCCGGCAACAACTACTTCGGCTCGATCCCGAAATGGCGCGGCGTGACGAGCGCCACGCTGGAAGTGGGCAAGTGGACCAATACGCTGGTGTGGAACTACGTGGATGGCTACGCGCAGACGACGCGCGTGGACGAGCGCGTGAAACCGGTCGGCACGCTGGACTTCAACGCCGCCTGGCAGGTCACCGATGCAGCCACCGTCAGCCTGATCCTGCAGAATCTGACGGACAAGCGGCCATCGTGGGATTCGTCGACGACCTTCTTCGATTTCACGCAGGCCGATCCGCGGGGACGCACTGCATCGGTGAAGGTGGCGTACAAGTTCTAAAAATAAAAATTAGGGACAGACCCTGTTTTCTGGGAAAATTTCCCAGAAAACAGGGTCTGTCCCTATTTTGCTAGATCTGGATCCAGGTGGTTTTCAGCTCGGTGTACTTGTCGAACGCATGCAGCGACTTGTCGCGGCCGTTGCCGGACTGTTTGTAGCCGCCGAACGGCACCGTGATGTCGTCGTTGTCGTACTGGTTGACGTGCACGGTGCCGGCGCGCAGCGCGCGCGAGGTCCTGATGGCTTTCGACAGGTCGGACGTCCACACCGCCGCATGCAGTCCATAAGGCGTGCCGTTGGCCTGCTTGACCGCCTCGGCCAGATCGGTGAAGCTCAGTACGGATAAAACGGGCCCGAAGATCTCCTCGCGGGCGATCGCCATCGAGCTGTCCACGCCGTCGAAGATCGTCGGCGCCACGTAGTAGCCGCCGCTGTCGCTGCGTACCCGTTCTCCGCCGGCCACCAGCCGTGCACCGGCCGCTTTCCCCTGCTGGATATACCCCATCACCGTTTTCAGCTGGACGTCGTCCACGATCGCGCCCATCACCGTGTTCTCGTCGAGCGGATCGCCCGGCGTGAAGCCAGGCACCAGCGCCAGCGCGCGTTCGATGAAGCGCTCGCGGATCGATTCCTCCACGAACAGCCGCGACGGCGCATTGCAGCTCTCGCCCTGGTTGAAGAAGATCGAGCCGACCGATGCCGCCACGGCCGCATCCAGGTCCGGGCAATCGGCGCAGACGATGTTCGCCGACTTGCCGCCCAGTTCCGTCCACGCCCGCTTCAGGTTCGACTGCCCCGCCATCTGCACGATCTGCTTGCCCACGCGCGTGGAGCCGGTGAACGCGATGCAGTCGACATCCATGTGCAGCGCCAGCGCGCTGCCCGCCTCGTTGCCGTAACCGGGCAGCACGTTGAACACGCCGGGCGGGATGCCCGCCTCCAGCGCCAGGTCGGCCAGCCGCAAGGCCGTCAGCGGCGATTTCTCGGACGGTTTCAGCACCACGCTGTTGCCGCTGGCGAGCGCCGGGCCGATCTTCCACGATGCCATCAGCATCGGGTAATTCCACGGCACGATGGCGCCGACGACGCCCACCGGCTCGCGCGTGATCAGCGCCAGGCTGTCGCTCGGCGTGGGGGCAATCTCGCCATACACTTTGTCGATCGCTTCGCCATACCAGCGGATGCAGTTGGCCGCGCCGGCCACGTCCACCGCCAGGCTGTACTTGATCGGCTTGCCCATGTCGAGCGTTTCCAGCAGCGCCAGTTCCTCGCGATTCTTCAGCATCAGTTCGGAGAACTTGACGAGGATGCGCTTGCGCTTGGCCGGCGCCAGGTTCGCCCAGCGGCCGTCTTCGAATGCGGCGCGGGCCGCAGCGACGGCGGCGTCGACATCTTCAGCGCCGCAGCGGGCGACGGCACCGAGCTTGCGGCCGTCCACCGGCGACAGGTTGTCGAACACCTGTTCCGTGCGCGACCACGTGCGCTGCCCGTCGATGAATGCGCGGCCGTCGATGGCCAGCTCGCGCGCCTTGTCATGCCAGTGGGTGGAAGTCATGCCGTCTCCTGCGTGATGGTGTCCCCCATTGTAGTGCGCCAGCCTGCTCAGGCATAAAGACTATCGAACCGATAAGAACAATAAATTTTACCAATGAATGACCCGCCGATAAAATGGACACTCATTCACAGACAAACAGGAGAACATCATGGAAGGCCTCCCCTCCGCCCCCGCCCGCGTCGTCCTGGCCCTGATGGCTGTTGCATCCGCCCTCACGGCATTCGCGGTGACTGCCCATGTCTGACCTCAAGGACATCGCCGAACTGCTCGGCACGCTGACCCTGCGCGACGTGCTGGCGCACATCTTCCCCGCCGCATAGCGCGTCGACGCTGCGCTGCATGCGCCGCCGAATTCGCCGCGCCGATGCCGGCCGATTTCACTCCGGCGGGCGCCGGATCGCAACGCAACAACCGCCCACAAACTTGGTCCCGCCGTCAGCTTCTGCCTTTATAATCGCGCATTTTCCGCCCGATAATAATTGCCCCTGCACGGAGCCCAGACCGCATGAACATCACGCTGATCATTTTCGTCGCCCTCTATCTGCTGGGCACCCTGGCCGTCGGCATGTGGGCGGGACGCAGGATCAAGAATACGGCGGACTTCGCCGTCGCCGGCCGCAGCCTGCCCTTGATCATGGTGATCACGACCACCTTCGCCACCTGGTTCGGCGCCGAGACGGTGATGGGCGTGCCCGCCAAGTTCGTGCAGGGCGGCCTGAATGCCGTCATCGAAGACCCGTTCGGCGCCGGCACCTGCCTGATCCTCGTCGGCCTCTTCTTCGCCACGAAACTGTATAAACTGAATCTGCTGACGATCGGCGACTACTACCGCCAGCGCTACGGCAAGGGCATCGAAGTGTTCTGCTCCGTGGCGATCATCTTCAGCTACCTGGGCTGGGTGGCCGCGCAGATCACCGCGCTGGGCCTGGTGTTCTCGGTGCTGACGAACGGCGCGCTGGCGCCCGCCACGGGCATGGTGATCGGCACGCTGGCCGTGCTGGTGTACGTGGTGGTGGGCGGCTTCCTGGCCGTGGCGATCACCGACTTCATCCAGATGATCGTGCTGGTCGTCGGCATGACCATCATCGCGTTCTTCGCTGCCGACCTGGCCGGCGGCGCCGACAAGGTGCTGGCCATGGCCCAGCAGGCCGACCTGTGGCGCGTGCTGCCCGAGCCCACGTTCACCGACATCATCTTCTTCATCGCCGCGGCGATCACGATGATGTTCGGCAGCATCCCGCAGCAGGACGTGTTCCAGCGCGTGATGTCCGCCAAGGATGCGCCGACCGCGCGCAGCGGCGCCGTCATCGGCGGCGCCAGCTACATCCTGTTCGGCTTCGTGCCCATGTTCATCGTGGCCGCCGCCGTCGTCGTCATGGGCGACCAGGCGATGACCATCGCCCGCAACGATTACCAGCAGCTGCTGCCCACCTTCGTGATGACGAAGATGCCGCTGGTGATGCAGATCCTGTTCTTCGGCGCGCTGCTATCGGCGATCAAGAGCACGTCGTCGGCCACGCTGCTGGCACCGTCCACCAGCTTCGTGGAAAACATCCTGAAGAACCTGCGCCCCGGCATGAGCGACCGCCAGCAGCTGCTGGCGATGCGGGTGACGATCGTGATCTTCGCCGCGATGGTGCTGGTGTATGCGATCGCGATGCAGGGCACGTCGATCTACGAGCTGGTGTCGTCCGCCTACCAGGTGACGCTGGTGGGCGCCTTCGTGCCGCTGCTGATGGGCCTGTACTGGAAGCGCGCGACGACGCAGGGCGCGATCGTGTCGATCGGCGCGGGCATCTTCGTGTGGATCCTGTTCTTCCCGCAGATTTCCAGCTTCGGCGAGGCGTTCCCGGGCCAGCTGGCCGGGCTGCTGGCCGCGTTTGGCGGCATGTTTGTTGGCTCGCTGGCGCCGCAGGTGCTGAAGAACCGGCATGAGCAGGCGCGGCATATTGCGGCTTGATTGGCGGGGACTGTCCCTGCAAGGGACTGTCCCCTCTTCTGCTTTCAAGACCAAAGAAAATTCAAGAACAACCCCGGGGACAGGCCCCTGCGGGGACAGTCCCCTTTACATCCAGCCCCTTGCCTGCACATCGGCCAGCGTCAGGTCCAGGCAGTAGCGGATCTTCTGGATCATCTCGTCGATCTGCGCGCGCGTCATGATCAGCGGCGGCGCGATGATCATCCGGTCGCCGACGGCGCGCATGATCATGCCGTTGCCGAACATGTGGCCGCGGCACACCATGCCGACTTCCAGCGCCGGATCGAAGCGCTCCTGGTGATGCACGTTGGCGGCCTTGCGCCGCACCAGCGACAGGCCGGCCACGAAGCCGATGCTCTCCGCCGTACCTACCAGCGGGTGCGCCGCCAGGCTGGCAAAGCGCTGCTGCAGGTATGGGCCCGTGTCGTCGGCCACCTGCTGCACCAGGTTCTCTTCCTCGATGATGCGGATGTTTTCCAGCGCCGCCGCACAGGCCACCGGGTGGCCGGAATACGTGAAGCCGTGATTGAAGTCGCCACCCGTGACCAGCAGGTCCGCCACGCGGTCGCCCACCAGCACGCCGCCCAGCGGCACGTAGCCGGACGTGACGCCTTTCGCGAACGTGATCAGGTCCGGCCGCATGCCGTACAGCTCGGAGGCGAACCAGCGGCCCAGGCGGCCGAAGCCGGTGATCACTTCGTCGGCGATCAGGAGGATGTCGTACTTGTCGCAGATGCGGCGGATCTCCGGCCAGTAGGTCGACGGCGGGATGATCACGCCGCCGGCGCCCTGCACCGGCTCGCCGATGAAGGCGGCCACCTTGTCCGGCCCCAGTTCCCTGATGCGCTCTTCCAGCCATGACGCGGCGTGCACGCCGAATTCCTCCGGCGTCATGCCCGCGCCATGGTCGGCGTAGTAGGGCTGCTCGATGTGGACGATGCCGGGAATCGGCAGGCCGCCCTGCACGTGCATGCCCGTCATGCCGCCCAGCGACGCACCGGCCATCGTGCTGCCATGGTAGGCGTTGCGGCGGCTGATGATCACCGTACGTTCCGGCTGGCCGGCCAGGTCCCAGTAGCGGCGCACCATGCGGATATTGGTGTCGTTCGCTTCCGAGCCCGAACCGGTATAGAACACGCGCGAGAAGCCGGGCGGCGCGATGCTGGCCAGCTTGGCCGCCAGTTCCACGGCGGGAATCGTGGTGGTGTTGAAGAAGCTGTTATAGAACGGCAGCGTATCCATCTGGCGCGCCACGGCCTGCGTGATGCTGGTGCGGCCGTAGCCGACGTTGACGCACCACAGGCCGGACATCGCGTCGAGCACCTTGTGGCCTTCCGAGTCCCACAGCCAGATGCCGTCGCCGCGCACCATCACGCGCGCGCCCTTCTGCGCCAGCGCATCGTGGTCGGTGAACGGGTGCAGGTAGTGGGCAGCATCGAGCTGCTGCAGGCCCTTGGTGTCCGGCAGTTGCGGAACGGTTGGCGTGGTGGTCATGATTTCCTCCCTGCGAAGATTTTTATACGTGGAGCAGCAGGTGCTCGCGCTCCCATGGGCTGATGACGGTCATGAACTCCTGGTGTTCCAGGTCCTTGATCGCCGCGTACACGTCGATGAAACGCTCGCCCAGCACGCTGCGCAGCTTCTCTTCCTTGCGCAGCAGGCCCAGCGCTTCCGGCAGGCCTTGCGGCAGCTCGTAGGCCTTGTCGTAGGCGCTGCCGGTGGTGATCGCCGTCGGCTCGATCTGCTCCGTCATGCCCAGGTAGCCGCAGGCCAGCGTGACCGCGAGGGCCAGATACGGATTGGCGTCCGAGCCGATGATGCGGTTTTCCACGCGGCGGTCCTGGATGCCCGATTCGGGTACGCGGAAGCCGACGGTGCGGTTGTCCACGCCCCACTGGATATTGATCGGCGCGGCCGTATGGCGCACCAGGCGGCGGTACGAATTCACGTACGGCGCCACGATCGCCAGCGCGCAAGGCATGTAGCGCTGCAGGCCGCCGATATAGTGCTTGAACAGCGTGGACGGCGAACCATCCTCGTTGGAGAAGATGTTCCAGTTGGTCTTTGCATCGACGACGCTCTGGTGGATGTGCATCGCCGATCCCGGTTCGCCGGCCATCGGCTTGGCCATGAACGTGGCGTACATGTGGTGCTTCAGCGCCGCCTCGCGCAGCGTGCGCTTGAAGAAGAACACCTTGTCCGCCAGGCCCAGCGGCTCGCCGTGCAGGAAGTTGATCTCCATCTGGCCGGCGCCGATTTCATGGATCAGCGTGTCCACGTCGAGGCCCATCAGGTCGCAGTAATCGTAGATGTCCTCGAACAGCGGATCGAACTCGTTGACGGCGTCGATGCTGTACACCTGGCGCGACGTTTCGGCACGGCCGCTGCGGCCCACCGGCGCCTTCAGCGGCAGGTCGGGGTCGGAGATCTTCGCGGTGAGATAAAACTCAAGTTCCGGTGCCACCACGGGCTTCCAGCCCTTTTCCTCGTACAGCTTGAGCACGCGGCGCAGCACCGAGCGGGGCGCGAAATCGACCAGCCGGCCGTCGGCGAAATAGCAGTCGTGGATCACCTGCGCGGTGGGGTCGGAGGCCCAAGGCACCATCGTGATCGTGGTGGGATCGGCCTTCAGGATCATGTCCCGGTCCGTGCTGGAAATGGCGCGGTCGTAGGCCGGATCGTCGGTGGGGGAATTGCCGGTAACGGTCATGCCCAGCACCGCCTCGGGGATGCGCATGCCGCGCTCCTGGGTGAATTTCACGCGGGGCAGGATCTTGCCGCGGGCGACGCCCGTCAGGTCGGGCACCAGGCATTCGATTTCAGTGACTCGCTTCTCGTTGAGCCACTCGTCCATATCGGTATAACTGAAGTTGTCGCGGATAGCCATTCTCTTGCTCCAATAAGTCAAAGTTCGCGGTCCGGGCGTGGGCCGCGTCCCTGCATCTGACTCTGGCAAGAACAGCTACGGAAGTCCTCCGGCCCACGCCTCGTACGTATTCATCATCCCCGCCCTTGGCGCTGCGCCTGGAATTCGCGGCACGCATCGCCGAACGCCAGGAACATCTTCATCGAGTCGGGGTTTTCCGTGATGCGCCACTCGGGGTGCCACTGCACCGCCAGCGTGAAGCCATGCGCGGAGCCCACGGTATAAGCTTCCACCAGCCCGTCGTGCGCCACCGCTTCCACGGTGAGGCCGGGGGCCAGCTGGTCGATGCCCTGCCCGTGCAGGGAATTGACCGTGATTTCCTGCGGATTGCCCAGCATCTCGGCAAACTTGCCGCCCGCCGTCAGGTGGATCGGATGCGCCGGGCCGTACTGCACTTCCAGCGCATCGTCCTCGCGGTCGCGGTGGTCCATCATGCCGGGCACTTCCTGCACCGCCTGGTGCAGCGTGCCGCCCAGCGCCACGTTGATCTCCTGGAAGCCGCGGCAGATACCCAGCAGCGGTATGCCCCGCTTCACTGCGGCGCGGATCAGCGGCAGCGTCGTCGCATCGCGCGCCGCGTCCAGCGGCAGGGACGGGTCGTGGATCGCCTGCCCGTACAGGTCCGCATGCACATTCGATGCGGAGCCCGTCAGCATCACACCGTCCGCCAGGTGCAGCACCGCTTCCATGTCCGTCAGTTCGGCCAGCGCAGGCAGGATCAGCGGCATGCAGCGCGCGCCGAGCACGACGGCGTTGACGTACTTGTTTTGCGCGGCATGATTCGGAAAATGACCGATCTGCCGGGTGCACGCTGGCACGAGGACGATGGGACGGCGCATGGCAAACTCCGCAAACGTGATGACTTCAATCTAACACAGTTTCCCATTATCATTGCGCACGCGAAGCAACGCATCAAATCAGATCCTAACACTGCCTCCTTGAACAGAATTCCCCCTTTACGCGCTTTTTACGCGCAGATCGCCAGGTTTTTACGTGACTTTTATTCTTTTGACATGCCATGAAAAACCTCCCATGGCGTGATTTCCTGGCCCTTGTGGTCAGCATCGGCGTTGTCGGCCTGGGCCTCGGCGCGACCATTCCGCTGACCGCGCTGACGCTCGATGCGCGCGGCGCCGGCACGCAGGCGATCGGCATCGTCACGGCCGCCAGCGCGCTGGGCATTCTCGGCGTGGCGCCGTTCGTTACCGGCTGGGTAGCGAGATACGGACCGCGGGCGACGATGATGGCGGCCGTGTGGGTTGCCGCGTTGTCGACGTGTGCGATGCAGGTATCGGATAACGCATGGCTGTGGTGCCTGCTGCGTGGCCTGTTCGGTGCCGCGATGGGCGTGCTGTTCACCATCGGCGAAGCGTGGGTCAACCGCCTCGCGCCGGACAATTCGCGCGGCCGCGTGGTGGCCATCTACACCACCAGCTTTACCTTGTTTCAGCTGACCGGCCCGGCGCTGGTGGCGCTGCTGAACGGCCGCATCGACTACAGCTTCGCCGCCTGCGGCCTGCTGTTCATGGCCGCGCTGCCCGGCCTCGCGCTGCTGGATGGCACCCGCCTGCCGCAGGAACCTGAGACGCATGCACGCTGGCAGGCGGTGCTGCCGCACATGCCGATGATCGCGATGGGCGCAGCCTTCTTCGCGCTGTTCGACACGCTGATCCTCGCGCTGCTGCCCGTGTATGCGATGCGGCAGGGGATCGTCACCGAGCTGGCGCTGATTTCGGCCACCGTGGTGCTGGTCGGCGACACCGCATTGCAGTTCGCCATGGGCGCGCTGGCCGACCGCTACGGCCGTTGGCGCGTGCACGTCGGCTGCGGCGTCGCCGTCTGCCTGCTGCTGCCGCTGCTGCCTTTCGCAGCGGGCATTCCCTGGTTGTGGTGGACCTTGCTGGTGGCGCTCGGCGCGGCGGCCGGCGCGATCTACATGCTGGCGCTGGTGGCCTGCGGGGAGAAGTTCACCGGCGCTTCGTTGACGACTGCGAGCGCGCTGGTGAATGCGTCATGGGGCATCGCCAGCGCCGCCGGGCCGCTGGCCACGGGTGCGATGATGGAGCGGGTGGGGATCAATGCGCTGCCGGCGGTGCTGTTTGTTGTGTGTGCGCTGTTTCTGGTGAGTGCTTGGTTCGAGCGGCGGTGATTAGTCCAGATGGTCGAACGGGTTGTTGGAACGGGCGCATTGCAGGAACGGCGTGGCGCCCTCCTTCCAGATCTTCGGCGGCTCGCGGGTATCGCAAACCGTTTTCAGTGTGGGCGGGCTGAAGATGTCCTTGACCTTGCCGGTCCTGTCGATCACGAAGCCCGTGCCATCGATCAGCGTCGTCGTGTGGCAATCGTCCGGCGAGCAGTAGCGTTCGCAGTCCTTGCAGACCATTCCCTCGCCTTCATGGAATGGCAGGCAATGGTCGTATTCCGCCTGCACCAGGATCGCCATATCATCGATCGCAAAGTAGCCGCATTTCCTGATGCGTTCGCCATTCGGGCCCTTACTGCGCACGTTGAATCGGCTGACGCCTTCCTGATTGAGCGGATAGTCGCCCTCACCCCAATACTCGATATCGGAAACGACTACCAGGCCGGTCGCGTCGATCGCCACCATTTCGTAGGGTTCATCGATCTTGATGACTGCCTTGCCGTTGGCCTCGAACGGTAACCTGGCGAGATATTGCACCTTGACTCTCCGTTCGGTCCCAACCGACTCGAAGCACGCTGCATCCCACATGTCCTTGTCATCCTGCCGCGGGCACTTATCCGCAGCATATGCGGCCAGTGACAGCAGCATGCCGAGCGTCGCGACGAGCATGCGATATAAATTGGTCATCACGGTTGAGTTACCTCCCTGACCGCGCTACTTGAGATGATTGAATGGATCGCTTGGTGAAGGCCCGCATTTCAGATATTTGACGTCCCCTGTGCCGGTGATGGCAGGCGGTTTTCCGGTTTCGCAGGCATTCTCCAGCGAAGGCGGCGTAAAGGTTTTCTCGACCTTGCCGTCGGCGCCGATCGAAAAGCCTTCGCCGCCGATGAAGGTCAGTTTATGGCAACCGTCCAGCGCACAGTAGGCCTGGCAGTTGGTACAGGCCTGGGCCTTGCCGTGAAAAAAAGGCTTGCAGCTGTCATATCGGGCCGGCGTGATGATGGCTAATTCTCTGATCCTGAAATAACCGCACTTGCTTACAACCCGCCCGCCTGGCTCTTCACCCTGCATGGAAAAACGACTGATCCCCTCTTCGCTGCCCGGCCAGTCGCTGTCGCCGCCGGCATGAATGCCGGGAATAACGATCAAGCCACGCCGGTCGATTGCCACGGTCTCGCGCGGTCGATCGATCACGACGACCGCCATGCCATTCGCGCTGAACTCAATCCTGTTGAGGTACTTCGGGATAATCCTTCGTTCCGTACCCTTATTTTCGAAACAGTCGGCACTCCAGATACCGTTGGCGCCGGTCTGCGGACAATGTTCCCCAGCCGTTGCGGCGTATGCCAGCAGCAAGCCGAACGCGGTAACGATGAAACGGAGACATGCTTTCATTTGCCGACGAGATCCAGGGCTGGCCCGCCGATTTTCCGGTACACCCCGTTCGAGTCCAGTTCATGAGCCGGATAATACCGTTTCATATCCACCCAAGATGGACGACGCGCCTCGATCACAACCGACTTACCACCTGCGCTGGCTTTAATCGGCACGTCCACATCCCTGGTTAATTTAATAACCAGAAAATTATAACGTCAGTCAGATTTCCTGCGCACGGTTGTGATCGCAGCCGATTTATTCTGCGGTCACTGCGGCCGTCCGCACCACCGCAATCAACTGCCTGATCTCCGGCACACAAGACCCGCAATTCCCGCCCGCCTTCACACACGCAGTGACCTCGGACGAGGTTTTCAAATCCCTGTCCCGGATCGCATCGCAGATCGTATTGCGCCCCACGCCAAAGCACGAACACACGGTCGGGCCGGCATCGGCGCCCTGCTGCAACGGACGGCCCGCCAGCACGCCGGCACGCTCCGCATCGGTGACCGCCTCGTTGGCGAACAGTCCGGCAAGCCACGCGCGTTCGGGCAGGTCGGGCCGCGGCGAGATGAACACCACCTGCTCGATGCGGTCGTTCACCATGTGCACGGCGCGGTGCACGCCGGCGCTGCGGTCCGTATATTCGAGCCAGTCGGCGTCCGCGTCGTCGATGCTGAGCAGGCCGCGCGCCCAGGCGCCAAAGTCGGCGATGCGGTTGCGGCCGGCCAGTTCGTAGCGGTGGAAACCGGCGCCCTGCGCGCGGGTCCAATAGGCCACGTCGTCGAGCGACAGCGCGGCGCGGGACAGCACGAAACCATGCCACTGCACGGGAAAGCGGTCGACCAGCACCGGCGTGTGCTTGAACTCCGGCTCGCCGGACACCGGATCGACCACGGGATTGACCAGCGCACCCACGCGCGCATCGGACGACGTCTGCGCATTCCAGTGAATCGGGATGAACACGCTGCCGCGCGCGATGCCGCCGCCGTGCCGCACCCGCGCCACCATGCTGCCCCATGGCGACGCGATGCGTGCCAGTTCGTTCTCGCGCACGCCGCACAGCAGCGCATCCTGCGGATGCAAGTCGACGAACGATTCCGCCGTGTGGTCGGCCAGCTTCGGTGCGCGGCCCGTGCGCGTCATCGTGTGCCACTGGTCGCGCACGCGGCCCGTGTTCAGCACCAGCGGATAGTCGCTGTCGGCAGCGTTTTGCGGCGCGCGCGGCGGCGTCGGCACGAAGCGCGCGCGGCCATCGGGAAAGGAAAAGCGATTATCGGAAAACACGCGGCGGCCCAGCGGCCATTGCATGGGTTGCAGCGCATCGTAGCCATCGCGGCCGATTTCAGCCAGCGCACCGATGTCGAATGCGCGCGGCAGATCGTCCACGGTGTTGCGGAACGCGGAGAGACGCGCATGTTCCGCAAAAATCGCGGACTGGTGCGACCAGTCAAAGCCGTCGTAGCCCAGCCGCTGTGCAAAGTCCGCAAGGATCTGCCAGTCGGCACGCGCCTCACCAGGCGCCGGCAGGAAAGCACGCTGGCGCGAGATGCGCCGTTCGGAATTGGTGACAGTGCCGTCCTTCTCGCCCCACGCCAGCGCGGGCAGCAGCACGTGCGCAAAGGCGTTGGTATCCGTGTCGCGCACCACGTCGGTGGCGATCACCAGTTCCGCCTTTTCCAGCGCGCGGCGTATCTGGTCGGCATCCGGCATGCTGACCATCGGGTTCGTGGCGATGATCCACACCGCCTTCACCTTGCCGGCCTCGATCGCGTGGAACAGATCCACCGCTTTCAGACCCGCCCTGTCCGCGATGCGCGGCGAGTTCCAGAACGTTTGCACGGCGTTGCGATGCGCCGGCTGGTCCAGGTCCAGATGGGCGGCCAGCATATTGGCCAGGCCGCCCACTTCGCGGCCGCCCATCGCGTTCGGCTGGCCCGTGATCGAGAACGGCCCCATGCCGGGCTTGCCGATCCGGCCGCCCGCCAGATGGCAGTTGATGATCGCGTTGACCTTGTCGGTGCCGGCCGACGACTGGTTCACGCCCATCGAAAAGCCGGTGATGACTTGCGGCGTGGCAGCGAACGCTTCGTAGAATGCCAGCACATCTTCCACATTGAGCTTGCATGCGCGGGCGACCGCCTGCGGTGTGATGTCGGCCGCTGCCAGCGCATCATCAAAGCCGCGCGTATGCTGTTCGATGAAGGCGGGATCCACCGCGCCGATGCGGGACAGGTAAGCCAGCAGCCCGTTGAACAGCCAGACGTCCGTGCCCGGCTTGACGGGCAGGTGCAGGTCCGCCATTTCGCACGTGGCGGTGCGCCGCGGATCGATCACTACGATCTTCATGTCCGGCCGCGCCTCCTTGGCCTGCGCGATGCGCTGGAACAGGATCGGGTGGCACCACGCCAGGTTCGAGCCGACGAGGACGATCATGTCGGCGATTTCCAGGTCGGCGTAATCGACCGGCACCAGGTCTTCGCCGAACGCACGCTTGTGGCCGGCGACGGCGGACGACATGCACAGCCGCGAATTGGTGTCGATATTGGCGCTGCCGACGTAGCCCTTCATCAGCTTGTTGGCGACGTAATAGTCTTCCGTCAGCAGCTGGCCGGAGACATACAGGGCAACGGCATCCGGACCGTGCTCGTCGACGATCGCCCGCCATTGGCTGGCCGCGCGGTCCAGTGCAGCGTCCCACGACACCTGCCGCAGCTGGCCATCTTCCCGCACTTGCGGATGCAGCAACCGGCCATCTAGGCCCAGCGTTTCGCCCAGTGCCGAACCTTTTACGCACAGTCGGCCGAAGTTCGCCGGGTGTGCCCTGTCGCCTTCGACGGTCGCCGGCTGTGCACCTTGCGGCACTGCCTTCACGCCGCAGCCGACGCCGCAGTAAGGACAGGTGGTGCGGACAGGCAGATGTTCCTGGGACAGGTTCACGTTCATTCCAATTCGATTACGCTGCCAGCGCAGGGCCGAACAGCAAATGGTGGCGGATCGCGGACACGTCCGCGCCGCGCTGGATCAGGTCGAAGTACCACGGGCCGTCCTGCACGTCCCCATACAGCACGGCACCAGCGAGGCGGTGGCCGTCCAGCACGAGGCGTTTGTAGACGCCGCGGCGCGCATCGCGCAGCACGAGATCCTCGCAGCCTTCGCCGCCGGCGAAATCGCCGACCGAGTACAGTTCGATACCGGTGACCTTCAAACGCGTAGGCGATGCCTGCTGCACGTAACGGCGATGTCCAGCGCTGGCCAGGTGCGCCGCGCACACCTTGGCCTGCTCCCAGATCGGCGCGACGAGACCGAACGTGGCGCGCCGGTGCTGCACGCATTCGCCGACTGCGTACACGCGCGGATCGTAGGTTTGCAGCGTATCGTCCACGACGATGGCACGCTCGCAATGCAGGCCAGCTTCTTGCGCCAGCGCGATATTCGGGCGCACGCCGGCCGTCATCACGACGAGGTCGGCGGCGATCTCGGTGCCGTCCTTGAAGCGCACAGCGGTCACCCGATCGGTACCGACGATTTCCTCGGTCTGTGCGGACAGCATGAACTTGAAGCCACGTGCTTCCAGCGCGCGCTGCAGCAGTTGCGCCGCAGCCTTGTCCAGCTGCTGGTTCATCAGCGCATCGGTGACGTGCACCACGGTGACGTCCATGCCCTGCTTCAGCAGGCCGTTCGCCGCTTCGAGGCCCAGCAGGCCGCCGCCGATGACCACTGCCCGCTTGTGGTTGCGGGCAGCCGTGAGCATGTCTTCCACGTCCTGGATGTCGCGGAACGCCAGCACGCCGGGCAGCTCATGGCCCGGTACGGGAATGATGAACGGCTTCGATCCCGTCGCCAGCAGCAGCCGGTCGTAGCGCACCTCGATGTCGGATGCGGCACGCACGACGCGACGACGACGGTCGATATGCACCACCGGGTCGCCCGCATGCAGCGTGATGCCGTTCGCGCTGTACCAGTCGCGCGTGTTCAGCATGATGTCGTCCACCGACTTTTCGCCGGCCAGCACGGGCGACAGCAGGATGCGGTTGTAGTTACCGTGCGGCTCGGCGCCGAACACGGTGATGTCGTAATGGCCCGGCGCCAGCGCAAGCAGTTCCTCGACCGTGCGCATGCCGGCCATGCCGTTGCCGATCACGACCAGCGACGGTTTCACGTGCCTACCCAGACTTTGCCGGCATCGATCCGCGCCGGCCATGTCGGCACCGAGTGCTCCGGTGCTTCGAGACACTCACCGGTCTGCAGGTCGAAATGCTGTTTATAGAGCGGCGAGGCGACGACGAGCCGCTCGCCCAAGTTGCCCACCAGCCCCCGTGACAGCACGGCCGCCTTCGAATTCGGATCGTAGTTCCCGATCGCGAACACGCGGATTTCGTTCTCATGGTGCAGCCGGAACACGGCCACCTGCTCGCCGTTCAACAGCGCGCAGACGCCGGTGTTCGGCACGATGTCGTCCACGCCGCACACGGCGGTCCAGCTGGCGGTTGGTTCGTCGCGCTTCATGGTGCTCTCCTCATGTCATGTCTCCTCAGGCTGCCTTGATGGGTATCACGCGCTGCTTTTCCTCGAACGTGGCCGGGCGGATCTGGCCCCGCTCTTCGATGAACACCACGTTGTCGTCCTTTGCTTCGCTGTTGACGAAGTGGCGGAAGCGCTTGCGCGTCTCCGGATCGCTGACTGCTTCCTTCCACTCGCAAGCGTAGGTATCGATCACGCGCTGCATGTCCGCTTCCATCTCGGCGTTGATGCCCAGCTTGTCGCCAATGACGACGGCCTTCAGGTAATCGAGGCCCCCTTCCAGGTTTTCGCGCCACGTGCTGGTGCGCTGCAGGCGGTCGGCGGTGCGGCTGTAGAACATCAGGAAGCGGTCGATGTATTGGATCAGCGTGGCCTTGTCGAGGTCCGAGGCCAGCAGTTCCGCGTGGCGCGGCTTCATGCCGCCGTTGCCGCACACGTAAAGGTTCCAGCCCTTGTCGGTGGCAATGATGCCCACGTCCTTGCCCTGCGCCTCGGCGCATTCGCGGGTGCAGCCGGACACGCCGAACTTGAACTTGTGCGGCGCGCGCAGGCCCTTGTAGCGGTTCTCCAGTTCGATGGCGAGGCCTACGCTGTCGTCCACGCCGAAGCGGCACCAGGTGGAACCCACGCACGACTTCACGGTGCGCAGCGATTTGCCGTACGCGTGGCCCGTCTCGAAGCCGGCGGCGATCAGCTCTTCCCAGATGTCCGGCAGTTGATCGACGCGGGCGCCGAACAGGTCGACGCGCTGGCCGCCCGTGATCTTGGTGTACAGCCCGTATTTCTTGGCGACCTGGCCGACGGCGATCAGGCCATCCGGCGTCACTTCACCGCCCGGCATCCGCGGCACCACGGAATACGTGCCGTCCTTCTGGATGTTGCCCAGGTAGTAGTCGTTGGTGTCCTGCAGGCCGGCGTGCTCCTTCTTCAGCACGAAGTCGTTCCAGCACGTGGCCAGGATCGATGCGGCGAGCGGCTTGCAAACATCGCAGCCGAGGCCCTTGCCGTGGCGGTGCAGCAGCTCGTCGAACGATTTGATCTGCCCCACGCGGATCAGGTGGAACAGCTCCTGCCGCGAATGGGCAAAGTGTTCGCACACATGGTTGTTGACGTCCATACCGAGATGCTTCATCTCGGCCTTCATGATCTGCGTGACGAGCGGCACGCAACCGCCGCAGGTGGCGCCGGCACCCGTGCACTTCTTCAGCGCGCCGATCGACGTGGCGCCGCCGGCAACAGCTTCGCAGATCGCGCCTTTCGACACGTCGTTGCACGAACAGATCTGCGCGGTGGCCGGCAGCGCATCGACGCCCAGGCCCGGTTTCGCCTTGCCGTCCGACTGCGGCAGGATCAGGAATTCCGGCGCTTCCGGCAGTTCGATCCGGTTCAGCATCATCTGCAGCAGCGTGCCGTATTCGCCCGCATCGCCCACCATCACGCCGCCCAGCAGGTACTTGCCGCAGTCCGACACGACGATCTTTTTATAGACCTGCCGACGCTCGTCCGTGAACTGGTAGCTGCGGCTGCCTTCGGCCTTGCCGTGCGGGTCGCCGATGCTGGCCACGTCCACGCCCATCAGTTTGAGCTTGGTGCTCATGTCCGCGCCGGCGAATTCGGCGGCCTGGCCGGCCAGCTGCTTCGCCACCACGCGGGCCATGTCGTAGCCCGGTGCGACGAGGCCGTAAGTCTGGCCATTCCATAGCGCGCATTCGCCGATGGCGTAGACGTTCGGGTCGGATGTCAGGCAGGCGTTATCGATGGCGATGCCGCCGCGTGGGCCAATTGTCAGGCCGGATTCCTTGGCCAGCTGGTCGCGCGGGCGGATGCCGGCCGAGAACACGATCATGTCCGCATCGAGATGCGTGCCGTCGGCGAACTCCATGCGGTGCGTGCCCTGCTCGCCGTCGACGATCTGCAGCGTGTTTTTACCGGTATGGATGGTCACGCCCAGTTCGGCGATCTTGTTGCGCAGGATGCGGCCGCCGCCATCGTCCACCTGCACTGCCATCAGCCGCGGCGCGAATTCGACGACATGCGTGATCAGGCCCATGTCGCGCAGCGCCTTGGCGCATTCGAGGCCCAGCAGGCCGCCGCCGACCACTACGCCGCTGGTCGAGCGCCTGCCTGCTTCCAGCATCGCTTCCAGGTCTTCGATGGTGCGGTAGACGAAGCAGTCCTGGCGGTCTTTGCCCTGCAACGGCGGCACGAAAGGATAGGAGCCGGTGGCCATCACGAGCTTGTCATATTGAAGCACGTCGCCGGTGCTGGCCGTCACGGTTTTATTTGCCAGATCGATCGCATCGGCGCGGGCGTTCAGCCGCAGCACCATGTCGTCGCGCTCGAAGAAGCCCGGTTTGACGAGGGACAGGTCGTCCGCGCTCTTCCCGCTGAAGAATTCGGACAGGTGCACGCGGTCGTAGGCGGCGCGCGGTTCCTCGCACAGCACGGTGACCTGCATGCCGGGCACGGGCGACTCGGCGAGGCATTCGAGGAATTTGTGGCCGACCATGCCGTGGCCGATGACGACGATCTTCATTTCAATACTCCTTAAGCTGCGGCCGGGGCCAGCGCGTGTTCGGCATTGGTGGCGGCCGAGAAGCGCACGGCGATGGCGCACAGCGCCGATAGCACGACGAGGAAGCCCAGCATCGACAAGGTCTGCTGCACGCTGCCCATGCCCTTCATCAGGAAGCCGGCAGCGACCGCACCCACATTGCCGCCGGCGCCGATGATGCCGGTGACGCCGCCCAGTGCGCGCTTGTCGATGAACGGCACCAGCGCATACGTGGCGCCGCAGGCCATGTGCGTGCACAGGCCGAAGCTGAGCATCGCGATGATGGCGAACACCACGCTGTCCGCATGGGCGAACCAGATCAGGCCCACGCCTTCGCCCAGCATCAGCACGAACAGCAGCGTGACGCGGCTATTCAGGCTGCCGCGCAGCGCCATCTTGTCGGAGATCCAGCCGCCCAGCGCGCGGGCAAACAGCGCCAGCAAGCCGAAGCTGCCGGCCGCAATGCCCGCTTCCTTCAGGCCCAGCTTGAAGTTGTCGACGTAGTAGACGGCGGCCACGTTGTGGATGAACAGCTCGATGCCGAAGCAGGCGCCGTAGGTGACGAACAGCAGCCACACGCGGTAATTGGCGGCGGCCAGCTTGAAACTGTCCCAGCCGCCCTTCTTGCCGCCTTCCAGTTCCACGCCGGCGGCGCGCAGTTCCGCGTAATTCCCTTGCGGGCAGTCCTGCGTGAACTTCCAGTAGGCCAGGCCGACCAGCACCATCAGCACGCCCGGCACGATCAGTGCCACGCGCCAGCCCATCGTCTCGGCCACGCCCATCATCAGCACGGCCGCCAGGATCAGCGGCATCAAGGCCTGCGTGACGCCACCGCCCGCATTGCCCCAGCCGGCAGCGGCCGCGTTGGCGGTGCCCACGACGCGGGGCGCGAACATCACCGACGTGTGGTACTGCGTGACGACGAAGCTGGCACCGATCGCGCCGATCAGCAGGCGGAAGAACAGGAAGCTCTCGTACGTCTGCGCGGCGGCGACGCCGAACACGGGAATGGCACCGACCAGCAGCAGCGCGGTGTGCGCCTTGCGCGGGCCGAAGCGGTCGCACAACGGGCCGACCACCATCCGCACGAGGATCGTGATCGCCACCGCGGCGATATTGATGTTGGCGATCTGGCCCACGGTCAGGCCGAATTCGCCTTTGATGACCGGCATCAGCGGCGCGCAGGCGAACCACGCGAAGAAGCAGACGAAGAACGCCATCCACGCCAGGTGGAAGGCGCGCATCTGCGGGGTATCGAAGGAAAAGAGCTTGATGCTCTGAGCTTTGCTGGTCATGTCCGCATCCCGATCAGGTAAGTGAAAGCCCGAAAAAAAAGGCGCCCGCGCGGCAAGCCCTCTCGTATCGGATGAGTGCTTGCTGTGCGGACGCCGTTGTCCTGTTTGCCGGCCCTTCGTTGGGCTGGCGGTATTCGATGGTCGGAGATCGCCGTTGATCTCGTTACGGGGGATATCGCAAGAGCTGTGCCAGCTGCTTTCGTGGGGGCGCGCGGGGCGTGAGCACCGAGATAACGTGAGAATGTGCGGGGGTGGTGCGTGTTTGCGGTGCAGTGCCGCTCGTTAATGGTGCGTTGGGGACTGTCCCTGCAAGGGACTGTCCCCGGGGTTGTACTTGATTTTAACTTCCGATCAACTAACGTCAAAGCCAACCCCGGGGACA
>DKJA01000044.1 GCA_002454505.1 Oxalobacteraceae bacterium UBA6704
ATGGTGCTGTTCCATGACGCGCGGCGGCTGAAGCAGAGCGCCGCGGGCCGCGTGCGCTTCCACCGCGCCGGCGCGACCGAGGAATACGACACGATCACCGCCTGGTGCGGCGTGCGCTCGCTGCGGCCGGGCCGCGTCACCCATTTCAGCTGGGATTACGCCAATCCCCGCGGCACCGGCTTCATGAGCGCCAGCGCCACCACCGAAGCCGACCAGGGCGCACGTGGCAACAAGCTCGCCGCCAACCTGGACCGCTACCTCGTCGAGGCACCGCATGTGCGCGACAGTCATGAAGACCTGTCCGATCTGGCGTGGCAGGCGATGGCGCGTTCCGACTTCGAAGCGAAGTGCTACCACGCGGAAGGCGGCGTGCGTTCCTGCACGGCCGGCGAGTACTTCAGTCTCGATGGCCATCCGGACCTCGACCAGCATGCGGACGAGGAACGCGACTTCATCATCCTGTCGCAGCAGATCGTCGCGCAGAACAATCTGCCGAAAGCCTTCGATGCGCGCGTGGCGCGGCTGTTCGCCAGCAACCGCTGGGAGAGCGACGGCGCCGGCTGGTTCGATGCGGGCGACATGCGCTTCTTCATGAGCATGACATGCGTGCGGCGCGACACGCCTTTCGTACCAGCTTACGATCCGCGCACCGACCAGCCGCAGGCGGCCATGCAAAGCGCAATCGTCGTCGGCCCGGCCGGCGAAACGGTGCATTGCGATGAGCTGGGCCGGATCAAGGTGCGCTTCGGCGGCATGCGCGAATGCGATCACGCGCATGCCGAAGGCGCGGGTGCTTCCGGTACAGATGCCGATTCCGCCTGGGTGCGGGTGGCCAGCAACTGGGCCGGCACGACGGCCGGTTCCCACTTCGGTGCGCTGACGCTGCCGCGCGCTGGCACGGAGGTATTGATCGCCTTCCTCGGCGGCGATCCGGACAAGCCGGTCGTGATCGGGCAGCTATACAACACGGCAGGCCGTCCACCGCATCTGGGCACCGATGGACTGCCCGGCAACCGCTACGTGTCCGGCCTGCAGAGCCGCGAGATCAAGGGCACGCGCGTCAACCAGCTGCGCCTGGACGACACGCCGGGCCAGATCAGCGCGCAGCTGGCAAGCGATCATGGACGCTCCGAACTGAACCTCGGCTCGCTGACGCAGCCTCGCACGAAGGGAACCGGCATGCCGCGCGGCGAAGGCGCCGAGCTGACCACCGATCAGCAGCTGGCGCTGCGCGCCGGCAAAGGCATGCTGCTGTCTGCATGGCAGCGGCTCGGCGGCGGCGGCAAACAGATGGACCGCAGCGACTACCTGGCCCTGATGGAGGAATGCGTGGGGCTGTTCAAGTCCCTCGGCGAATACGCGGCGTCGCACGAGGGCCTGCCGGTCGACGACGCCGCGCAAGGAGAACTGACGTCTGCCATCAAGGACTGGGACAAAGGCGGCACTGCCGCCATCGGCATCACGGCACCAGCGGGCATCAGCTTCGCGACGTCCAGCGCGGTAATCACCTACGCGGCAAAGAACGTGGACACCATCGCACAACAGCACCTGCAGTTCACCGCCGGCGAGCGGGTGAACCTCAATGCGGGCAAAGGCATATCCCTGTTCTCGCACGCGGACGGCCTGCGCGCCATTGCTCACCACGGCCCGCTGCTGATGCAAAGCCAGCACGACATCACGCAGATCGACGCCGGCAAGGACGTCAAGATCAGCGCCAAGGGGCGCGTGATCATCATGGCCGAGGAAGTGGTGCTGATGAACACCAGCGGTGCCTACCTGTCGCTGAAAGGCAGCGCGCCCGAAATCGGCGGACCGGGCGTGATGA
Source organism: Oxalobacteraceae bacterium UBA6704 (assembly GCA_002454505.1). GTDB lineage: Bacteria > Pseudomonadota > Gammaproteobacteria > Burkholderiales > Burkholderiaceae_D > Rugamonas. The sequence goes on from DKJA01000044.1 coordinate 1,826, forward strand.
GCATAAAGACCGATGGCCACAACTGGAACGGGCCGGCGAGCCGGAAGGCGGAGCTGCCGACGTTCTCCGAGGGCGAGTTCGTGCGCACGCCGCGCGTGGTGCGCGGCAGTGACGGCGAACCACTGGAAGGCGTGAAGCTGAACCTCGATGTCGATGGCGCGCAGCAGACCATCACCACCGACAGCGCCGGCGAAGGAGAAACGATCACCAGCGACACCGTGCAGCGCGTGCGTGCCTTTCTTACGCGCGGCGACTGAGAAGGAGGCCAGTCATGAGCAAAGCAGGAGCAAAACCGGGCATGAAGGAAATCGACGTTTCGGAACAGGCGATCATGAGCGATGCCAGCGGCGTCACGTTGCTGAGGAAGTCCTATCTCGACGTGATCAAGAAGCTGCCGCTGCCGGGCATCGTGATCTTCGTCCACGGCGTCAATTCGGACGGCGAATGGTATGACCAGACCGAAGAAGGCTTGTGCAAGGGACTGAACAACCGTCTCAAGCGAAACGACGACCAGATGGTCTACCCTTCCGCCCTCGCGGGGCAGCTGACTCCCGCAAGATACAAGGCGGAGCTGACCGCCGATGGCTACCTCGATCCGGATCGCCAGCCGGACAACTTCATCGAGACCAGTGACCATTTCTCGCCGGTGATCCGCTTCCGCTGGGGGTACAAGGCGAACTCGGAAGAACTGCAGAAATACGGCACCGGCATCTACCTGAACGAACATAACTACTGGGGCGGCGGGCCTTTCGCCAACGGCTGCACGTCGCTGCCGGACCTGTGGAACGAGGGGGTCTCGCAGAACATGCTGCTGTGGTGGGAGATCGGGCACTTCAACCCGATGTCGGACCGGCCGGTGTTTTCGTGTCCGCCACGGCCCTATTTCGTTCTCGCCGCGCTGCGCCTGGCAAAACTGATCGAATCGATCCGCAAGGTGCACGCCAATACCCCCATCACGATCGTCTGCCACAGCCAGGGGAACATGGTGGCGATTGCCGCCGCCTTCCTCGGTGACCGCATGCCAGAGGTCAGCGATAGCAAGGGCGTCAGCGCGCGCTGCGTTGCCGATACCTACGTGCTGTGCAATCCGCCCTACAGCCTGCAGACGGCGCAGTTCGTCGAGAACTGGACCGAGACGCACATGAAGGACTGCGATGGCGGCACGGGCCGGCAAACGGCCGATGCGCGCATGCAGACCATGAAGAACTTCTTTGACATCATCCGCAAGCCGGCATCGTCCCAGCCGCAGGAAGCCGAGGAGATCGACAAGGCAATGACCAACAGGAACCACCAGTTCGACACGGCGACGGATCGCCAGAAGCACGGCTACGGCTCGCCGCAACGCACCTGCGGCCGGGTCACGCTGTACTGCAATCCGCACGACCAGGTGATTTCAGCAAAGACCATCCGCGGCATTGGCTGGCTCGGCATGTGCGATGCCGAAATCGCCGCGACGAATGGTCACGGCGTTTTCTGCCAGCGCGTGTTCGCGCAGGACTTCACCGTCGGCGGCACCGATAAGGAGTACGGCTATTGGACCAACCACTACCGGGCGGTGAAAGAGGAAAGCGATGATTTCTGGATGCCCCGGTCGCCGACGATCACCTATACGCTGGGCTCCCACACGAACAACAGCTTCTTCGGCGAGGTGATCACTTACCTGACGGCCCCGCTGATGATCGTTTTGACGAAAGTGAGCGGCTCCCCCGTCAATGCAGTGCCACCGAAGGGCTGGAAGATTCCCCTGACGGCGCCAACGCTTCCCCAAGCTTTCAAACCCCAGGGCCCGCAACGCGGCGGACGTTCGACGCCTTTCGACCAGGGCCGCAAGGCACCCGGCGAAGACCGCGATGCCGGCCGCGCGCGCGAGCCCGGTGACACGTACGGCGGCGAACGGAAACTCGAACAGCGCAAAGGCGAACCCGAAAGACCTGCAACCGATGCCGGAACGGGTGACGCAAAGAGCGAAGCGCAACTGCGTTACGAACACCACGCCCGCCTGCGGATGGAGGCGAGGCAAAAGGGATTCGTCAAGAAGGACGAAAAGTCCGTGACTGCCGAGGACGAGCCTGCGACCGCGAGCGAGGAATACAAAGAATGGCGCTCAGGACGGATCAGGGATTATCTGGACAAGGGCGTCGATAACAATGCCACGGATCACTCGACCATCATGACTGATCCGGAGAATGCGGAGAAAGCGTTGGCTTATGACGTGGCGGTGGGGGTTTGCGATCTTTCACCGCAAGAGATCCGCACCTTGAGAATAAAAGCTGATTGGCAACTGAACATCGGAGAGGAAATCGATGATCCTGATCGCGCGCTCGCGAAATATATCTTGACCGGCAAGATCAATGAGGCCTTCTTAAATGTATGGGCTGCCACTGATGAGGCATGCATGCCGATGAAAATTATCGATCGGCGAGAGTATAGACCTTCCATGGAAAGAGGAAAATTGTGAAACTCTTGACTCGTACATTTCCCAATAACCTAGTGCTCCCCGTCCTGATTTTTATCTTTGCTACGTTGCTTTCGATAATGCTGACCTGGCAGTGGGAATCCAAGTCCATCCAACCATTCACCAATGGAGAATTTATGGTTCGCATCTTCGGCTTCCCGGCATTTCTGGCAATTGGACTGTTCGTCTACTCGGCGATCTATGCAGAAGCTCAGCCTGCACGTTCACAATCGGAGACTACTGTTTTGAACGAGGTATTGGCATCGAAAGAATTCACGGCACAAGTAGTCGGAGTGCAATGGCTGAACCCACTTCAGCGCCGAGATTATCCGACTGAATGGCAACTGCTATGGACTCTGGGATTGGCTCATCCTAACCTCGACGATGACATGGTAAAGGCTAACCCAAGTAAATACTCTACGCTTCAATCCGTCGGATCGGTGGCTGTTGGCAACGATGGCAAGGAGACGCTCAGAGCGTATCATGCCAAATACGCGATGAAATTAATTTATCCATTGCGGGATATTTATTTCTCCAGCTCCGAATATTTCTACAATGCCCATTCCCTGGAAGATAGGAAAAGCTGGCGTGAGCTTGCAGGGATACATATTGAATACGCATTGCCTGTGGATAAGCTCGATATTAGTCACACAGCCACATTTTTGAGCGATACTATTATCGATGCGTTTGACATCGGAAATAGCTATTTCCCCAACGCCTGGTCCCGTGCCACCCCACCCGACATCCGCATCACAACGGGCGGCCCCAACGCGGGATTCGCCTCCCTGTCAGCAGCTCTCGACTACCTACAATCCCACCCGAACGAAACCGCTTGGGCAATGAACTGGGACGCCCCGAGCCGACCAAAGGACAAGCAAATCAACGAGAACATGGTCCTGCTGGTACTGGCCGGCCCAAACTACAAAACGGAACGCGAACCACTCGCCTGGATCGGCTATCCAGCCAGCTCCGACACCGCCGACTTCGAGAAGAAGGAAGGCCTGCCATCACGCGTGATTCAAGCCTGGAAGGCGACGCTCGACAAGGCCGCACAGAACGCCGGCAAGCAGCCCATCGACATCGGCTACGTCATCCACGATGCCAACAACACGCACGCCGATTCGCCCGAACGCCTGGCCAATCTCGCGCACATCACGTCGAAGGAAATCGTGGAGTTCGACTTCGCCAAGCAATCGTTCAACACATCGGCACTGCTGGGGGAAATGGGCGCCGGCACTGCGTTGACGAACGTCGCGCTGGGCATCGCGTATGCGAACCACATCGGCAAAAACGTGCTGGTGGCCGGCACCACAGACAAGTCGAAACCAACCGCAGTGGTCATCGTGCCGCCCGCGAAGGTGCGGCCAATCGATCATGAGAAACCGTGGTTCCGTGCGCGTGGCGAGGGCACGGCGTTCCTGATGTGGTGGGGACTGCGGCACGATGCCGAGCCGCGTTCACAAGGCTATTCACGGTAATGCAAAGGAGACCTGCATGCGCGGTGTCATAAGGCTGAACGATCCGACGAGTCATGGCGGCCGCGTGGTTGCGGCGGCGCCGAAAACCAGGGTGATGGGCGTGGCGGTGGCGCGCAAGGGCGACCGCTGCGTCTGCCCTCAGCCCGGCCACACGGCTTGCGTGATCGTGGAAGGCGATCCGAAGGTGAAGATCGATGGCGTGCCGGTGGCGTTCGATGGGCACAAGACCAGTTGCGGGGCGACGTTGATGACCACGATGCCGAAGAGTGGCAAGGGGTAGTCAAAAAGCTCTGAACCGGAACACAAATTCAAAAGCAACCCCGGGGACAGGCCCTTGCAGGGACAGTCCCCAGTCAACTACTGCGCAGCAGCGATCAGCCGCTCGGGCTTCAGGATCGCCCATTCACCTAACTGCCCGGTACCGAGCAGCCGACCGTCGGCATACACCCGCACGCGGCCTTCATAGTCGGCAGGCGTCTGCACCGCCGGCTCTTTGCCGAGCGGGAGCCGCTGGCCTTGCAGGAAGCGCTTGGCCAGTTCGGCCGTCAGTTCCACCTGCGGGAAGGACGAGAGCAGCGCGTCCACCGGCGCGAGCAGCGACAGCGGTGCGGTGTGCGCCACCAGATCGTCAAGCGTGATCATGTTCGACGCCTGCAGCGCGCCCACGCCGGTGCGGCGCAGCGCGTTCAGGTGCGCGCCGCAGCCGAGGGCCGCGCCGATGTCTTCGCCCAGCACGCGGATGTAGGTGCCCTTGCTGCAGGTGACTTCCAGCTTCAGGAACGGCGCTTCGTACGAGATCAGCTCCAGCTTGTGGATGACGATGTTGCGCGCCTCGCGCTCAAGCGTCACGCCGGCGCGGGCGTATTCGTACAGCGGCTTGCCATCGCGCTTCAGGGCCGAATACATCGGCGGCACCTGCGCGATCGGACCGCGGAAGCGCACCAGCACCGCTTCGATCTGTTCGACCGTCACGTCCACCGGCAGCGTCTCGACGGCCTGCCCTTCCGTGTCGCCCGTATCGGTGCGCACGCCCAGGTGCACCGTGGTGAGATAGGTTTTATCCGCTTCCAGCAGGTCCTGCGAGAACTTGGTCGCCTCGCCGAAGCACAGCGGCAGCAGGCCGGTGGCGAACGGATCGAGCGTGCCGGTATGGCCCGCCTTCTTCGCGTTCAGCACGCGCTTCGCCTTGATCAGCGCATCGTTCGACGAGAAGCCCACGGGCTTGTCCAGCAACAGCACGCCGTCGACGAGGTCGCGCGGTTTTTTGGCGAACTTCGGCTGCGTCATTCTTTGGTTTCGCCGTCGTCTTCTTCGTAGTCGGCCGCGCGCGTGGCGTTGGCCTTGTCGATCAGCGCGGACATCGCCATGCCGCGCGATGCCGACGTGTCGTGCACGAAGTGCAGCTGCGGCAGCGTGTGGATGTGCAGGCGCTTGCCCAGCTGGTTGCGCAGGTAGCCGGCGGCGGCCTGCAGGCCGGCCAGCGTGTTCTTCACCGTTTCCGGATCGTCTTTCAGCATCGTGAAGAAGATCTTCGCGTGCGCGTAGTCCGGCGTCAGCTGCACTTCGGCCAGCGTCAGCATGCCGACGCGGGGATCTTTCAGCTCGAAGACGATCAGTTCGGAGAGGTCTTTCTGGATCTGGTCGGCGACGCGCAGGCCGCGGGCCGGGATGGATTTGCTGTGTTTAGCCATGATTGTCCTGCCAATAAAAATAAGGCGGGTGACGCCCGCTCCGTTGTGCACGGAACGGGCGGCACCCGCCAGGGATACCGCGCGTTGCTGTTACAGCGTACGAGCCACTTCCTGGATCTCGAACACTTCCAGCGTGTCGCCCACCTGGATGTCGTTGTAGTTCTTCAGCGACAGGCCGCACTCGAGACCGGCGCGGACTTCTTTCGCGTCGTCCTTGAAGCGTTTCAGCGAATCGATCTCGCCGGTCCACACAACGATGTTGTTGCGCAGCAGACGGACCGACGAAGCACGCTTGACCACGCCATCGGTGACCAGGCAACCGGCAATCGCGCCGACCTTCGACACCAGGATGACCTGGCGAATCTCGACCTGGCCGGTGATGTGTTCGCGGCGTTCCGGTGCCAGCATGCCCGACATTGCCGCCTTCACCTCTTCGATCGCGTCGTAGATGATGTTGTAGTAGCGGATGTCCACGCCGTTCGCTTCGGCCAGCTTGCGCGCCTGGGCGTCGGCACGGGCGTTGAAGCCGATGATGACTGCCTTCGACGCGGTCGCCAGGTTGACGTCCGACTCGGTGATGCCGCCGACGGCCGCGTGCACGATCTGCACCCGCACTTCGGAGGTGGACAGCTTCTGCAGCGAACCCACCAGTGCTTCCTGCGAACCCTGCACGTCGGTCTTGACGATCAGCGGCACGTTCTTCACTTCGCCTTCGCCCATCTGGTCGAACATGTTCTCCAGCTTGGCCGCCTGCTGTTTCGCCAGTTTCACGTCGCGGAACTTACCTTGACGGAACAGGCCGATCTCGCGCGCCTTGCGCTCGTCCGCCATGACCATGACTTCCTCGCCGGCAGCCGGCACTTCCGTCAGGCCCTGGATCTCGACCGGAATCGATGGACCCGCTTCGGAAACGGCCTTGCCGTTCTCGTCCAGCATTGCACGGACACGGCCGAACGACGAACCGGCCAGCACGACGTCGCCGCGCTTCAGCGTACCGGACTGCACCAGGATCGTGGCGACCGGGCCGCGGCCCTTGTCCAGACGGGCTTCGACGACCAGGCCACGGGCTGGCGCTTCCACCGGTGCCTTCAGTTCCAGCACTTCGGCCTGCAGCAGCACGTTTTCCAGCAGCGAGTCGATGCCCTGACCCGTTTTCGCCGACACCGGCACGAACGGCGATTCGCCGCCGTACTCTTCCGGCACGACGCCTTCGGAAATCAGTTCCTGCGTCACGCGCTCCAGGTTGCCGCCCGGTTTGTCGATCTTGTTGATCGCCACCACCAGCGGCACGCCGGCCGCTTTCGCGTGGGCGATCGCTTCCTTCGTCTGCGGCATCACGCCATCGTCCGCCGCCACCACCAGGATGACGATGTCGGTGGCCTTGGCACCGCGGGCACGCATCGCCGTGAAGGCTTCGTGACCCGGGGTATCCAGGAAGGTGATCATGCCGCGCGGCGTGTCGACGTGATAGGCGCCGATGTGCTGCGTGATGCCGCCCGCTTCGCCCGATGCCACCTTGGCGCGGCGGATGTAGTCCAGCAGCGACGTTTTACCGTGGTCGACGTGGCCCATCACCGTCACCACCGGCGCGCGCGCCGACGATTCGTAGTGGGTCTGTTCGCCCTGGTCGGCCAGCAGCGCTTCCGGATCGTCCTCGGCGGCAGCAAAGGCCTTGTGGCCCATTTCCTCGACGACGATCATCGCCGTTTCCTGGTCCAGCACCTGGTTGATCGTGCACATCTGGCCCAGCTTCATCAGCTGCTTGATCACCTCGGAAGCCTTGACGGCCATCTTGTGCGCCAGCTCGGCGACGGTGATCGTCTCCGGCACGTGCACTTCCTTGACGATCGCTTCCGTCGGCGCCTGGAAATTGGTCTCGCGGTCGTCGTTGTGCGAGTGACGGCCACGGCCGCCGCCCTTGCCGCCGGCACGCCAGCCGTCGCGGCCACCGGTCGGTGCGCTGCTGCGGCCTTTCGAACCACCCGGCGCGCCGCGTTTCTTGGCGTCGTCCGACCAGGTCGAGGACACGTTCGCCGACTTGATCGACTTGCGGTCGCCCGGCTTCTTGTCGCCCGGCTTGTCCGTCGTCGTGCCCGGCTTCTTGTCGGCCGGCTTGTGCAGCGTGCCGGCCGGTACTGCCGGCTTGACCGGTGCAGGTGCCGGTTCCGGCGCCTTGATCACACGGCGCGGCTGCGCCATCATGGCCTTGATCTGGGCCACTTCGTCGGCCACGGCCTTGCGGGCACGGTCGGTTGCTTCAGCGCGTTCGGTGGCTTCCTTGGCGGCTGCTTCGGCTTTCTTCTTGGCTTCTTCCGCATCGGCCGCGCGCTTCTTGTCGGCGGCTTCGGAATCGGCCTGCTTCTGCGCATCGCGGGCGCCGGCCTTGTCGGCAGCGGCCTTGTCGGCGGCGGCTTTCGCCGCTTCCGCGTCGGCCTGGCGCTTCGCTTCCGCTTCGGCGGCGGCGGTGGCCTTGGCCTGGGCTTCCTTCTCGGCGTCCAGCTTGGCCAGGCGTTCCTGCTTCTCGCGCAGATCCGCTTCCTGGCGGGCGATCAGCTCGGCCTGGCGGCGGATTTCCTCTTCGCGGCGGGCGTTCTCCGCCTCGTCGACGACGGGCGCCGCCGGCGGGTTGGCCGCCGTCGTCGTCAGGTCGTCGCGCTGGACGAAGGTGCGCTTCTTGCGCACTTCAACCTGGATCGAGCGGGTCTTGCCGGTGGCATCGGCCTGCTTGATCTCGGTGGTTTCCTTGCGCGTGACAGTGATTTTCTTCTTCTCTTGTTGACCGCCGGCGCCGTGGGTACGGCGCAGGTGTTCCAGCAACTTGTCCTTATCATCTTTCGACAATGGATCTGACGCCGAGCTCTTCTCGACGCCGGCAGAACGCAGCTGCGTCAGCAGCAGGTCTGCAGGCATCTTCAGTTCGGTGGCAAATTGGGCTACGTTGTTACTCGCCATTCAGTCCTCTTTTCTATGTGTCGCGTAGATGATAAATACAGCTGCGTTGCGCCTCAAGCCTTGGCCGCCTCGGCCTGGGCCCATGCCTTGGCTTGCAGGGCCTTGGCACGGTCGTCGTATTTGGCGTCGACCAGCTTCATCTCATCGTCGGTCACATCTTCAAATTCGTTTTTAATCAGTTCGCTTGCACGGTCCGTCGACAGCGCCAGGATGGCGCCGAATTCGTCGTAGGCCAGGCCGGTGAACTGTTCCAGCGTCTTGATGCCCGCCAGACCCAGCTTGCCCGCCGTGACACGGTCCATGCCTTCCAGGCCGACCAGCGTTTCGTCCATGCCTTCCAGGCCTTCTTCCGAAGCGATCGCCTCGGTGACCAGCGCATCGCGGGCACGGGTGCGCAGTTCGTTGACCGTATCTTCGTCGAAGGCTTCGATCTCCAGCATTTCGGAGATCGGCACATAGGCGATCTCTTCCAGGCTCGAGAAACCTTCCTCGACGAGGATGTCGGCCACTTCCTGGTCCACATCCAGCTTTTCCATGAACAGCGCGCGCACGGCCGCCGTTTCGTGGGCCGACTTGTCGGCCGATTCCTCGGCCGTCATGATGTTGATCTTCCAGCCGGTCAGCTCGGCCGCCAGGCGCACGTTCTGGCCGGAGCGGCCGATCGCGATTGCCAGGTTTTCTTCGTCGACGACGACGTCCATCGCATGCTTGTCTTCATCGACCATGATCGACGACACGTTGGCCGGTGCCAGCGCGCCGATGACGAATTGCGCCGGGTCTTCCGACCACAGCACGATGTCCACGCGTTCGCCGCCCAGCTCGCCGGTCACGGCCTGCACGCGCGAACCGCGCATGCCGACGCAGGTACCGATCGGGTCGATGCGCTTGTCAGCCGTGTAGACGGCGATCTTGGCGCGCACGCCGGCATCGCGGGCAGCGGATTTAATTTCCAGCATGCCCTGTTCGATTTCCGGCACTTCCAGCTCGAACAGCTTCATGATGAATTCCGGCGCGGTGCGCGACAGGATCACCTGCGGGCCGCGCATATTGCGGTCCACGCGCAGGATGAAGGCCCGCACGCGGTCGCCGATGCGCAGATTCTCTTTCGGGATCATCTGGTCGCGTGGCAGGCGGGCTTCGATCTTGCCCGATTCCACGATGGCGTCGCCCCGTTCCATGCGCTTGATGGTGCCGGTGACCAGCGCGTCGCCGCGCTCGAGGAAGTCCTGCAGGATCTGTTCGCGCTCGGCATCGCGCACGCGCTGCAGGACGACCTGCTTGGTGTCCTGCGCGAAGCGGCGGCCGAATTCGACGGACTCGATCGGTTCTTCGATGTATTCGTCGACTTCGATATCGGGGATCTGCTCTTTCGCTTCGAACAGCAGCACTTCCTGGTCGGGCAGCTGCAGGCCGGCTTCGTCGGGCACCACGTGCCAGCGGCGGAACGATTCGAATTCGCCGGACTCGCGGTCGATCGACACGCGGATGTCCACTTCGCCTTCATAGCGCTTTTTCGTGGCTTGCGCCAATGCGAATTCGAGCGCGCCGAATACCACGTCTTTATCGACGTTCTTTTCGCGCGCAAGCGCGTCCACCAATAACAAAACTTCGCGACTCATGCTTTGCGGCTCCTAAAATCCACCTGCGGCACCAAGCGTGCCTTATCCATATCCGCGAGCGTGAAATTCAGCATCGCAGGACCATCTTTACTTTCAAATTCAATACCCAGCTGTTCGCCGTCCGGCGCCTGCAGGATGCCCTGGTAGGACTTGCGGTTGGCCGTGCCGGGCAACGCCATGCGCAGCTTGACGATGGCCTCCTGGCCGGCGAACCGCGCGAAGTCGGACAGCTTGCTCAGCGGCCGGTCCAGGCCCGGCGACGAGATCTCGAGACGTTCGTAGGGAATGTTCTCAACCGTCAGCAGGTGCGACAGCTGGTGGCTCACGGTGGCGCAGTCTTCCACGGTGATCGGACCTTTTTCTTCAGCATCCGCCGCTGGGAAGTCGATGTAAACGCGCAGCAGTCCGCGCTCGGCCCGTTCGAAATCCACCAGGTCGTAGCCCAGACCCGCGACGGTCTTTTCAATCAGTTCCGGCAGTTGCAAAGAAAAATCTCCAGATCGAGGCCCGCCGGCCAAGCCTGCGGACCAATTCAATACAGCGCAAAGTCGTACAAACGCGCGCGTTTTCGTTGAGCAAAAAAAAAATGGGCAACTGCCCATCTTTCTGTGATACCAGCCAGATGCAAGCCCCTCAGCATTTAAATCCTGCGAAGAACTTTTTATCAGGCCGCTTATTATAACGCCAGATCGATTTCGCTGCAATGCCGTATGGCTTGCAGGACGCCGTTACAACAGCGTTAATGTTGCCTGGCTGGCAGTTGCGCGGCCGGGGACTGCCGGATCGCCGTACCGCCCCGCAGGGGCCTGTCCCCGGGGTTGCTGTTATGCCTTAGGGGACTACTTAATATCGGGATTCACCCACAAAAAATCAACCCCGGGGACAGTCCCCGTTGGGGACAGTCCCCTACCCTTTGCGCCGCCGCGGCATGCCGTGATCCGTCGCCCCGCCCCGCGGCTGCCCGCCACGGCGCTGCTGCTGGCCGGCGAAACCGAACGTCGTCTGCAACGGATCCGGCTGCCGCGGACCGCGGCCCTTGCCTTTGCCCTGGCCCTGACCGGGACCCTGGCCGCCTTGGCCACCGCGGCCACCGGCACCGCCTTCGCCGCCGAGGCCCGACCGGCCGAAGCCGCCGCCCTGCGGACGGCCGCCCGGACGGCCCGAACCGCCGCCGGCACCGAAGTGACCACCGCCCTGGCCGCGACCGCCACGAGGCGACTGCGGGAACGGATCGGCATTCTTGTTCGACACATCCATGCGGTTGAAGTTCGGCTCATCGCGCTCGCGGCTTTCGCGCGGCTCGCGATTGCCGCTGTCACGATCGCGAGGTTCGCGGTTGCCGCGTTCACGGCCTTCGCGCTTGTCGCCACGGTCATTGCCGCGCTCATTGCCACGTTCGCCGCCCTTGGCCTTCGCTTCGCCGCCGGCCGCTTTTTTCTCGCTGCCGACCAGCGCCAGCAGGTCGCGCACGGTGTTTTCTTCCATCTCTTCCCACCGGCCGCGCTTCAGGTTCGACGGCAGCGTCAGCGCGCCGTAGCGGGTGCGGATCAGGCGCGACACGGTCAGGCCGATCGCTTCGAACATGCGGCGCACTTCGCGGTTGCGGCCTTCGCCGATCACCACGCGGTACCACTTGTTGACACCTTCGCCGCCGCCATCGGCGATCTTGGAGAACTGGGCCATGCCGTCTTCCAGCTCGACGCCGGCCAGCAGCTTCTGGCGCATGCCTTCTTCCAGCTCGCCCAGCGTACGCACGGCGTATTCGCGGTCGATGTTGTAGCGGGGGTGCATCAGCCGGTTCGCCAGGTCGCCGGACGTGGTGAACAGCAGCAAGCCTTCGGTGTTGAAGTCGAGGCGGCCGACGGCGATCCATTTACCGGCCTTCATCGTCGGCAGGCGGTCGAACACGGAGGCGCGGCCGTCCGGATCGTCGTGCGACACGATTTCGCCCGCAGGCTTGTGGTACACCAGCACGCGCGGCGGGCGCTTGCTGACTTTCCGCTGGATCAGCTTGCCGTTGATGCGCACCGCATCGGCCGGCAGGATGCGCTGGCCGATGTGGGCCGGCTCGCCGTTGACCGACACGCGGCCGGCCACGATCAGGTCTTCCATGTCGCGGCGCGAACCGAGGCCCGCTTCCGCCAGCACCTTGTGCAGCTTCGGCGCGTCGTCGTCGGCCGTCAGGTCGCGGCGCACCGTTTTCTGTGGCTGCTTGCCGCGGGCGCCTTCGTCGCGGTCGAACGCATCCGACGTGACGAACGAGAACACCGCATCCGCTTCGCTTGGCTTATTGGCGCCATTCGCGGCGCCATTGCCGCGGCCGCGCTGGCCCGGCTTGCCCTGCTGCTTGCCTTGCTGGCGGCCGCCCTGGGCCTGTTGACCCTTGCCGTCACGGCCGCGATTGCGGCCCTGTTCGTTGCGCGGCGCGCGCTCCTGCGGCGCTTCCGCAGTCGCTGCTTCGCCTTCGGACTGGGCTGCCACGGCAGCCACCGGCTCGGCCGCTTCATCGTGGCCGCCCCGCTCCGCCTGCTCGGCGGCGCGCAGCGCGCGCTGTTCGCGCATCTGGCGCGGACCGCGCGGCGTGCGGGACTTCTTCGACGCGGCATCGCCGTCCGCTGCCGGTGCGGCGGTTTCCGCCGGCACCGCAACCGGGGCTGGCGCCGCCTCGACCGGCGCGGCAACTTCCGCTTTCGGCTTGGCGACGCGGGCACGCGGCTTCTTCACCGGTGCCGCGTCGGCGGCTGCGTCAGCCTGGACCGGCGCAGCTTCGGCTGCCGGTGCGGCGTCGGCGGCAGGCTTGCGCGTGCGCTTCGGCTTGGCTGCAGGGGCCGCTTCCGCGGCGGGCGTATCGGTGGCGGCGGTGGCCGCGGCGGCAGCTTCGATCTGTGCCTTGGTGCGACGCTTCGGCTTGGCAGCCGGTTCGGCCGGCAGGCCGGTCTCGGAAGTGTTATCAGTGTTGTTCATGCGTGTTATCTAATGGCTCAGCATTTGATTGCTCAGCAACTGTGGGCTCAGCATCCAGGGGCTCGGCGGCAGGCGCCTGCACCGTTTCGGCGGCGGGAACGTCTCCGGGCGCTTCGTTGTCTGCGACGGAGGCGGCCTGCGCCGCCTTCTCGAAATTCTCCTGCAGCGCGGCTTCGAGGATCTCCATCGAATTGGCGTTCTGCGGATCGCTGATTTGCTGCAGAGGCGGCAGCTGGGACAGCGTCTGTAATCCCAGGTCGTCCAAGAACTGCTTTGTCGTTCCCAGCAGTGCCGGGCGGCCCAGCACGTCGCGGTAACCGACCACGTCGACCCAGCCGCGGTCTTCCAGCATCTTGATCGTCTGGGAGTTCACGGCCACGCCGCGGATCTCTTCGATGTCGCCGCGCGTGACGGGCTGGCGGTAGGCGATGATCGCCAGCGTTTCCAGCGTCGCCCGCGAATATTTCTGCGGCTTTTCCGGGTTCAGCCGGTCCAGGTACTGCTTCATGTCGGGCCGGCTCTGGAAGCGCCAGCCGGAGGACAGGCCCACCACTTCGATGCCCCGGCCCTGCCAGTCCTGCCGCAATTCCTCCAGCAGGCCCTTGATCGTATCGCCACCGACACCGGCGCCCAGCGGGCGGCCCTGGTCGTCGGTATCGACGAATAATTTTTTCAGGCTGTGAATCGATAACGGCTCACGAGCGCAAAGCAGCGCGGTCTCGAGGACTTTCTTGGCCTCAGCTGTATCCATAGCTAACTTGTAGTTGCCGCCGGGCCGCGAGTGGTCGCCAGGAACTGCAAAAAAGCCGGGACGGAGGGTCTAAGTGGAGAGTGGCGGCTTCGACGGCGCCGCTGCGCGGGTGGTTTGGCAAAACCTCTGGCAAACCATCTGCAAGCGACTGTCGGGAACCTGTCGGCCTGGCCCGGAAGAACTGCTGGATCGGGGGCCGTTTCGTCCAATGTCGATCATTGTACCCCATAAAATCGCGAATGGTGCAATTCGCGACGATGGAATGCAATGGGGAATGTAACAGGCCCGGCTCAGGCGGCCAGCCGCTCGGCCAGCACGGCGGACACGCCGAGGAAGGCCGGATACTCGGCCGTGATGACATACGTGGGGATCGCCGCCAGGTAGGCGCGGAAGCGCCCCTTCTGCTCGAAGCGGGCGCGAAAGCCCGAGTTGACGAAGCGTTCGCCCAGCCGCGGCACGATGCCGCCGCCGATATAGATGCCGCCCTGCGCACCCAGCGTGACGCCGAGGTTGCCGGCGATCGTGCCCAGCATCGTGCAGAAGGCTTCGATCGCCTCGTCGCACAGCGGGCAGGTGCCGTCCAGCGCACGGCGCGCGATGTCGGCGGCGCCCAGCGTTTCGGCAGCCACCTGGCGGTGCCCGGCCAGCGCCCGGTAGATCAGTTCGATGCCGGCGCCGGACAGCAGCCGCTCGGCCGACACATGGTCGAACTCGCGCCAGGCGAACTGCAGGATCGCCACTTCCGTGTCGTTCATCGGCGGGAAGCTGACGTGGCCCCCTTCGGACAGCAGCGCCGTCCAGCCGGACGGCGATGGAATCAGGCCCGACACGCCCAGCCCCGTGCCGGCGCCGATCAGGCCCAGCGGCGCACCCGGCACGGCCGTGCCGCCACCCACCTGGTACTTCTGTTCGCCCAGCAGCGGCAGCGAGCGGGCCAGCGCGGTGAAGTCGTTGACGACAGCCAGCACGTCGAAGCCCGTCTCGACGCGCAGCGCCTCGATGGAGAATTCCCAGTGGTGGTTGGTCATCCGCACCAGGTCGCCCGTGATCGGATTGGCGATCGCGATGGCGCCGTGCTTCACGTCCGGCGCGGCGGCGGACACATCCGGCAGCGCCAGGTAGGCGCGCAATGCGGCGGCCAGCGTCGGGTAATCCGCGCACGGCAGCACATGGATATGGCCAACCTGCGTCGGTGCCGTCTCCAGCGCGAAGCGGGCATTGGTGCCGCCCACGTCGGCCAGCAGGCGCGGACCGCCGGCAAAGGCGGCGGCAGTCGAAATGGCGGCGGGCGTGGACATGGCGTTCATCGGCGAAGGAATGGATAGTTGAAGCCTAATGCTATCGGATTTCTTAGCATCGGCGCAAGAGTTCTCTGTAGTTTGGGTACAGACTATGCAACAAATGGGGAAATTTGTTGGAATCGGGCAGTAGTATGACTACGGCCGGGAGGACTGTCCCTACCGCCCCTCGGCGGCCGGTACCTGCTCGGCAACCAGCACCGTCTCGCCCTCGCGGAACGCCGTATTCCACGCATCCAGCCCGCCATGCAGCGGGCGGGCCATCGTGTAGCCGCGCTCATGCAGCTGCTTGGCCACGTTGGCGGCGGTGACGTCGTTGGGGCAGCTGCAGTAGACGACGATGTGGCGGTCGCGCGGCAGGCCCTTCAGCAGGTTGGCCAGGTTGCCGTCGACGGCCAGCGCGCCCGGCACCGACGGCTCCAGCTCGCGCGCCGTGGCGCTGCGGGCGTCGATCATCACCGGTTCCTGGCCCGCGTCGAGCAGCTCGCGCAACTGGTCGATATTGATGCGCTCCGTCTGCATCGCGCGCTGGAAGCGGCGGCGCTCCACGTATTTGAACAGCACGAACAGCGCCAGCAGGATGCCCAGCACGGCCAGCGCGGTGCCGCCCATGGTGGACAGCATGTCCAGCACCTCGTCGACGTTTTCATGGAAGTACACGCCGATCAGCAGGCCGGTCAGGCTCCACAGCGTGCCGCCCAGCAGGCTGAACGACATGAACACATGCAGCCGCGTGCCCATCGCACCGGCCATCGGCGGCGCGATCGTGTTGAAACCGGGGATGAACTTGGCGACGATCATCGACTTGACGCCCCACTTGCGGAAATTGTCTTCCGTCTGGCTGACGCAGTAGTCCGGCGACAGCGAAATGCGGCACAGCAGCTTCAGGATGCGGCGCCCGTAATGGCGGCCCGCGCGGAACCAGAACAGGTCGGCCAGCATGCAGCCGGCCATCGCCACGGCCAGCACGCCGGCAAACGCGGCGGGATCGCCGGTGGCCATCGCGCCGGAGATGATCAGCACGGGATAGGCGGGAATGGGCATACCGATCTGCTCGACAAGCACGACGATGAAGACGATCAGTACGCCGTATTCCTGCAGCAAAGAAATCAAGTTGGCCATCTCTCTATGTTAGCGCAATTCACCCTGGCCGGCATCCACCATGCGGGGAATCGCCGCCAGCAAGCTGCGCGTGTAGGGATGCTGCGGATTGCGGTACAGCTCGTCCGCATCGGCCATTTCGACGACGGCGCCCTGGTGCATCACCATCACCCGGTCGGAAATGTACTTCACCACCGACAGGTCGTGCGAAATGAAGATGTACGACAGCCCGAACTCGTCCTGCAGGTCCTGCAGCAGGTTCAGCACCTGGGCCTGCACAGAAACGTCCAGCGCCGACACGGATTCGTCGCAGACGAGGATTTCCGGCTTCATCGTCAGGCAGCGGGCAATCGCAATGCGCTGGCGCTGCCCGCCGCTGAATTCGTGCGGATAGCGGTGGAACGCTTCCGGCGGCAGGCCGACGCGCGCCAGCAAGGCCTGCGCCAGCGCCACCCGCTCCGCGTCGTCGGCACCGATGCGGTGCAGCCGCATCGGCTCCAGCAGGATCTGGCCGACCGTGAAGCGGGGATTGAGCGATGCATACGGATTCTGGAAGATGATCTGGATGCGCCGCTTATACGCGTGGTATTCGCGGTCCGGCATCGCGATCAGGTCACGGCCCTCGAACAGCGCCGTGCCGCCGGTGGCCTTGTGCAGGCGCAGCAGCGTCAGCCCGACGGTGGTCTTGCCGGAGCCGGATTCGCCGACGACGCCCAGCGTCTTCCCGCGCGGCAGCTGGAACGATACGTCCTTCACGGCGCGGAATTCGCGCTTGCCGAACAGGCCGTCGCGCAGCCAGAAGCTCTTCTGCAGGTTCTTCACGTCCAGCACGATCTCGTCGTCCGGCGTGTAGCCGCGCGTGCGCTGCGGCGGATCGGGCGGCAGCTGCCCGTTCATATAATCGGCAATTACCGGCAGCCGCAAGGGCCGCGCGTCCAGCGGCGGCCGGCAATGCAGCAAGGCCTGCGTGTAGGTGTCCTGCGGCGCACCGAACACCTGCCGCGCCGTGCCCGTTTCGCGCACCTCGCCGTGGCGCATGACGATCACGTGGTCGGCCACCTCGCCGACCAGGCCCAGGTCGTGCGTGATGAACAGCACCGACATGCGGTGCTTGCGCTGCAGCTGCGCGATCAGCGCCATGATCTGCTTCTGGATCGTCACGTCGAGCGCCGTGGTCGGCTCGTCGGCGATCAGCAGCTTCGGTTCGCAGGCGATCGCCATTGCGATCATCACGCGCTGCTGCTGGCCGCCCGACATCTGGTTCGGGTAAGCATCGATCTTCGTGGCGGGATCGGGAATGCCCACTTCGTCCAGCAGCTCGAGCGTGCGTACCCTCGCCTGGCGGCGGTTCATGCCCAGGTGCCGGCGCAGTACTTCGCCGATCTGGAAGCCGACGGTGAACACGGGATTGAGCGACGACATCGGCTCCTGGAAGATCATCGCAATCTCCTTGCCGCACAGCGCGCGCCGCTCGCCGGTGGACAGGTGCAGCACGTCGCGTCCGTCGAACTCGATGCGGCTGGCCGGATCGATCAGCGTGGTGTCCCGCGGCAGCAGGCCCATGACGGCCAGCGAGCTGACCGACTTGCCGCTGCCCGATTCGCCCACCAGCGCCACGGTGGCATTGCGGGGCACATCGAACGAGATGCCTTTCACGGCCTCGAAAGTATTCTTCCTGTCGACGCGGAAGGCGATGCGCAGGTCGCGCACGGAAAGCAAGGATTCCATCATTTCACCTTCGGATCGAGCGCATCGCGCAAGGCATCGGTCAGCAGCGAGAACGCGGTGACCAGCACCGCCATCGGCACGGCAGCCGCCGTCAGCTGCCACCATTTCCCCAGCAGCAGTTCGTTCTGCGCCTCGTTGAGCATCGAGCCCCACGACACGACGCCGACCGGCACGCCG
>DKJA01000043.1 GCA_002454505.1 Oxalobacteraceae bacterium UBA6704
ATGGTGCTGTTCCATGACGCCCGGCGGCTGAAGCAGAGCGCCGCGGGCCGCGTGCGCTTCCACCGCGCCGGCGCCACCGAGGAGTGCGACACGATCACCGCCTGGTGCGGCGTGCGCTCGCTACGGCCGGGCCGCGTCACCCATTTCAGCTGGGATTACGCCAATCCCCGCGGCACCGGCTTCATGAGCGCCAGCGCCTCCACCGAAACCGACCAGGGCGCACGGGGCAACAAGCTCGCCGCCAACCTGGACCGCTACCTCGTCGAGGCACCGCACGTGCGCGACAGTCATGAAGACCTGTCCGATCTGGCGTGGCAGGCGATGGCGCGTTCCGACTTCGAGGCGAAGTGCTATCACGCGGAAGGCGGCGTGCGTTCCTGCACGGCCGGCGAGTACTTCAGTCTCGATGGCCATCCGGACCTCGACCAGCATGCGGACGAGGAACGCGACTTCATCATCCTGTCGCAGCAGATCGTCGCGCAGAACAATCTCCCGAAAGCCTTCGATGCGCGCGTGGCACGGCTGTTCGCCCGCAACCGCTGGGACAGCGACAACGCCGGCAGGTTCGATGCGGGTGACATGCGCTTCTTCATGAGCATGACGTGCGTGCGGCGCGACACGCCTTTCGTACCAGCTTACGATCCACGCACCGACCAGCCACAGGCGGCGATGCAGAGTGCGATCGTCGTCGGCCCTGCCGGCGAAACGGTGCATTGCGATGAGCTGGGCCGGATCAAGGTGCGTTTCGGCGGCATGCGCGAATGCGATCACGCGCATGCCGAAGGCGCGGGTGCTTCCGGTACAGATGCCGATTCCGCCTGGGTGCGGGTGGCCAGCAACTGGGCCGGCACGACGGCCGGTTCCCACTTCGGTGCGCTGACGCTGCCGCGCGCCGGCACGGAGGTATTGATCGCCTTCCTCGGCGGCGATCCGGACAAGCCGGTCGTGATCGGGCAGCTATACAACACGGCAGGCCGTCCACCGCATCTGGGCACCGATGGACTGCCGGGCAACCGCTACGTGTCCGGCCTGCAGAGCCGCGAGATCAAGGGCACGCGCGTCAACCAGCTGCGCCTGGACGACACACCGGGCCAGATCAGCGCGCAGCTGGCGAGCGACCATGGACGCTCCGAACTGAACCTCGGTTCACTAACGCAGCCGCGCACAAAGGGCAGCGGCACGCCGCGCGGCGAAGGCGCCGAGCTGACCACCGATCAGCAGCTGGCGCTGCGCGCCGGCAAAGGCATGCTGCTGTCCGCATGGCAGCGCGCAGCCGATGGTGGCGGGCAGCTCGATCGCACCGAATATACGGCGCTGATGGACGAATGCCTCGAGCTGTTTCGCGCGCTAGGCAAACACGCCGCCGCCTGCGCTGGCCTGCCGGTGGACGACGAGCCGCAATCCGGCTTGCAGTCCGCGTTGAAGAACTGGCCGGAAGGCAGCACGGGTGCGATGGGTGTCACGGCGCCGCAAGGCATCAGCTTCGCTACGTCCAAAGCGATCGTCACCTACGCCGCCACCAACGTGGACACGACAGCGCAGCAGAACCTGCAACTCACCGCCGGTCAGCTGTGCACCGTCAACGCCGGCAAGGGCATCTCCCTCTTCTCGCACGCGGACGGCCTGCGCGCCATTGCCCACCATGGTCCGCTGCTGCTGCAAAGCCAGCACGACACCACGCAGATCGAAGCGGCCAACGACATCAAGATCAGTGCCGCAGCCCGGGTGATCGTGATGGCCGAGGAGCTGCTGTTGGCGAGCAAGGGCGGCGCCTATCTGTCGCTGAAAGGCGGCGCGCCGGAGATTGGCGGTCCGGCAGCACTGAATGTCAGGACCGATGGACACAAGTGGGGCGAAGCGGCCAGCCGGAAGGCGGATCTGCCGACGTTTGGCGAAGGCACATTCAGCCGCACCCCGGTGCTGGTCAGGTCGACCGATGGCGAACCCGTCGAGGGCGTGGCGCTGCAGGTCGAAAGCGATGGGCAGGTGCTGCAATCGGGACAAACCGACAGCTCGGGCAAGGGCAATACGATCACCGGCAACCGGCTGCAGCAACTCGTGGTGCGTTTTTTCGGCAGCGATTCGTGAGCGAAGGGGGACAGAACATGATGAACGATACCGGCACCACGGATAGCTGCCCCGATGCGGCAGACAATCCTTATGATGACCCGGCAAGAACGCCGCTGTGCCAGAAGAGCGGCGTCACCTTCCTGAACGGCGGCGACCTGAAGGCCGTTGCGCAATTGCCGCTGCCTGGCATCGTCATCTTCGTCCACGGCGTCAATTCGGACGGCGAATGGTATGACCAGACCGAGGAAGGCCTGTGCGCCGGCCTCAATGCGCGCCTGAAGCGCTGCGACGAGCACCTCGCGCATCCGACAACCGAGGGCGGTCAACTGCGCGCGCCGGTTTATACGGACGAACTGTCGGAAGATGGTTTTATCAATGCGAAAAGGGATGAGACGACGTTCATCCGTGATGACAACCATTTCAGTCCCGTGATCCGCTTCCGCTGGGGCTACAGGGCTAGCCTCGCCGAACTGCAGAAATATGGCGACGGGGTTTACCTCAACGAAAAGGATTACTGGGGTGGCGGCCCCTTTGCCAACGGCTGCACGGCCCTGCCCGACCTGTGGAGCGAAGGCCTGTCGGAAAACCTGTTCCTGTGGGTGAACGTACAGCATGTCAATCCCATGCCGGACAGGTATGTGTTCTCCTGCCCGCCCCGGCCCTACTTCGTGCTGGCCGCATTGCGGCTGGCGAAGCTGATCGAATCGATCCGCAAGCTGCAGGCCAATGTGCCCGTCACGCTGGTCTGCCATAGCCAGGGCAATATGATCGGCATGGCTGCCGCCTTCCTGGGCGACCGGATGCCAGCCGTGACGGATGCCGCCGGTGTCACGGGCCGCTGCGTCGCCGACAGCTATGTGCTGTGCAATGCGCCATACAGCCTGGTCGCTTCCAATCAGCTCGAGAGCTGGAGCGAATTGCACATGAAGGACCGGCACGGCGGTAACGGGCGCCAGACGGTGGACGCCAGGTTCCAGACGCTGCGGGCCTTTTTCGACATCGTTCGCGAGCCCGCCTCGCCGCAGCAGAAGGCCGAAGACATCGACCGGTACACGGCCAATCGGGCGCATGGCTTCGATACGAAATCCGACCGGCAGGCCTGCGGCTACGGTACGCGCCAGGAAACTCGCGGCCGCGTGACGCTGTACTGCAATCCCCATGACCAGGTCATTTCCGGCGCGTCGATCCAGGGGATCGGCTGGCGGGGCCTCAGCCAGAAGGAGATTGCCGCCGCCGGCGGCACCGGCACATTCTGCCAGCGCGTCTTCGCCCAGGGCGTCAACGTGGGCGTGAAGCGCGAATATCACTTCTGGCGTGACCATTACCGGCGACTTGACGCAGGCAGCCCGGCGTTCTGGCTGCCCGAGTCGCCCAGAATCAGATACTCGGCATCGAAAGGGATGGACTCCAACCGGAACTGGGCCAGCAAGGTGCTCACCGCCGCCTCGACGGTGTTCATGATTCCGATTGCCGGAGTGGCCGGCGCCCTGGGTGCCCGCATCAATGCATTGCCGGACAAGGACTGGTCGATCCCCATCGATGCCCCGGAACTGCCAACCGCGTTCACACCGGCGAGTTTTCGCTTCGGAAAGGCGGACGAACGGTTCGACGAGCGGTTCAACGAACGCGAAGACGCTGCAGGTCAACGGCGCGACGACACGCCGACAAGCGATGCTACCGATGTCACGACAGGTCAGCAGAAAAGCGAAGCGACGCAGCGCTACGAGGAGCATGCCCGCCTGCGCATGCTGGCCCGGCGCGCAAAGTTGGTCAAGCCAGGCGAACCGGTGCGGCAAGAAGATGAACCGGAAACTGCCAGTGCCGAATTCAAGGCCTGGCGCGAGGAGGAGATCAGCTCGTACCTGCGGGAGAACATCGACGTCAACGCCACCGACCATTCGACCATCATGACCAATCCGATGCATGCGGAGAAGGCGCTGGCTTATGACGTGGCGGTGGGGATGTGCCGGATTTCGCCCGATGACTTGCGAAAGCTTCGCATCGCTGCGGATTGGCGATTGTGGAAGGGCCTGGACAACGGCGACTCGCAGAAGCCGCTGGGCGAATATTTTGAGTCGGGAAATTTGAACAGTAAGCCAATCCATGCCTGGGCGAATGCAGCCGGAAGCGAAGGAGGCATGCCAGAGAAAATCGAAGATCGCCGCGAGTATCCCGCGCCTCCCCCTTACCGCGTTCCCGGAGACTGAATATGCGCTCGTTGATTGCCACACGCCCCCGCAGACTTGGTTGGACCGCCCTGGCATGCCTGTTCGTCACCTGCGTCAGTCTTTATCTCACCTGGTCGACCTCGGCCCACGTCTACCGCTTGCTGACAGATGGAGAAATCATGAAACGTTTCATTGTGTTCCCCGCCTTAGTCGCCGTCGCTACGCTGGCTCTGCTTACCGCATGCGCGAATACCCCTGAAAGAGCCATCACAGTTAGCTCTGCGTCCGCACCGCCTGCTCCCGACCCAGTCAAATCTTATATGGCCCAGGTAGTGGGCGTGCAATGGCTGAACCCCTTGCAGCGGCGTGACTATCCAACCGAGTGGCAGCTTTTGTGGACGCTTGGACTGGCCAAGCCGAATAAAAACGACGACATGGTGCGCAACGATCCGGATAGTTTTACGACAGTAAAAGTGGTCAGCTCGATCGTAGGCTCAAGTAGGAGTGAAACATTCGAAGGTTATCAGCATAAGTACTTCGAGGCGCTGACGACGCTTTTTCACGATAATTATTTCAAATATTCAACTTCGTTCTACAACGCGCACTCGCTGACAGATAAAGCAACCTGGCGGGAGCTGGCAGGCATCCATGTCGAATTCGCCCTCCCGCAGGGCAGGCTCGATCCCAAGGCAGTGGAAGCTTCAACAAGGGACCGGATGATCAAGCTTTTCGCCATAGGCAACACCTACTTCCCGACTGCCTGGACCCGCAACACACCACCAGATGTGCACGTCACCCTAGGTGGCCCGAACGCAGGCTTCACCTCGCTGTCGGCCGCCCTCGATTACCTGCAGGCCCACCCAACCGAAACCGCCTGGGCGATGAACTGGGATGCACCCAGCTTCCCTCCCAAGGGCAGACAAATGAATGAAAACATGGTGCTGCTGGTACTGGCCGGGCCGCAGTACAAAACCGGTCGCGAGCCGCTCGCCTGGATCGGCTATCCGGCCGTCGCCAAGCTGTCGGACTACGAAATCAAACAGGGCCAGCCGTCGCGCGTGATCCAGGCCTGGCAGGCGGCGTTGACAACGGCCGCCACCAACGCCGGCAAGCAGCCGATCGACATCGGCTATGTGATCCACGACGCCAACAATACCCACGCCGACTCCTCCGACCGCATAGGCAACCTGGCCCAGGGTCTGACGCTGAACGCGCCAGAACTGGACTTTTCGAAACAGGCATTCAACACCCCTGCCCTACTGGGCGAGATGGGCGCCGGGACAGCGCTGACCAATGTCGCGCTGGGAATCGCCTATGCCAACCACCTTGGCAAGAACGTGCTGGTGGCCGGCACAACGGAGCTTGCCCAGCCAACCGCATTGCTGGTGACGCCACCGGCCAAGGTGCGCCCGATCGATCCGGAAGAAGGCTGGTTCCGCGCCCGCGGCGAGAACAATGCCTATCTGATGTGGTGGGGCATCCGGCACAACGCCACGTATCACCGGCAAGGGTATTCGGATTAGCGCGAGAACCCGGCACAAAGGCGGCCGCGCGTTCTGGCGCTAACAGATCTACTGCTCGACCATCCGCCAGAAAGCCCGAAAGCCGCGCAGCTTGTACTCGTCGGTCCGCTCGGGATATTCGGCGGCGAACTTGACGGTCGCGCTGGCGACTGCGACGAGGATCGTGTCCGCGAACAGCTGCGGCAGTCCCGTGAAAATCTCGTTCGTGGCAACCGACTCGCGCAGGCCGGCATCCGGAAAGAGCCGCGCCTCTTCGGCCCGCGTTTCGGCGGTGAGGATGTCGGTGACGGCCAGCTGGCTCATGGCGCGGTAGCCGACCGGGTTGGCCAGCCCCCAGTCGATATAACTGTTCCACACCGCGTGCGCGCGCTGCTGCAGCGGATCGGCGCGATCGAACGAGGCGCGCGTGGCGGTCGTCAGCAGGCGGTAGTTGAACAGGTAGACCTCGTTCAGCAGCGCTTCCTTGGACGGGAAATAGCGGAACAGCGTCCCTTCGGCCACACCGGCGCGCTTGGCGATCAGCGACGTCGGCGCACCGACACCCCGCTCGCAGATGGCCTCGGCGGCCGCCTGCAACAGACTCAAACGCTTCTCTTCGCTTTTTGGACGGGACATGGATCGATACCGGCTGGATGACGTGGTCATCCTCACTAATGAATGAGTAGGCACCCATTATAGGGGCGTTTGTCCCGATGCCGCAGGCCTCCTCCGTTGCCATGAATTGCGATGCCGCAACACCCTGCCAGGCCGGAGCCCGGAGAATTCCAAGGCTCAGTTCACATGCGGGGAAGCAATGAAACAACCGGGAACCGTGATTTTCACCAACAGCGTCTGGGACCGGCTCATTGCCCCTGCCCATGACGCGGCGGGCGCCAGCGCCGTGCTGACGCTCAACCAGGCCCGGCGGGCGATCACCCGCGACCTGGAAAACCTCCTCAACACCCGCACCGCCATTGCCGATGCCGATCTGGCCGGCGCGCCATGCTGCCGCAAGTCGATCGCCAATTTCGGCCTGGCCGACTTCGCCGAACTGAGTCTCTCCAGCAGCGCGGACAAGCTGGAAATCTGCAAGCGGCTGGAAACCGCCATCAACCGTCACGAACCGCGGCTCACGCAGGTGCGGGCGCAACTGGTGCACGAACCGGGCTCCGTCAACCGGCTCAGTTTCGTCATCACCGCGCGCCTGCGGACGGCGTTCAACGCCGGGGCGCTGCGCTTCGATGTGCTGCTGGAGCCGTCCAGCCTTCACTACTCGATCCGCTGACGGGGGGGCCGATGAAAAAGCTGCGCGAATATTACGAACGCGAACTGGGCATCCTGCATGGCTACGCGCAGGAATTCGCCACCGAATATCCGGCCCAGGCGACGCGGCTGGGCATGGCCGATGGCGCCGGCGACGATCCCCATGTCGAGCGGCTGATCCAGGCGACGGCGCTGTCCAACGCCCGCGTGGCCCGGCTGATCGACGACAACGACAGCAAGCTGACGGAAGCGCTGCTGACCGTGAACTTCCCGCACTACCTGCGGCCTTTCCCGTCCACGGCGATCGTCCACGTCGATGCAGGCCAGAATGCGGCCGCCACGGTAACCCGCCTGCCACGGGGCACGATGTTGACGGCAACGTCGCCGGACGGCGTACCCTGCAAATTCCGCACGGTGCAGGATGTGGTGCTGGCGCCGCTCGTGCTGTCCCACGCGAAGTTCCATCCGCTGGCCGAACTGCCGCTGTCGGTGCGGCGGCCGATGGACGTCACCAGTTCGCTCAGCATCGGCATCGAATGCCGCGCCGGCGCGGACCTCGGCACGCTCGACCTTGCCGCGCTGCGCCTGCTGATCGCCGGCGAGCCGGCCCTGTGCGCCGCCTTGCGCGATGTGCTGTTCATGCTGGCGAAGACCGCGTATCTCGAGCTGGAGGACGGCACGTGGCGCATCCTCGACGCAGTGCCTGTCGTGCCGGCGGGTTTCGGCGACGACGACGCAGTGCTGCCCTGGCCCGCCGCCGCCCATCCGGCCTTCCGGCTGCTGGCCGAGTATTCCGCCTGCCCGGACAAATTCAATTTCATCGACCTGCAGTGGCCGGCGCTGGCGCGGTATGTTTCCCCGGGCTGCCTCAGGCTGACGCTGCACCTCGGCCTCACCGTACCGCACGACTCGCCGACGGCGCGGCTGCTGGCGACAATGTCGGCAACCAACCTGCTGCCCGCCTGCACCCCGGCCGTCAACCTGTTCCGGCGCTCCGCGAGCCCGATCGAGCTGACCCACGCCACATCCGACTATGAGCTGATGCCGGATGCCAGTCCGGCCAGCGCCTATGACGTGTTCAGCGTCGACAAGGTGACGATCGCAAGCGAGGCGCGCCGGCTGCATGCGGAATTCCGCCCTTACTACTCGGTGCACCACGGCGAACAGCACGGCAAGGGCCGGTACTACCTGCTGCGGCGCGATGCCATCCGCGCAGTGACGCATCCCGGCCGCGAGATGCGCATCGCACTGGTGGACAGCAATCTCGATCCGCTGGCCGGCAACGACGCCAGCGTATCCATCGACCTCACCTGCACCAATCGCGACCTGCCGGCCAGGCTGCGGCATGGCGCACCGGCCGGCGACCTGCAGCTGGAACAGGCGACGCAGGGCTGGACGCTGCGCTTCCTGCACCGGCCCACGCCGCAGTTCCGCTTCAATCCCGAGCACCACTGGCGGCTGGTCTCGTTGCTGTCGTTCGGTCACGCCTCGCTGGCGCAGCAGGGCGTGGACGGCCTGCGCGAAGTGCTGGCGCTGCACGACCTGCGCCAGTCCGCCATCACGCAGCGGCAGATCCGTGGTATCGCCGCACTGGCGCAGCGTCGCGCCCGCGTCTGGCTGCCGGACAAGTGGCACCGCACGCCGGTGTACGGCACCGAAATACGCGTCACGCTCGACGAACAGGCCTTCGTCGGCACGAGCCTGCACTTGTTCGCGCAGGTGCTGGATCACCTGTTCGGCCTGTGCGCGCACATCAACAGCTTCACGCAACTGACGATCGTTTCGCTGGCCGAAGAAAGGGAGCTGCTGCGATGCCCACCCCGCCATGGCAACATCCTGCTGGCCTGATCGGCCGCGTGCTCGCACAGCCGCGGCGGTACGACTTCTTCCAGGCCGTGCACCTGATCGAGACGTGGCTGCGGCCGCACGCCGCCGCCGGCCACACGCTGGAGAGCGTGCTGCGCTTCCGGAACAGCCTGTCGCTGGCCTTCCCGCGCAGCCAGATCGAAGCGCTGTCCGCCGACGGGCAGCGCGTCCACATCACGCCCGCCTTCATCGGCTTCCTGGGTGTCAAAGGCGTTCTGCCCTACTGCTACACGGAAGCCGTCGCGGCCCAGGTGCATGACGAGAAAAGCAGTGCGGGCCGCGCCTTCCTCGACTGCTTCTCGCAACGCTCCGTGCTGCTGTTCTACCAGGCCTGGCGGCAGTGCCGCGTGGAGTACCGGCTCGGCGACGGCGGCCGGGATGGCTTTCTCGCGCTGCAGCTGGCCATCGCCGGCAGGCGCCTGACGGTCAATGCTGCCGATACCGGCATGTCGCCGCACGTGACCGCGCACTACGCTGCCCTGATCCGGCACCGCACCGTCTCGGCGGCACTGATCGCGGGCATCCTCAACGAATATTTTCGCGTGCCCATCCGGCTCGAACCATTCGTCGCCACGTGGGAATTGCTGCGGCAGGCGGAACGCACCCAGCTCGGCACGGCGCATTGCCGGCTCGGTACCGACTCCCTGATCGGGCCGCGCTATCGCAGCCGCAGCGTGGGCGTGCGCCTGTGGCTGGGGCCACTGTGCCGTCGCGACTTCGATCACTTCCTGCCCCGCGCACCGGGCGGCAGGGCGTTGCGCGCCATGCTCGCCCTGTTCAACGTGCCGGGACTGCACTTCGAGATCCGGCTGATGCTGCGCGCAGCGGACGTCGCACCCACGGTGCTGGACCGGACCGCGAAGCTGGGCTGCGGCAGCTTCCTCGTCACCAGGCCGCAGGCGGGCGACAACGCCGACACCCGTTACATGATCGATACAGGAGACCATCTTGGACCATGACGACGTCGGCCTCGCCGACAGCCTCGCCCAGTACCTGACCACGCGCCACCGTCCGCTGCAGCTGACGCTCGCCTTGACCGGCGGGCCGTCGGACGACCTGCTGCTGCCGCAGCGCGTCAGCGGCACCGAGGCGATCTGCGATGGACTCGACCTGCGCGTGTATTGCCTGTCGCTCGATGCCGG
>DKJA01000185.1:0-195 GCA_002454505.1 Oxalobacteraceae bacterium UBA6704
ACCGCCTCGGCAAAGCCGTCCGCGTTCGCGCAACCCGGTGCGCACGCGGCGGCGTAACTTACCTGTGCGCCCTTGGCATTCTGCCGGATGCCATCGACGATGGTGACGACTTCGCCGCGCACATCGGACACCACCCAGCCGCCTTCCAGGTCGCGCTTCGAATCGGCCAGCGGACCGATGACGGCGATCTTCTTC
>DKJA01000185.1:431-623 GCA_002454505.1 Oxalobacteraceae bacterium UBA6704
TTCTTCAGCAGCACCAGCGACTTGCGGGCCACGTCGCGCGCGATACGGCGGTGCTGCGGATCGGCCAGCACCTTCTGCTCGCGCTGCACGTCCGAATAGCGGTAAGGATCGTCGAACAGGCCCATCTCGAATTTCTTGCGCAGGATGCGACGCACCGCATCATCCACATTTTGCTGCGGCACCTTGCCGTCG
>DKJA01000185.1:786-1167 GCA_002454505.1 Oxalobacteraceae bacterium UBA6704
GCTGCGGCACCTTGCCGTCGCTGACGGCCTGCTCAAGATGCTGGATGTACGCCTCGCCTTCCATGTCCATGTCGCTGCCGGCGTTGATCGCCTTCACGGCCGCATCGGCCAGGTCGCCGGCATAGCCGTGCATGACCATCTCCTTCACGGACGCCCAGTCGGAGACGATGAAGCCGTCGAACTTCCACGCGCCCTTCAGGATATCGCGCTGCAGGAAGGCGCTGCCGGTGGCCGGAACGCCGTTCAGCGAATTGAACGAGTTCATGAACGTGGCCACGCCGGCATCGGCGGCCGCCTTGAACGGCGGCAGGTAGACTTCGTACAGCTGTTGCAGGCTCATGTCCACGGCGTTGTAGTCGCGGCCCGCGATGGCCGCACCGT
>DKJA01000185.1:1396-1568 GCA_002454505.1 Oxalobacteraceae bacterium UBA6704
GCCCGCGATGGCCGCACCGTAGGCGGCAAAGTGCTTGGCGGTGCCCATGATGCGGTCGGTCGCGCCCAGTTTCTTCCCCTGGAAGCCCTTGACGCGCGCGGTGGCGATCTTCGAACCGAGATAGGTGTCTTCGCCGGCGCCTTCCATCACGCGGCCCCAGCGCGGGTCGCGG
>DKJA01000185.1:1737-2347 GCA_002454505.1 Oxalobacteraceae bacterium UBA6704
GGCCCCAGCGCGGGTCGCGGCCCACGTCCACCATCGGCGCGAACGTCCAGTGCAGGCCGGCCGACGAGGCTTCGCGGGCCGCCACGCGGGCCGATTCCTCGATCGCTTCCAGGTCCCACGACGATGCTTCGCCGAGCGGCACCGGGAACACGGTTTTATAACCATGGATGACGTCGAGGCCGAACAGCAGCGGGATCTTCAGCCGCGACTGCAGCGCCAGCGCCTGGATCTCGCGCGTGTCCTTCGCGCCCTTCACGTTCAGCATCGACCCCACATTGCCGGCCTTGATGGCACTGAGCTGGCCTTCGCGCTTGTCGCTTTCGGGGCCGGTGGCTTCGCGGCCGGACAGCTGGTGCAGCTGGCCGATCTTTTCCTTCAGCGTCATCTGCTTGAGCAGCGCATCCACCTTGTCATCGATCTGGTCCGCGCATGCCAGCGCAGGGAGCAGGCACAGGGCCGCGGCCAGCGCGGTCGGTCGTAACGTCATCTCGGGTCTCCTTTATTTGTTCTTGTACTGCTGTTCTTTTTGATCGTAGTATGCCTTCAGCGTATGGAACGCCTGCTTGCGCTTGCCGGACTGCGTGATCAGGCCCTTGCGGTTCCAGAAGTC
>DKJA01000185.1:2619-3150 GCA_002454505.1 Oxalobacteraceae bacterium UBA6704
TGGTAGTACGGATGCGGGCGCCGCGGCGAGCGGAAGTCGGCCAGCACCCACGGCGTCATGCCGCGCAGGCCGGGAATCGCTTCAAGCATTTTGAACTGGTTTTTATACAGCTGGTCCTGGTATTCCTCGGTCCAGCGCGTGTCGGCATCGCCATGGAGGCCGCCCAGTGCGTCCGCACCGAATTCCGTGATCACCACCGGCTTGTTGTAAGGGATATTGAAGTGGAAGTTCAACATGTCCTTGTTGCTGGCCCAGTACCAGCCCGCGTACTCGTTGAAGCTGGCGAGATCGAGCCGGTCCGCCAGCGGATCTTCGACGGTGACTTCGCTACCCTTGCGGTGCACTTCCAGCGCGGCGGCCACGAGGCGTGTGTCGTCCAGCGCCCGCACGGTATCGGCCAGCTTGCCCATGAAGACGTTGCGCGGTTCGCTGACCGGCGTCTCGTTCCCGATCGACCACACGGTGACGCTGGCGCGGTTCTTGTCGCGCACCACCAGCTCCGTCATCTGCTGCTGCGCATTGGCCAGCGTG
>DKJA01000133.1 GCA_002454505.1 Oxalobacteraceae bacterium UBA6704
TTTAATCTCTGTTTAAAGTCCTTGCGGACTTGGTCGCTCTCAAGATACTGACGAAATCTCTTTGCAGAGATTGCGTTAAATATTACTTGCGAGCGTTTAATGCTATATTTTGAGCATCGGGACCGAAGTCCCGGGCACATTTCACATCAAACGCCCACACTTATCGATTGTCGATTGTTAAAGAATTCTTCGCTTTTCAGCGCTGCTACGTTATTGACAAAGCGTTGTGTTTGTCAGCAGCAGAGAGATGAGATTATGCGGTGTTTCGTGCATCTCGTCAACCCCTTTTGTTTCACAGCATCTTCTGCCGTTTAACATCTCGCTGCGTCTGCATTACTGCGTTGTCCGCTGCGAGGGACAGAACTATATCGAAACCGCGGCAGTCGCGCAAGGGTAAAATGCGTGATTCTGCAATCGGCTTTCGCAATCTCCATGACGATCCTCCTCTCGACCCTCAACGCCCGCTACACCCACGCCTCGCTGGGCCTGCGCTACCTGCTCGCGAACATGGGCGAACTGCGGGACCAGACCCGCATCCAGGAGTTCGTCATCGGTGCGAAAACAACCGAGATGGTGGAACGCATCCTGGCGCACCAGCCGAAGATCGTCGGCTTCGGTGTCTATATATGGAACGTCGAGGAGACAGCGAAGCTGGTGGCGACGCTGAAACGCGTGGCGCCCCACATCGTGATCATGCTGGGGGGCCCGGAGGTCTCGCACGAGACCAACGAGCAGGCGATCGTCCAGCTGGCCGATTACGTGGTCACCGGCTGGGGCGACGTCACCTTCCCCAAGCTGTGCAACGAGATCCTCCACGGCCCGAAGCCGCTGATGAAGGTGCATGGGGGCGTGCAGCCGCCGATGGCGGACATCGCGCTGCCCTACTCCCTATATAGTGACGAGGACCTGGCCCATCGCACGCTGTATGTCGAAGCGAGCCGCGGCTGCCCGTTCAAGTGCGAGTTCTGCCTGTCCGCGCTGGACAAGACGGCGTGGCCGTTCAATATCGACACCTTCCTCGCCGAGATGGAATCGCTGCATGCGCGCGGCGCCCGCCTGTTCAAGTTCGTCGACCGCACGTTCAACCTGAACATCAAGACGAGCCTGAAGATCATGCAGTTCTTCCTCGACAAACTGGCGGCCCATCCCGACGACCCGGTGTACGCGCACTTCGAACTGGTGCCCGACCACCTGCCGGATGCGTTGAAGGAAGGCATCGCCAAATTCCCGCCCGGCGCGCTGCAGTTCGAGATCGGCATCCAGAGCTTCAATCCAACGGTACAGGCGAACATCTCCCGCAAGCAGGATAACGACAAGGCCGCGGCCAATATCCGGTGGTTGTGCGAGCACTCGCACGTACACATGCACGTGGACCTGATCGCCGGCCTGCCCGGTGAAACGGTGGACAGCTTTGCCGAAGGCTTCGACAAGCTGTGGGCGCTCGGTCCGCACGAGATCCAGTTCGGCATCCTGAAGCGGTTGCGCGGCACGCCGATCATCCGCCACACGCAGGAATTCGGCCTCGTGTTCGATCCGCATCCGCCATATACCATTCTGGCCAACCGCGACATCGACTTCCCGACCATGCAGCGGCTGGTGCGCTTCGCCCGTTACTGGGACCTCATCGCGAATTCCGGCCGCTTCACGCACGCCACGCCGGTGCTGCTGGGCGCACAACCGTTCGCAAATTTCATGGCGCTGTCGGACTGGCTGTACGCGAACACGGACGCCACCCACCGCATCGCACTGGACCGCCTCGCCACGCTGGTCGGCAAGTGGCTGCAGCTGCAGGGCGTGCCGGAAGTCCCGGCTCTGCTGGCCCGCGATGGTCATGGCGTGAAGCAGAAAGTCCAGGCACCAGGCGTCGCGGCGCCGCAGCGCCAGGCCCGCCACCTGGCCGCATAAGACCGCCGGCTGCGGCGTCGGACAGCTCCGACACACCGTTGAGTCGGCACCCGTGGCGAACGGAACAAAACTCACTTACACTGGCGACATGCCCATTGCACAAGAGCCAACCTTAACCATTCAACCCGGCAGCGCGTCGGGGTCGAACGTGACCGCCGCAGGAACATGGCAGGTTCACGCACTGGCTCACCGCAAGGTAATGAAGACCATCACGGCGCAACTGAAGGACGCACCGGCCGATGGGCAATGGGATCTCAGCGCGATCGACAGCATGGACCATCTCGGCGCGCAGCTGCTGTGGCAGGCCTGGGACTACCAGCGTCCCGCATCGCTGAAGCTGGCGCCGGGCCAGGAGGAATTCTTCAAGCGCCTGGAGACGACCGGCAAGCTGGAATTGCCCCGCCACCGCAGCCACGCGATGAACTGGATCGCCACGCTGGGCGGCGGCATGCTGCACTTCCTCGAACATCTGCAGGGCTTCGTGCAGCTGATCGGCCAGGTGGTGCAGGACCTGTGGCACTTCGCGCGCGCACCGCACCGCGGCCCGTGGAAGGAGATCTCCGCGAACATCTTCCACGCCGGCTTCCAGGCGCTGGGCATCACGGCGCTGGTCGGCTTCCTGATCGGCGTGGTGCTGTCCTACCTGTCGGCGCAGCAGCTGCGCAACTTCGGTGGCGACATCTACCTGGTCAACCTGCTCGGCATGAGCATCATCCGCGAACTGGGGCCGCTGCTGGCAGCCATCCTCGTCGCCGGCCGTTCCGGTTCGTCGATCACTGCGCAGCTGGGCGTAATGCGGGTCACCGAGGAACTCGATGCGATGCTCGTGATGGGCATCTCGCACGGCTTCCGGCTGGTGATGCCAAAGGTGCTTGCGCTGGCCATCTCGATGCCGCTGCTGGTCATCTGGACCGATGCGATGGCGCTGATCGGCGGCATGGTGTCGGCCAAGATGGAACTGAACCTGTCGGCGCGCTACTTCATCCAGAAGCTGCCGGACGCGGTGCCGCTGGCGAACTACATGATCGGCCTGGGCAAAGGCGCCGTGTTCGGCATGCTGATCGCGCTCGTGTCGTGCCACTTCGGCCTGCGCATCCAGCCGAATACGGAAAGCCTTGGCCGCGGCACCACCACGTCGGTGGTCACCGCGATCACGGTGGTGATCCTGGCCGACGCGGTGTTCGCGATCGTCTTCAACGGCGTGGGGTTCTGATGAGCGACGAATTGCACCACGACGCCCCGCACCCGGAAGACGAAGCGCCCAGCTGCAGCGAAACGCCGGGCGAGCTGACGCTCGATGGCAGCGTGCCCGTCGTCGAGATCACCAACCTGCAGACGAAGTTCGGCAAGACCGTCATCCACAATGAGCTGGACCTGACCATCGAACAGGGCGAGATCATGTCGATCGTCGGCGGTTCGGGCACCGGCAAGACGGTGCTGCTGCGGCAGATGCTGGGCCTGGAACGTCCTTCAAAGGGATGCGTCCGCATCTTCGGGGAGGACATCACGCAGGCCAAGCCCGCCCAGCTGCAGCTGCTGCGCAATCACTGGGGCATGCTGTTCCAGGAAGGCGCGCTGTATTCGGCCTTGACGGTGTTCGAAAACGTCGCCCAGCCGATGCGCGAGCTGCGCGTGCTGCCCGATGCGCTGGTGCGCGATGCCGTGCTGCTGAAAATGAATATGGTGGGCCTCGGCCCGGAGCATGCGAACAAGATGCCTTCCGACCTGTCCGGCGGCATGGTCAAGCGGGTGGCGCTGGCGCGCGCGCTGGCACTGGAACCGAAGCTGCTGTTCCTCGACGAGCCCACGGCGGGCCTCGACCCGGACCGCTCGGAAAGCTTTGTTTCGCTGATCAAGTCGCTGCACCGCGAGCTGGGGCTGACGGTTGTCATGGTGACGCACGACCTGGACACGCTGTTCGCGCTGTCGACCCGCATCGCCGTGCTGGCGGAAAAGCACGTGATCGCGGTGGGGCCGACGAAGGACGTGATCGCCGTGAAGCACCCGTTTATCAAGGAATTCTTCCTGGGCGACCGCGGCAAGCGGGCACTCGAAGCACTCGAATAGCAGAATCCGAATCAGGAGCACCTATGGAAAACCGATCGCACGCCTTCATGACCGGCATCTTCACCATCGTACTGCTGGTGGCTGCCGTTTTGTTCGGCATCTGGTTCAACCGCGACCGCGTGGAATACGACCCGTACCTGCTGGCCACCACGCTGGCGGTGCCCGGCCTGAATCCGCAGGCGGCGGTGCGCTACCGCGGCCTCGAAGTGGGCAAGGTGGACGGCATCGACTTCGATCCGAACCGGGCCGGCCAGATCCTCGTCCACCTGAGCATCGATCCGGCCACGCCGGTCACGAAGACCACCTTTGCCACGCTGGGCTACCAGGGCGTGACGGGCATCGCCTACATCCAGCTGGACGACGAACAGGTCGGCTCGCCGCGGCTGGCGACGGACGACGGCAACCCGGCCCGGATCCCGCTGCGTCCCGGCCTGCTCGACCAGCTGGAAAAGCGCGGCCAGGCGATCCTGGAGAAAGCGGAAGACGTCACGACCAAGCTGAACGATCTGCTCAGCGACGACAACCGCAAGACGATCCTCGCCGCGTTCTCGGATGTCAGCGCCACCGCCAACGAATACCGGTCGCTGCCGAAGCAGCTGGGACCGACGATCGACAAGCTGCCCGGCCTCGTCGACCGCGCCGACAGCGCGATCACCTCCGTCAACGCACTGGCGCAGGACGTGACGCGGCTGTCGCAAAGCCTGCAAGGCCCGGATGGCGCGCTGACCCGCCTGACCGGCTCGGTGGACCGCGCCGCCACGTCGGTGGAATCGGTGGCCACCGGCGCCGAACTCGATACGCTGCCGAGCATCACCGCGCTGACGGACGAAACCCGCTCGTCGATGCGCGCCGTGCGCCGCACGATGAATACCCTGAACGACCGCCCGCAAAGCATCCTGTTCGGCGCACCGGCCCCCACGCCGGGGCCCGGCGAACCCGGCTTCGCGGCGCCGACCAAATAAGGATTGCCCATGATCGCCATCATCACGGAACACCATCGCGCGCTGGCCGCCATGCTGCTGGGCGCCGCCCTCGCCGGCTGCGCCACCGGCAAGGGCCCCGCCAATGCCGTCTACGACTTCGGGCCGACCATTTCGCCGCAAGGTGCGCAGCCGCCCGCACCGGCCGCCGCTGCCACGTTCCCGGCCCTCGTCGTCGCCGACGTGACGGGGCCGGCAGTGCTGGACAACCAGCGCATGTACTACCGCCTGCTGTACTCGGATGCCCAGCAGTCGCGTCCCTACGCCTACAACCAGTGGAGCGCCACGCCGCTGCAGCTGCTGTCGCAGCGGCTGAAGGCACGCATTGCACAGGGCGGCGTCAAGGTGCTGTCCACCACCGATGCCAGCGGCGGCACGCCGCTGCTGCGGCTCGAGGCGGACGAATTCACGCAGAACTTCGCCAGCGCCGCCGACAGCAGCGCCGTCGTCTCCTTGCGGGCCTCGGTGTTCCGCAGCCACCGCCTCGTAGACCAGCGCACGTTTACACGCACGGTTCCCGCGCAGACGGCCGATGCCCCGGGCGGTGCCCGCGCGCTGGCCGACGCTTCGGACGCCATCGCCGCCGACATTCTCGGCTGGCTGGCGGCGCTGCCGGGCAACTAGCATGACGCAGGACGATCAAGCCGGCGCGCCTGCCCCGGCGCCCGTCCCGGAGCCGGCACCGGCTGCAGTGCAGCCGCTGGCGCCTCAGCTGGTCCGGACGCAGCGCGGCTCGCCCGTCGCCCGTGCCAGCCTGCTGGCCTATCTGCTGCTAATCGTCTATGCCAGCTGGTTCCCGTTCACGGGCTGGCACAACCAGGGCCTGTCGCCGTTCATCTTCCTGCAGCATACGGCGATGCCCCGCTACTGGACGATGTTCGACGCGGCGATCAACGTCATCGGCTACATCCCCTTCGGCATGCTGGTCACGTATGCGCTGCACCCGCGCATCCGCGGCTTCTGGGCCTTCCTGCTGGCCGCGCTGGCCGGCGCGCTGGTGTCCGGCACGATGGAGGCGGTGCAGACCTTCCTGCCCAGCCGCGTGTCGAACAACCTGGACTTCTATACCAACACGGCCGGCTGCACGCTGGGTGGCCTGATCGGCGTGCTGTCGGCCCGCAAGCTGCTCGACACCAGCCACCTGTACCGCTTGCGCCAGCGCTGGTTCGCGCAGCACGCCAGCCAGGGCCTCGTGCTGGTGGCCCTGTGGCCGCTGGCGCAGATCTATCCCAGCTCCTTCCTGTTCGGCCAGGGCCAGCTGCTGCCGCTGCTGTCCGAATGGCTGAGCGACCTGCTGGAGATGGACATCGACCTGCTGTCGCTGGTGCGGCCCGATCCCGAGCTCACCGTCGAGCAGTACTGGCTGTCCGAGACGATGGTGACGGCCTGCGGCATGGTGGGCGCGTCGCTGACCTTACTGTGCCTGATGCGGCGGCCCGCGCCGCGCCTGCTGCTGGCGGCTGCCCTGCTGGCGGGCGCCGTGCTGACGAAGGCGCTGGCGTCCGCCCTGCTGTTCGCGCCCGAGAATGCGCTGGTGTGGATCACGCCCGGCGCGCAGGGTGGCTTCCTGATCGGCGGGATCATGGTGGCCGGCCTGGCGTTCGCGCCGCATGCCGCGCAGCGCCGGCTGGCCATCGTCACCATCCTGCTGTCGCTGCTCGTCGTGAACAGTACCCCGGTCAACCCGTATTTCAGCGCGACGATGCAGACCTGGGTACAGGGCAAGTTCCTGAACTTCAACGGCGCGGCGCAGTTCCTGTCGCTGCTGTGGCCCCTGTGCGCGCTGTGGTTCCTCTGGCTGCCGTCCCACAAACTCAATAAGCCGTAAGCAAGCCGTGACGGCGGGCATTCGCAGGTATCATTACGGCTGCATCAGATCAAGAGGCCAAGCATGAGCGACACCCCCTATTTCAAGCATCACGTGTTCTTCTGCATGAACGCACGTGAAGACGGCCGCGAAAGCTGCGGCCCGCGCGGCGCCGAGCAGGCGCAGAAACACGCGAAGAAACGCTGCAAGCAGCTCGACATCAACGGCGCCGGCGGCGTGCGCGTCAACCAGGCCGGGTGCCTGGACCGGTGCGAACACGGCCCGGTGGCCGTTGTGTACCCGGAAGGCATCTGGTACACCTACGTGGACAACTCCGACATCGACGAAATCATCGACAGCCACCTGGTGGGCGGCCAACCGGTGGAAAGGCTGAAGATCAAGTAATGATGAACAAGAATACCAAGCACTTCACGATGCAGGGCAATGCGGGCCTGATGGAAGGCCTGATCGACCTGCCGCTCGACGGCAGGAAGCCGCGCGGCCTGGCGCTCGTCGCCCACCCGCACCCGCTGTACGGCGGCACGATGGAGAACAAGGTCGCGCAGACGCTGGCGCGCACCTTCGTGGCGCTGGACTACGTGGTCGCCCGCATCAACTTCCGCGGCGTCGGCCAGTCCGAGGGCGTGCACGACCGCGGCCACGGCGAGACGGACGACATGGAGCTGCTGTACCGCCACATGGTCGAACAGTACCCGGAGCTGCCGGTGGCGCTGGCCGGCTTCTCGTTCGGCACCTATGTGCAGTCGCACCTGGCGCAGCGCCTGGCTGCTGCCGGCACGCCGGTCGAAGGCCTCGTGCTGGTCGGCGCGGCCGCCGGCAAGTGGGAGATGGCGGACATCCCCGCCAACACGATCCTGATCCACGGCGAGAACGACGATACGATCCCCGTGCAGGCCGTGTACGACTGGGCCCGCCCGCAGGACATCCCGGTGCTGGTGATTCCCGGCGCGGATCACTTCTTCCACCGCAAACTGAATCACATCAAGAGCTGGGTCGTCGCGCTGTGGCTGGGCCGCGCCCAGCAAAAGGACGACGCAGAGGAGGCGTGAACGCCTATAATGTCCGGGCCGTCGCGGCAGCTGTCCGCGTGCGGCCCGCGCATTAGCCTTGCATCCGTCTGAAACTCCGCTCCATTTTAAGATTCCAGATCCATGAAAAAACTCCTCGCGGCACTGGCTTCCAGTGTCCTGATTCTCTCTTCCGCAGTCGCCCAGACCATCCCTTCGCCGACGATCGCCGCCAAGTCCTGGCTGCTGCTGGACGCCACGAGCGGCCAGCTGATCGCGGCCCAGGATCCGAACATGCGCGTCGAACCGGCGTCGCTGACCAAGATCATGACCGCCTACCTGGCGTTCGAAGCGCTGCGCGACAAGAAGCTGGACATCAACCAGATGGTCACCGTGTCCACCCGCGCGTGGAAGGTCGATGCGTCCAGCTCGAAGATGTTCATCGATCCGGCCACGCCCGTCTCGATCAACGACCTGCTGCACGGCCTGATGGTCCAGTCGGGCAACGACGCGGCCGTCGCGCTGGCCGAAGCGGTGGCCGGCGACGAAGGCACCTTTGTCACGCTGATGAACCGCGAGGCGCAGCGCCTGGGCATGACGAACACCAAGTTCGCCAACCCGCACGGCCTGCCGAGCCCTGACAACTACACCACGGCGCGCGACCTGTCCGTGCTGGCCAAGCACATCATCCTGGAGTTCCCGCAGTACTACAAGATCGACTCGGTGAAGAGCTTCACGTACAACAAGATCACCCAGCCGAACCGCAACCGCCTGCTGTGGCTCGATCCAACCGTGGACGGCATGAAGACGGGCCACACGGAATCGGCGGGCTACTGCATGATCGCGTCGGCCAAGCGCCCGAATGGCACCGGCGAACGCCGCCTGATCTCGGTGGTGATGGGCACGACGTCGGACGGCGTGCGGACGGCCGAGAGCCAGAAGCTGCTGAACTGGGGCTTCCAGAACTTCGACACCGTCAAGCTGTACTCGAAAGGCCAGGCCGTCGACACGCCGGACATCTGGAAGGGTTCGCAGTCGAAGGTCAAGATCGGCTTCCGCCAGGACGTGCTGGTGACGGTGCCGAAAGGCGTGGCCGCGAAGATGAAGCCGCAGCTGGAACGCAAGGATCCGCTGGTGGCGCCGGTGGCACTGGGCGCCAACGTGGGCAAGCTGAAGATGATGGTCGACGGCAAACCGCTGCTGGAACTGCCGGTGGTCGCGCTGGAGCAGGTGGACCAGGCGTCGATCTTCGGCCGCGCATGGGATTCGATGCGCCTGTGGCTTAAATAAGCATAGTCGCCGTCGAGAAAAGCCCGCCATCGTGCGGGCTTTTTTGCATTTCGGCGCCGCCTTCCTGCTCTATAATCCCTTGCTCATTTCACCACCAATCCATCTGCAACTCACCGAAAGCCCGCCATGACGCAAGCGCCCTGCCCTGTCGTATCCACCGCCGAGAATGGCCTGGCGCTGTCGCGCATCGTGGCCGGCATGTGGCGGATGGGCGAGTGGAACATGACGCCGCAGCAGCGCCTCGCGCTGATCGAGCAATGCCTGGACCTGGGCGTGACGAGCTTCGACCACGCCGACATCTACGGCGGCTATGCTGTCGAGGCGCTGTTCGGCGAGGCGCTGGCACTGAAGCCGTCGCTGAGGCAGCACATGCAGATCGTCAGCAAGTGCGGCATCAAGCTCGTGTCGCCGGCACGGCCCGCGCATACGTTCAAGCAGTACGACACGTCGGCCGCCCACATCGTCGCGTCGGTGGACAATTCATTGAAGGCGCTGCGCACCGGCCACCTGGACCTGCTGCTGATCCACCGGCCCGACCCGCTGATGGACTTCGACGAGATCGCCGAAACGTTCGAGAACCTGCGCACGGCGGGCAAGGTGCGGCACTTCGGCGTGTCGAACTTCAGCCGCCACCAGTTCGAATGCCTGCACCGCCGCATCCCGCTGGCGACCAACCAGGTGGAATTCTCGCCGCTGCACCTGGCGCCGCTGT
Source organism: Oxalobacteraceae bacterium UBA6704 (assembly GCA_002454505.1). GTDB lineage: Bacteria > Pseudomonadota > Gammaproteobacteria > Burkholderiales > Burkholderiaceae_D > Rugamonas. Next base: position 9,790 of record DKJA01000133.1, read on the forward strand.
ACGACGAAACCTTCGACGGCCTGCAGGACAAAGGGGTGGCGCCGATGATCTGGTCGCCGCTGGGCGGCGGCCGCCTGTTCGGCGACGATCCCGCCTCGGCGCCGCTGCGCGCCACCATCGGCAAGGTGGCGCAGGAGACGGGCCACTCGTTTTCCAGCGTGGTGTTCGCGTGGATCATGCAGCTGCCCTGCGCGCCCGTCCCGCTGACGGGTACCGGCCGCATCGCAGCGATCCGCGAGGCGGTGGAAGGCACCAGCTTCACGCTGAGCAGCGCGCAGTGGTTCGAGATTTTGCAGGCCGCGGCGGGGCGCGAAGTGGCGTAGTAAAGCCTACTCGTCGTCGTACACCACCGGCGGTGCAATGCCCTTCCAGCCAGAGCGCCAGGCGAGATTGAGCGCCACGGTGAACGCGATGTACACCACGAAGAACAGCACGAAGTAATAGAAGCGCAGCCAGACCAGCAGGGCCACGTTCACGGCCAGCAGCACGAACACCTTGGCGCTTTTCTTCTGCTTCGAGCTGGGGAAGCGGATCGTCGACACCATCAGGCTGCCGACGACGAACAGCAGCAGCACGATCAGCCAGCCCTGCAGGCTCGTGTCCGGCGGTGCGGGCCACGCCACCACGAACGCGGCAACGCAGGCGGCACCCGCCGTGATGGGCATGCCGACGAAATACTTCGGATCGGTGCGGCCGACGTTGACGTTGAAACGGGCCAGGCGCAAGGCGCCGCAGGCCACGAAGAAGAAGGCAGCAATGCCGCCGGCGCGCAACAGCATCGGATCGGCGGGCCCCATCTGCACGAACGCGTAGCAGTACAGCAGCATCGCCGGGCCGCAGCCGAAGTTCATCACGTCGGCGATCGAATCGAGCTGCACGCCGAACTCCGAACTGGTGCCGGTGGCGCGCGCGACGAAACCGTCCAGCGCATCGAAGATGCCGGCCAGGACGAGCAGCGCGGCGGCCAGCCGGTAGTCGCCCGGATAGCCGACGTGGGCATTGTCGACCGAGATCACGATACTGCCGAAGCCGCACGCGATCGACAGCAGGGTGACGAAACTGGGCAGGGCAAACTTGGCGCGCTGCATGCGCCGGGTGCGCGGTGTGTTCAAGTGGGTCCGCCTGTCAAAGTGTGAGGCTTATTGTAACGCCCGAGGCCAATCCTGAGCGAACAGTAACAAAACCGCCGCACCGCAGAAATTGGCATAGAATCGGCTGATGGCCGGCCCCGACCGGCGCCTGCGGGAGTGGATCATGCACTCGAACATCACGGCTGGACTGCGCTGGACAAGCCGCCTCGCCGCGCTGCTGGCCGCAGCGGCCCTGGCGGCCTGCGGCGGCGGCGGCGGCGGGGACGTGACGGGCACCTCCGGCGTCACGCCTGTAACGCCGGTCACCCCAGCCCAGCCGGGTGCGCCCGCCGCCACCGGCGATACGGCGACGGACGGCTTCGCCTGGTTCAATTACCGGCGCGGCCAGATCGGCTTGGCCACGCTGGCGCGCAATGCGCGCATCGACCAGGCGGCCGTCGGCCACTCGAACTATCTGCGCCTGAACAACACGGTGTCGCACGACCAGGTGGCCGGCAAGCAGGGCTTCACCGGCGCGGCGGTGGGCAATCGCCTGGCCGCCGCCGGTTACACGGTGGCGGGGCAGTATGCGTATGGCGAGGTGATCTCCGCCGCCAGCGACCGCACCGGCTTTTACCATGCGGAAGAATTGATCGCGGCGATCTACCACCGCTTCGTCATTTTCGAGCCGGTATTCCGTGAGATGGGCACGGGTGCCGCCACAGGCACCAACAACTACACGTATTTCACTGCCGATTTCGCCGCCACCAACGGCTATGGCACGGGTGTCGCGCGCGGCAGCGTGGCGGTGTATCCGGCCAGCGGGCAGACCGCCGTGCCCGTCAGCTTCCTGAGCGACACCGAGTCGCCCGATCCGGTGCCCGGCCAGAACGAAGTGGGCTATCCGATCAGCGTGCATGCCAATATCAGCGCCACGGTGGCGGTGACCGCCTTCACGGTCAGGCCCCGCGGCGGCACCGACCTTGCCGTGCGGCTGCTGGCCGATGCGAGCGACGAACACACGCCCGGCTCGGCTGCCGCCATCATTCCCCTCGCCCGCCTGGCGGCCGCCACCACGTATGATGTCACCTTCACCGGCACCGTCGACAGCATCGCCGTCACCCGCAACTGGTCGTTCACCACCCGCTAAATGACACCTCTTCCGCGCGACCTGCCCGCCCTCGATGTCGAACAGGGTCTCGGCAGGCTGATGGACAACCGCCGCATTTATTTCAAGGCGCTGCAGCGCTTCGGCACCTACCGCGCAGCGGCGCAACAGGCCGCCACGCTGCTGGCCGGCGGCGACGCGGTGGCCGCGCACCGGCTGATGCATACGCTGAAAGGTGCCGCCGGCCTGCTGGGCGCGCTCGAGGTACATGCGCTGGCGGGGCAGGTGGAAGCGGTGTTGCGGGAACAGGGCGAAGCCGGCCCGTTATTCGACGAACTGCAGCGCGCCCTGCAGCGGGTCGATGCGCGGATCGAAAACGTGCTGGCGGACTACCGGATCGAATCGCCGGCGGCGGACGAGCCGTCACCCGGCCCGGCGGTGCTGCTCGGCCGGCTGGAGGCGTTGCTGGAAAATGGCGACGGCGCGGCGGCCGACCTGGTGGAACGGTGGGGAAGCGAACTGGAAAATGCCGTGGGCGCGGCGCCGTGGCAGGCCGCGGCAGCGGCAATGGACGACTACGATTTCGAGCGCGCGCTCGCGTTGCTGCGTGCCGCGCGCTGACCGCCGGCGCGCATCAGCGCGTGTACTCGGCTTCTTCGTCGAACGAGTCGGCGCATTCCTTGCCGCAGAAGCGGCGCACGCTGTCGAGCGGCTTTTCGCAGTACCAGCACGAGCCTTTCGGCGGCAGCGTCTGGCGCGATTGCGCGGCCTGGCGCATGACCGGCAGCAACGGATTCAGACTCCCGGCCGGCACTGATTCTTGGATCGATTCCATGATGTTCCCCTTTCAGACAGCACGTCGGACTGCTTGCAAGATTACGTCAGCGGAACTGGGCGGGCATGACAGGCATCAACGCCCCGACCTACAGATTCGCTGCTCGCGCGCCGGCAACGTCGTGTTGCTCGAATAAATAATAGCAGGATTAAATCAGGTCAACTGACGCCGTTTGGTGCGTTGGCGCACGCCGGGAGACACTTTGACAACAATGTCATGGCGGCCCCGAGGGGAGAACATTTTGACAATGGAAGGGCGGCTGGCGATAGTCGTAAAAAGGCGACCGTGGCGCTGTCTTGAGGAGTGGGCTGGAGTTGCGCTACCATTCTTCAAGACCAAAGTCAGGCCGGCGCCATGAGCGAATACCAGTACTATGAATTTGCCGCCATCGACCGGCCGTTGAGCCGCAAGGAGATGGCCGAACTACGCGCGGTTTCCACCCGTGCCGATATCACGCCACGCGGATTCGCCAATCACTATGAATGGGGTGAGCTCAAAGCCGATCCCGCCGACTGGATGCGGCGTTACTTCGACGCTTACGTCTATCTGGCCAACTGGTGCAGCTGCCAGCTGTCACTGCGCCTGCCGAAAACAGCCTTCCGGAAGGCCGAACTGGCGCCATTTGCCAATGCATTCTCGCTGACCATCGACGCCAGCGAGACGCATTGGATCATCGACTGGGTATTGCCGGAAAACGAAGACTACGACCGTTTTGCGGTGGACGATGGCACCGGCTGGATGCGCCGGCTGGTTGCCTTGCGCGAAGAGCTGTCGCGTGGCGACTTGCGGCCCCTCTACCTGGGCTGGCTGGCCGCCGGCGCGTTCCTCGACGACGAAGATCTGGAACCGGACGTTCCGCCGGGACTGACGCAACTGTCGCCCGCGCAGCAGGCCCTGGTCGAGTTCCTCCAGGTCGACCAGGACCTGCTGGCGGCCGCCATCGCCGGCAGTGCGGCGGCCGCGTCGCAGGAAGACGACGAATCCCGGCACATTCCCGCCTGGCTGGATACCTGGGCCGCTCCGGACATGCAGGATGTGCTCAAGTGCATTGCACTAGGACAGGGCCAGGATGCGGAACGCCGGGTGAAAGCGCACTACGCCGCGTGGCTGAAAGCGCAGCGCCCGGCATCCTCGGGCACATCCCGGCGTACCGTGGCCGAGCTGCGCAGGCTCGCTCAGGCGGCGGCAGCAACCAGGCAGGTCCGCGAAACCGGGCTGCACGAGGAGCGTGAAGCAAAGCGCCGGCAGCAGCGGGAGGCAGAATTGCGCGAGGTGATGGCCAGGCCGGACAAATACTGGAAGGTGGCGGCCGAAGAAGCATCACGCGGCAATGCCTCCGGTTACCGCCAGGCGGTACAGGCCCTCGCGGTGCTGGCCGAAGGCTATGCACTGGTGCCCAGCGCGGAGGCGTTCGAACGCGATCTCCGGCGCTTTCTCGTGCCTTACGCCAGCCGCACAGCCCTGTTGCGTCGTCTTGCCGAAGCGGGACTGTGGTCAGGATAAATGCCGGGTGAAGGGCTACTACATTATTTCCCGATACAGAACCGGCTGAAAATCACCCCCAGCAAATCATCCGACGAAAACGCGCCGGTGATCGTGGAAAGCTGGGTCTGCGCCAGCCGCAGCTCCTCGGCGAACAGGTCCAGCGACTGGTCCGTTTGCGCGGCATGCTCGCCGGCGAGGGCCAGATGTTTTGACGCCGACTTCAGCGCGATCAGGTGCCGTTCGCGGGCCAGGTACAGCGATTCGCCCGTCTGCTGCCAGCCGGCGATGCGCAGCAGTTCCTTGCGCAGCAGGTCGATGCCGGTGTGGTCGTGTGCCGACAGGTAGATATGCGTGGCATCGTCGCTGGTGTCCAGCGACGGCTTGTGGCCGGACAGGTCGATCTTGTTCCAGATGCGCAGCACCGGCACGCCGGCCGGAAAGCCGGCCAGGATGGTTTCGTCGGCGCGGGTCGGGCCGTGGTTGGCGTCCAGCATGTGCAGGATCACGTCCGCCTTGCCCACTTCGCCCCAGGTGCGCTCGATGCCGATGCGCTCGACCACGTCCACCGCTTCATCGTGGCCGCGGATGCCGGCCGTATCGATGATGTTCAGCGGGATGCCTTCGATCTGGATGGTTTCGCTGACCTTGTCGCGTGTGGTGCCGGCGATCGGCGTGACGATGGCCACGTCGGCGCCCGCCAGCGCATTGAGTAGTGAGGACTTACCTACGTTCGGCTGCCCCACCAGCACCACATTCAGCCCCTCGCGCAGCAGCGCACCCTGCGACGCCTGGCGGAACACGTGATCGAGCGATTCGACGATGCCCTTCAGCTGGCCGCGCGCATCGGATTTTTCCAGGAAGTCGATTTCCTCTTCAGGGAAGTCCAGCGTGGCTTCGACCAGCATGCGCAGGTGCGTCACGCGCTCGACCATCGCGTGGATCGCCTGCGAGAACGCGCCGGACAGCGATTGCGATGCCGACTTGGCGGCCGCTTCGGTCGATGCATCGATCAGGTCGGCGACCGCCTCGGCCTGGGCCAGGTCGAGCTTGTCGTTCATGTAGGCGCGGCGGGTGAATTCGCCGGGCTCGGCCAAGCGCAGGCCGCAGTCATGGCCTGCTTCAAGCACCCGTTGCAGCAGCATCTGCAGCACGACGGGGCCGCCGTGACCCTGCAGCTCGATCACGTCCTCACCCGTGTACGAATGAGGACCCTTGAAATAGATCGCGATGCCCTGGTCGATCAGCGTGCCGTCCTGCTGGGTGAACGGAATGTAGGTGGCGTGGCGGGGCTTGAGCTCGGTGCCGGCAAACAGCGCCTGCGCCAGCGCGCGCAGGTTTTTGCCGGAAGCGCGGACGACGCCGATGCCGCCGCGGCCGGGCGCCGTGGCGATCGCGGCGATGGGAGAGGTGTCGAGGTTCATAAGGGGAATTCTAACGAAAAAAGGACAGACGCCCATTTCCCAGGAACTGTTTCCTGAAAAATGGGGTCTGTCCCCATTTTTGAAGCAATGTTTCTTGAAAAATGGGGACAGCCGGGTCGCCGGACCGCACATTTTTCGAGCAATTATTGCTGGTGATTATTTCGTGCTCGGCGTCATCTTCTTCGTGATCACCCACTGCTGGGCAATCGAGAACAGGTTGTTGACCACCCAGTACAGCACCAGGCCGGACGGGAAGAACAGGAACATCACCGAGAATGCCAGCGGCATGAACAGCATCATCTTCGCCTGCGCCGGATCGGCCGGCTGCGGGTTCAGCTTCATCGTCACGTACATCGAGATCGCGTACAGCACCGGCAGGATGAAGAACGGATCCGGCTTGGTCAGGTCGTGGATCCACAGGGCCCACGGCGCGCCGCGCATTTCAACCGATGCGTTCAGCACCCAGTACAGCGAGATGAACACCGGCATCTGCACGACGATCGGCAGGCAGCCGCCCAGCGGGTTGATCTTCTCGGTCTTGTACAGCTCCATCATCGCCTGGTTCATCTTCTGCGGATCGCCCTTGTGGCGTTCGCGGATGGCCGTCATCTTCGGCGTCACGACTTTCATGCGGGCCATGCTGCGGTAGCTGGCGGCGGACAGCGGGAAGAAGATCAGCTTGATCAGGATCGTGAAGGCGATGATCGTCCAGCCCCAGTTGCCCAGCGCGGCGTGGATCTGCTGCATCACCCAGTAGATCGGCTTGGCGATGATGGTCAGCATGCCGTAGTCCTTCACCAGCTCCAAGCCGGGCGAGACCTGTTCCAGCACTTTTTCGTCCTGCGGGCCGGAGAACAGCTTGGCGCTGTTCGACACCGTGGCGCCCGGCGCCAGCGCGCCCAGCGGCTGCACGACGCCGATCGCGTACGTGTTCGTGTCCACCTTGCGGGTGAAGATGTCGTGCATCAGCTTCGCCTGCGGCACCAGCGCCGACACGAAGAAGTGCTGCGACACGGCGACCCAGCCGCCATCGGCCTTCGTCGCGTGATCCGGCGGGATCACCTTGCCCGGGCTTTCCTTCTGCGCCACGTCGTGCTTCTCGATCTTCTCGAACGTCAGCTTCTTGTACTTGTCGGCATCCGTGTACAGCGTCGGGCCGGTGAAGCTCGGGTTGAACCACGAGGAACCTTCCGGCTTGTTGCCGTCGTGGACCAGCTGCATGTACAGCTCAGGCGTCACGGGCGCGGTGCCGGTATTGGTCACGTCGTGGCGCACGTCGATGACGTACTCGCCGCGCTTGAACGTGAACGTCTTGGTCAGCTTCACGCCGCCCTGTTCGGCATCCAGCACCAGTTGCACCTGGTTGCCGTTGTCCAGCGTGCGGGCGCCGGGACGAACGGTGAAACCGGTGTTGTGGTTCGGCAGGTTGGCTGCACCAACCAGGCCCGTCTGCGCCAGGTAGACGCGGCCGGCGCCCTGCTGGAACAGCATCTGGTTCTTCGTCGGATCGATGCCGTCCTTGTATTTCAACAGCTCGAGGCGCTTGATCTGGCCGCCCAGCGTATCGATGTCCACCTTGTAGACGTCCGTCGTGATCGTCACGATCTGGCTCTGGAACGGCGCCGCGGTGCCGGGCACGGCGGCAGCGCCCGCATTGGCACCAACTGCGCCGACAGCGGCAGGCGTTGCCGCCGTGGCTGCTGCAGGAACGGTCTTGGCCGGTGGCGTCGGCGAGAACATGGATTGCTTGCCGGTGGAGATCATCCACTCGTTCCACAGGAAGACCAGCGAGACGGCGAAGACGATCCACAGGATGGTGCGTTTATTGATATCCATTGGGTACAGTCAGGAGTGGTTGCAACCGCAAGCGGTCGTTGAAGAATGCTTCGGCGGCACGGGATCGAGCCCGCCCGCGTTCCACGGATGGCAGCGGCACACGCGGCGCACGGCCAGCCAGCCGCCCTTCGCCGTGCCGTGCACGCGCAGCGCTTCCAGCGCATAGTTCGAGCAGCTCGGGTAGAAGCGGCAGCTGGGCGCCATCATGGGACTGATGGCGAGCTGATAGAAGCGCAGCAGCAGCGACAGCACGGTTTTCATCGCCGCGCCTTCGACTGGGCGTCGAACAGGCGCGCCAGCTCCAGGCGCAGCTCGGTTTTCAGCTTTGCCGTGGTGGCCGGGCCAGCCTTGGTATTGACGGCCTTCGAGAGGCGCACTACACAGTCGATCGCCGGCAAACGCGTGGTGCGGAACAACTCGCGCGTGACACGCTTGATCGTGTTGCGCGTGACGGCGCGGGGCGCCAGCCGTTTGGCAACGACGACCCCCAACCGCGCGTTTGGCAGCTGATTCGGGCGGGTATAGAGCACGAAGTGCGCGCTTTTTTGCGTCGGGCGCAAACGAAAAACGGATGAAAATTCATCCGTTTTAACGATGCGCCGAGCGCGCGCGAAGTCGTGGGAACCTTCGCCTGTGGAGCCGTTGGAACTGTTGTCCACGCTCAGCGAACAAGCTTGGCTTATACAGCCAGACGCTTGCGGCCCTTGGCGCGGCGTGCGTTCAGAACCTGACGGCCACCACGGGTAGCCATACGTGCACGGAAACCGTGGGTGCGCTTGCGGCGCACGACGGAAGGTTGGTAAGTACGTTTCATGTTGGTCTCGCTAAAGAAGCAAAAAAATGCAAAATCGGGCTGCCGCACCGTACCGGAAAATCAGCACGCGCGCCAGGGGTCCCTTCAGTTATTGGTGCCAATGACATTTCGCGCACTTATGCCCACACGTCCGGCACAAGCTGGCCAATCTCATCGCCCGCTTACATCCGCGCTGATCGTAAACTGAAAAAACACGGAGTACGGGCGGGGAACCCTGAATTATCAGCATTTGGGCATCGCTTGTCAACAGCTTGACGGCTTCCCGGCCGGCCCCGCAACGCCATTTTTCCGGAAAAATTGGAACAACCCTGTGGATAACTTGTGGGGTTCGGAGTTAGAATAGCGTGTTACGTGTGGCGCGCATGGGGCTCATCTCGAGTTTTCCCTCTGCTGCCCTCTCACAGCTTTTGCAGATAGACGATTCATGGAAAATTTCTGGCAGACCTGTTCCGCACAACTGGAACTGGAGCTGACGCCGCAACAATACAGCGCGTGGATCAAGCCACTTGTGCCGCTCGATTACGAGAATGGCAAGCTGAGGATTGCTGCGCCCAACCGCTTCAAGCTCGACTGGGTGAAGTCCCAGTTCGCCAGCCGCATCACCGCCCTTGCGTCGCAATACTGGGAAGCGCCGACGGAGGTGCAGTTCGTGCTCGACCCGCGCCTGAACCCGGCACGCAAGCCCGCCGAACCGATGCCCGCCAGCGCCAACGGCTCGCCGCTGCATGCGCCGGCCGTGCATATTCCGGAACCGCGCACGGGCGATCCCGTCACGCCGCCGCCAGGCAGCGAGTACGCGAACCAGCGGGGCCGCGAACAGAGCCGCATCAACACCGACCTGACGTTCGACAGCTTCGTCACCGGTAAGGCCAACCAGCTGGCGCGCGCCGCCGCGATCCAGGTGGCGAACAACCCGGGCGTGTCGTACAACCCGCTGTTCTTCTACGGCGGCGTGGGCCTCGGCAAGACCCACTTGATCCACGCGATCGGCAACCAGGTGATGGCCGACCAGCCGGGCGCCCGCATCCGCTACATCCACGCCGAGCAGTACGTGCGCGACGTGGTGACGGCCTACCAGCGCAAGGGCTTCGACGACTTCAAGCATTACTACCACTCGCTGGACATGCTGCTGATCGACGATATTCAATTCTTCGGCGGCAAGAGCCGCACGCAGGAAGAATTCTTCTATGCGTTCGAGGCGCTGATCGCCGCGAAGAAGCAGATCATCATCACGTCGGACACGTATCCGAAAGAGATCACGGGCATGGACGACCGCCTGATCTCCCGCTTTGATTCCGGCCTGACGGTGGCCATCGAGCCGCCGGAACTGGAAATGCGCGTGGCGATCCTGCTGAAGAAAGCCAAGTCGGAAGGCGTCACGCTGTCCGACGACGTGGCCTTCTTCGTGGCCAAGCACCTGCGCTCGAACGTGCGCGAACTGGAAGGCGCGCTGCGCAAGATCCTCGCGTACTCGCGCTTCCACGGCAAGGACATCTCGATCGATATCGTGAAGGAAGCCTTGAAGGATCTGCTGTCGGTGCAGAACCGCCAGATCAGCGTGGAGAACATCCAGAAGACCGTGGCGGACTTTTTCAACATCAAGGTCGCCGACATGTACTCGAAGCGCCGCCCGGCGAACATCGCCCGGCCACGCCAGATCGCCATGTACCTGGCCAAGGAACTGACGCAGAAGTCGCTGCCGGAAATCGGCGAGCTGTTCGGCGGCCGCGACCACACCACGGTGTTGCACGCGGTGCGCAAGATCGCCCAGGACCGCACCAAGAATCCGGAGTGCAATCACGAGCTGCACGTGCTGGAGCAAACCCTCAAGGGGTAACCGGAAGACAAGTCCGGCGGGTGGATTTGCTACACTGCCGGTACTTCCGACGAGCAATTATTGTAATTAAGTACAGCAAAAGCTTTAACAGTACATTTAACTTTTTATCGAGGATATTTATGCAACTGGTCAAAACCACCCGAGACACGTTACTCCGGCCACTGCAGATCGTGAGCGGTATTGTCGAGCGTCGGCACACCATGCCGATTCTGGCCAATATCCTCATCCGCAAGGAAGGCGAGGCTGTCTCGTTCCTGTCCACCGATACCGAAGTTCAGATCACCACCAACGCCAACATCGGCGCCGGTCCGGAAGTGACCGGCACCACGGTGGCCGCCCGCAAGCTGCTGGACATCCTGCGCGCGCTGCCGGAATCGGGCGACGTGTCGCTGACGCTGCTGAACAAGCGCCTGACGGTACAAAGCGGCAAATCGCGCTTCGCGCTGCAGACGCTGGCCGCGGAGGAATTCCCGACCGTGCAGCAGGCGGAAACGTTCAATGCCTCGTTCACGCTGCCGCAGAAAACGCTGAAGCACCTGTTCAACATGGTGCACTTCTCGATGGCCCAGCAGGACATCCGCTACTACCTGAACGGCCTGCTGCTGGTGCTGGACGGCGAGAACGTGATCGCCGTGGCCACCGACGGCCACCGCCTTGCGTTCTGCCAGGTGAAGACGGAACAGGCGTTCGAACGCCAGGAAGTGATCATCCCGCGCAAGACCATCATCGAGCTGCAGCGCCTGCTGGAAGAAAACGACGAGCCGGTGCAACTGGACATCGCCGCCAACCAGGTGAAGCTGGGCTTCTCCGATATCGAGCTGATCTCCAAGCTGGTCGAGGGCAAATTCCCCGACTACACGCGCGTGATCCCGAAGGGCTACAAGAACGACTTCACGATCGGCCGCGACGAGCTGCTGCGTTCGCTGCAGCGCGCCGCCATCATGACCAGCGATAAATTCAAGGGCGTGCGCTGCATCATCAGCCCCGGCTCGCTGAAGATCTCGTCCACCAATGCGGACCAGGAAGAAGCGGTCGAGGAACTGGAAATCGACTACGGCGGCGACAGCATCGACATCGGCTTCAACGTGACGTACCTGCTGGACGTGCTGAACAACCTGAAGTGCGACCAGGTCAATGTGGCGCTGGGCGATTCGAATTCGTCCGCGCTGATCTCGATCCCGGAAAACGCCGACTTCAAGTACGTCGTGATGCCGATGCGTATCTGACCTGCCGCAAGACGTTCCCGAATCACCCAGATTAGTTTTTGAGAAAGCAGTCATGTCCGAAAGCCAAAACGTAGTACCAGCAAAGGCCAACTCCGAGGATTACGGCGCGTCCTCGATCCAGATCCTGGAAGGCCTGGAAGCAGTCCGCAAGCGTCCTGGCATGTATATCGGTGACACCTCGGACGGCACCGGCCTGCACCACCTCGTGTTCGAAGTGCTGGACAACTCGATCGACGAATCGCTGGCCGGCTACTGCACCGAGATCCACGTGACGATCCACTCGGACAACTCGATCTCGATCACCGACAACGGCCGCGGCATCCCGGTCGGCCTGAAGATGGACGACAAGCACGAGCCGAAGCGCTCGGCGGCCGAAATCGTGCTGACGGAACTGCACGCCGGCGGCAAGTTCGACCAGAACTCGTACAAGGTCTCGGGCGGCCTGCACGGCGTGGGCGTTTCCTGCGTCAACGCCCTGTCGAAACTGCTGCGCGTCACGATCCGCCGCGACGGCAAGGTGCACCAGATGGACTTCGTCCGTGGCGTGCCGCAGAACCGCGAACTGGAAGTGATCGACGGCGTGCAGGTCTCGCCGATCAAGGTCATCGGCGAAACGGACAAGCGCGGCACCGAGGTGCACTTCTGGGCCGACGAAGAAATCTTCACGCACGTGGAGTTCCACTACGAGATCCTGGCGAAACGCATCCGCGAACTCTCGTTCCTGAACAACGGCGTCAACATCAAGCTGTCCGACCAGCGCACCGGCAAGGAAGAACTGTTCGCCTTCGAAGGCGGCACGCGCGGCTTCGTCGAGTACATCAACAAGGCCAAGAACGTGCTGCACCCGACGGTGTTCCAGGCCACCGGCGAACGCCTGTCGGACCAGGGCACGAACATCTCGGTGGACGTGTCGATGCAGTGGAACGACGCGTTCAACGAGCAGGTGCTGTGCTTCACCAACAACATCCCGCAGCGCGACGGCGGCAGCCACCTGACCGGCCTGCGCGCCGCGATGACCCGCGTGATCAACAAGTACATCGACGAGAACGACTTCGCCAAGAAGGCCAAGGTCGAAATCTCCGGCGATGACATGCGCGAAGGCCTGACCTGCGTGCTGTCGGTGAAGGTGCCTGAGCCGAAGTTCTCGTCGCAGACCAAGGACAAGCTGGTGTCGTCGGAAGTGCGCGGCCCGGTCGAAGAGATCGTGGCGAAAACGCTGACCGACTTCCTGGCCGAGAAGCCGAACGACGCCAAGATCATCTGCGGCAAGATCGTCGAAGCGGCACGTGCCCGCGAAGCGGCCCGCAAGGCCCGCGACCTGACGCGCCGCAAGGGCATCATGGATGGCCTGGGCCTGTCGTCGAAACTGGCCGACTGCCAGGAACGCGACCCCGCGCTGGCCGAACTGTACATCGTCGAGGGTGATTCGGCAGGCGGCTCCGCCAAGCAGGGCCGCGACCGGAAATTCCAGGCGATCCTGCCACTGCGCGGTAAGGTGCTGAACGTGGAGAAGGCGCGCTTCGAGAAGATGCTGTCGTCCGAGCAGATCACCACGCTGATCGCCACGCTGGGCACGTCGATCGGTCCGGACGAATTCAACGTCGACAAATTGCGCTACCACCGCATCATCATCATGACCGATGCCGACGTCGACGGCGCCCACATCCGCACGCTGCTGCTGACGCTGTTCTACCGCCAGATGCCGCAGCTGGTGGAACGGGGCCATATCTACATCGCCCAGCCGCCGCTGTACAAGGTGAAGGCCGGCCGCGACGAGCGCTACCTGAAGGACGACGTCGAAGAAGCGAGCTACATGATGACGGTGGCACTGAACACCGCCGTGCTGACGCCGCGCGAAGGTGCCGATCCGATCCAGGGCGAAGCGCTGGGCGAACTGGCCCGCCAGTACAACCTGGCCAACGCCGTGATGACGCGCCTGACCCGCGTGATCGACCGTGCCGCGCTGACCGCCATCATGACGGGCGTGCAGCTGGACCTGACCACCATCGATGCGGCGCGCGCTTCGGCGCAGGCACTGTCGGACAATATCGCCGACGCGGCGATCACGGTGTCCGTGCGCTCCGACGAGCTGTCGGAAAAGCACATGCTGTGGATCGAGCGCCTGCATCACGGTAACGTGAAGGTGTCGACGATCGACGCCGACTTCGCCGCCAGCGCCGACTACGCCGTGCTGTCGAATGCCGCATCGACGTTCACCGGCCTGATCGGCGAAGGCGCCTTCATCCGCCGCGGCGAAGGCGAGCGCACCAAGGAAACCGCCGTGGTCGACTTCCACCACGCGATGCAGTGGCTGCGCGACGAGGCCGAACGCGTCGTCTCGAAACAGCGCTACAAGGGGCTGGGCGAGATGAACCCGGAACAGCTGTGGGAAACGACGATGGACCCGACCGTGCGTCGCCTGCTGAAGGTGCAGATCGACGACGCCATCGCGGCCGACCAGATCTTCACCACGCTGATGGGCGATGACGTGGAACCGCGCCGGAATTTCATCGAGAGCAATGCGCTGCGGGCGGGGAATATCGACGTTTGATGTATTGAAGGAGCCGGGCCATGAGTGAGCCGGAACCACGCGCCGAGCTGGTACTTTACGCCACGGAAGATGGCTCGGCCCGGTTCTTTCTGCGTGCCGAAGACGGCACTGTCTGGCTCAGCCAGGTCGAATTGGCCGAGCTGTTCCAGACTTCTGTCCCGAACATCAATATCCACATCAAGAATGTGCTGGATGAGGGTGAGTTGGGCGAAGCCGCAACTATTAAAGATGACTTAATAGTTCGAACCGAGGGGACCCGGCAGGTCCGCCGCAAGGTCAAGCTCTACAACCTTGACATGATCCTGGCCATTGGTTATCGGGTGAAGTCGCCGCGCGGCACCCAGTTCCGCCAGTGGGCCACCACTCACTTGAAGGAATATCTGGTCAAGGGCTTCGTCATGGACGACGAGCGCCTCAAGGGTGGAGAGCGCTGGGACTATTTCGACGAGCTTCTGCAGCGTATCCGGGACATACGGTCTTCGGAAAAGCGCTTCTACCAGAAAGTGCGTGACCTGTTTGCGCTGTCCACGGATTACGCCGATGACGGACAGGCGACCGGGCTTTTTTTCGCCGAAGTACAGAACAAGATGTTCTTCGCCGTGTCGGGCCAGACTGCCGCCGAACTGATTGTGCAGCGCGCAGATGCCACGAAGCCGAATATGGCGCTCACCTCGTGGAAAGGCGGTCGCGTACGCAAAGCCGATGTCACTGTTGCCAAAAACTATCTGAACGCCACCGAGCTGGACCAGCTCAATCGCATTGTCAGCATGTTCCTGGATTTCGCCGAATTGCGCGCCATCCAGCGCAAGGGACTGCGGATGGCCGACTGGCGCGCCTATGTTGACAGCTTCATGACCTTCAACGAACAAGCCCTGCTGCAAGGTCCCGGGCGCATGAGCCACCAGACGATGACCACGATTGCGCACGAGCGCTACGAGCATTTCGACTCGGTGCGGCGCAAAGCCGAAGCACTCGAGGCGGACCGCGAGGAGTTGCGGGAACTCGAGCAGGTGGAAAAGCTGGTCAGCCAGCGGCAAAAAGGCGGCAAACCAACAGCCGACAGCTGAGCCTGTTTGCTCACTCTGGCGTACAGCTCCTGCGCCGCCGCGCCACAACACCAACCGCCCCCAACCCCAGCAACATCATTCCATACGTCGCCGGTTCCGGCACCGCCGCAACGGTATAGCCGAACGTAAACGTGGCCGAATTCCAGATGGCATCGGCGCCCGGCAGATCGTCCATGTTCTCGGCAAACTCGAGACGCAGGATGCCGTCCCTGCCGACACTGAAGCTGTAGTCGCCCTGCTCCCCGACCGTATCGAGATGCCGGAAATCCACGGTACCGGTGTAATGCTCGGTGCCCGCGTGGTAGCCGCCGGTGGGATCGTCGAGCAGGCTGGGCAGGAAGTACAGCGCGTTCAGCTGGCTACTGTCGCTCAGCTGCATATAGGCTTCGTTGATGAAGCTGCCCTCGTTGGCGGTCAGCGTGACGTCCCAGGTGAAGGTATTCAGGTGCGACAGCGCCCCCAGGTTCACTTCGACGATCGTATTGCCCTCCCAGCTCAGGTAAGTGTTGCTGGCGATGTCGGACAGGGTGACCGTCTTCGTCAGGTCTTCTGCGCTGGCCGCGCCGCCGATGGCCGATGCAGCCAGTGCGGCAGCGAACATCAGGCTGCGTGCAAATTTCAGGTTCTTCAACTTTTTTGCCCTTTCAAGGTTGGCACGTCGATGAGTGCAAAAAAGATAACAGGAATCCGCTGAAAATCGGGTCTCCCGAAAGGCGTATGGTCGCCGCCCGTCAGATCGGCATTGCCGTGCGGCTCCTGGACAGGCGGATGATCGTCGTCACGTTGACCAGCGCCACCACCACCTCCAGCGCCGTGCCGCCGATCGAACCGGCGATCACGTTATTGGCGATCCACAGGCACGTCCCCACCAGCATCGCAAGCCGCATCGGAATGCCCTGCAACAGGAACAGCGCCAGCGTGCCGATGCACGACGCGGCGAGCGGCAGCCAGTCGGCCGGTTGCCGCACCAGCACGCAGCCGAGTGCCAGGTTGCACGCCACGACGGCGACGGCCACCCAGATCGAACGGGTGCGCAGCGCCAGCACCGAACGCAAAAATGACATCGTGGAGCTGGCCACCGCCGTCGGATTGCCGAGCAGCGCGAAGTGGACGATGTAGGCCAGGCATTCGCCGGCCATGAACAGCTTGAAGCGGCGGTCGTCGGTCTGCAGGAAGGAGCCGACGCCGAGGACGAACGCCGCGTAGCCCACGCATTGCGCGGGCGAGAACCAGTCGATGGGCATGAAAATACCGGGAGCACGGGGCCGGAAATTATACCCGTCCCGGTCCCTGCCTATAAGGGCAGCGTACCGCCGGGTCGAGGAGCGCAACGCACCAGCTCCTGCCCGTCCGATGACAGTATCACCAGCTGCGTAAAGCCGTCCGCCGGCACATATTGCGCGAGCAGGCGATCCATCACGTGAGCAAACATGCACACACTGCATCCGACGAAGGCCGTCTCGTCGATCGTCAGCCGTACCTCGGTACCGCGCAGGTACGACGCGCCTTGCGCAAAGCGCAGCCATGCCGTGGCGGCACGATGTTCGATTCCGGCGATTCCGGCCAGTTGGCGGTGCGCCGACGCGCTGTCCGACGGCGCGTGCAAGCGAAGCATGTCGAGCAGCGCGGGCAGGCTGGCGGTCGTCGGCGTGCGGAAACCCGGCCAGGGTGCGCTGCGCAGGGATGCTGCATGCACTGGTGCGGTAGGCTTGCGTAATAAGCGGACCGGCGAGACAGCGGCGGTCAGGTCGCCATCCGGCCGGCCGATCGGCAAGGCCAGCGGCGCCGTACCATTGGTGCACGTCAGCTGGACGTCCACCGTGCCGCAATCCAGTACCAGCGGCCGCTGCTCGCCATCGACGAACGACACCGTGTGCTCCGTGCCGCCCGCCGTCTCGGTACGGCGCGCCAGCCAGCAGTATTCCCCCGGCGCATGACGCAAGGAAGTGAAACGCCGCACATTGCGCGCTGCGCTCTCGCCGGCCGTGCGGCGCAGCAGCTTGACGGCATCCACGCTGTAGATGTTGCAGCCGTCTGGCGTGGACAGGGCGTATGTGTTCCGGCCGGCGGCGAGCGGCAACGGTTGCGCGGCAAGCGAGAACAGGTTGACGACGGGCGTGCATCCAAGGCGGAGGTGGCCCGGTGTCAGTTCGCGCAGCAGCTGCGGCAGATTCGCCGCGCCCAAGTCCGGCAGGATCGCATGCAGCACCAGCCGCCGCGTACCTGCCGGGCAGCGCGCCAGCGCCGGCCTCAAATCGATGTCGAAGAACGCGAATTTTTCCGGGAATGCGAAGTATTCCGTCAACAGGCGGTCACCCGCACCGCTGCGGCCATCGGGCGGCAGCAGCGCCTCGCTGTCGGCCAGGCCGGCCGGCGCAAAGGGCAGCGCGGGCAGCAGGCACCACTGCTTGCCCGACTCCACGCAAGCACACAGCGTGCGATTGAACAGTGCATCGAGCAGTGCGGCGCGCGTGGTGTTGTCGGCATCGACGAACACGCGCAGCGGCGCAAGCACGGCTTCGTCGAGCGGCGTGGCGGGATCGGTACTTTCGATGGCGATGGTGATTTCGCTGCCGGCCTGCGGCGGCACGCCCAGCGCCGACGGCACCGACACGCCCGGCGTAAAACGCACGGCGGCGATGGAAAGCGGGGCAACTGTCACGTCGTACACGGTGCGGAAGTGGCAGACAGGGGCCGCCTTGCTGGCCAGCTCGGTGCCCCGCTGGATCCTGACCAGTTGCCGGCAACCGACGGCATCCACTTGCATGATGGCGCAAGACGGCAACAGGCCCGGTGGATTCGGTTCGAAGATGGCGGGCAGTGCGTATTCCTCGGCCCGTTCGCGGACGAAATCCTGTACTGCGCAGTCGTCGCCCGCTTGCTGCTCGTAGTAGGAAACAAGTTTGTCCATGCAGCCTCCAATAACGAAAGGCAATGTTTGCACAGCAAAACTGCCGCACTTTTGCGGCTGCGCAAGAAGAGCATTGCGGCTGACCGGCGCAGCTGCCGTTGTACAATCGGCATCTGACCGGTAATCCGGTGCATGCGCAATATGAACCACACCCCTCTCAAACCGGACAAAGCCCTCGCCACCTACCGGCGCCTGCGCGGCATGCCGCTGTGGCGCCTGCTCGCCGCGGACAACGGCCCGGCCGTGATCGCGCTGCTGCAGGTGCACCTGTACGAGAACGAACGCAGCCTGCCCGCGTCGATCTTCCACGAGCGGATCGAACGCGAACTGGAACGCCTGCGCAACCTGGGCGAAGACTGGCCGAAGACGGCCGTGCACTACGTGGCGGACTGGCTGTCGGCCGGCTATCTGGAACGCCGCTACCCGCCCGGCTCGCGCGAAGAGGAATACGAGCTGGCCACGGCAACCGTCGAAGCGATCCGCTTCGTGTCCGGCCAGGCCCGGCCGCACAGCGCGGCGACGGAGAGCCGGCTCAGTCTCGTCATCGGCGCGCTGGCGCAGCTCTCCAGCGACACCGACGGCGACAAGCAGCGCCGCGTGGCCCGTCTGCGGGCGGAACAGGCGCGCATCGAAGAGGAAATCGCGGCCATCGAAGGCGGTGCGCTGCAGGTGCTGCCCGAGATGGCGGCGCTGGAGCGCACGCGCGAAGTCATCGCGCTGGCCGACGGCCTGACCGGCGACTTCCGCCGCGTGCGCGACGAGTTCGAGCGGCTCAACCGCGAACTGCGTGAACGGATCATGGACAGCGACGGCAACCGCGGCGAAGTGCTCGACGCACTGTTTGCCGGCATCGACCTCATCTCGGACAGCGAGGCAGGCCGCACCTTCACCGCCTTCTGGCGCCTGCTGACGGACCCCGTGCAATCGTCCACGCTGGAAGAGGCGCTCGACCAGCTGATGTCGCGCGAATTCGTGCAGGCACTGGTGCCGGCCGAGCGCCGCTTCCTGCTGCACATGACGCGCGCGCTGCTGGAGCAGGGCGGCAAGGTGCACGAAGTGCTGCAATCGTTCGCGCGCAGCCTGAAGCATTTCGTGCAGACGCGGGAATACATGGAGCAGCGTCGCATCAACGAACTGCTGCGCAAGGCACAACGGGCCGCGCTGGCATTGAAGGACGAAGTGAAGGCCACCGACACGCTGCACTACACGCTGCCGCTCACCAGCAGCAGACTGAGCTCGCTGTCGCAATGGGTGCTGCACGATCCCGCGCTGCAGGCCCTGCCGGACCGCATGACGGACGCCGATCCCGTCGCCATCGACCTGGACACGGTCGGCGAACTGGTGGCGCAATCGGAGATCGATTTCCGTAGTCTGGGCGCCAATGTTCGGCAGATGCTGGCGCAGCACGCGCAGGCCTCCGTCGGCGACGTACTGGGGAAGTTCCCCGCCACGCAGGGGCTGGGCAGCGTATTGGGGCTGCTGGCCTTGGGCAGCAGGCATGGCCTGGCCAGCACGGCAACCGAAACAGTGGCGTGGACGGGCAGCGACGAGGTGGCGCGCAGCGCGCGCATCCCGGTGATTTATTTTTTGAGAGAGCGGCTGCATGAACTGGGTTGAGGAATCGACAGCTTCGGCGGCACCATCGGCCGCACCGCCATCCATGCCGGTCGAGGCCAGCGATACTTCGCAAACCGCGCTGTTCGCGGGCGATGTGGGCGAACTGCCGCTCGATACGCGCCGCGTGCTGGTGCAGCTGCTGTCGGGCCCCACGCTGGAAGGCCGGCGCCACGCGAAGCTGTGGACGGTACTGCTGCGCGACGAGCTGGCCGTGCAGCGCCACCTGAACAACCTGTTCCTGGAACTCGTGATCGACCGCGAAGCGCAGGTGGCGTTTACCCGCCAGGCCGAAGCGGCCGAACACGATGTGCCGATGCTGCTGCGCCAGGCGCAGCTGACCTTCATCGATTCGGTGCTGGTGCTGTTCCTGCGTCAGCGCCTGACACAGGCGGAAGCACATGGCGACCGCGCCGTGATCGACCGCGACGAAATCGTCGAGAACCTCGTGCTGTACCAGCGCGCCGCCAGCACCGACCGCGCCGGTTTCACGAAGCGCATCAATGCGTCGGTCGAGAAGATCAAGAAGCATAATATCCTGCAAAAGATCCGCGGCAGCGAGGAGCGCTTTGAAATCTCGCCCACCTTGAAGCTGCTGTTCTCGGCCGAGGAGATCGCCGCGCTCACGCAGCTGTATGAAAAAATGGCGGCTGGCGAAACACCCGATATCGAACGCCAGCCGATGGATGGCGAGGACGACGAATGAACGACCAGCATCCGCCGCAGGCGCTGCGCGAACAGTTCCGCATGGCGCGGCTGCAGGTGTTCAACTGGGGCACCTTCACGCGCCTGCACGACATTCCGATCAGCGAACGGGGCTTCCTGATCGTCGGCCCGTCCGGTGCGGGCAAATCCACATTGCTGGACGCCTTCTCGGCACTGCTCGTGCCGCCCCGCTGGGTGGACTTCAACGCCGCCGCGCGTGAAGCCGACCGCACCGGCCGCGATCGCAACCTGGCCAGCTACGTGCGCGGCGCCTGGTCGGCGCAGAGCGACAGCACGTCCGGCGCGGCCGTCACGCGCTATCTGCGCACCGGCACAACGTGGTCCGCCATCGCGCTCACCTATCGCAATGCCAACAGCCGCACCGTGGTGCTGGTGCAGCTGTTCTGGGTGCGCGGGAACGGCAATGCGAACCAGGACGTGAAACGCCTGTTCCTCGTGCTGGAGCGGCCGTTCGACCTGCGCGAGATCGACGATTTCAGCACGCTCAATTTCGACGTGCGCAAGCTGAAGGCCAAGCTGGGTGACGCCTACATCCGCGATGAATTCCGCCCTTACAGCGAACGTTTTTCGCGCCTGCTGGGCATCGAAAGCGATATGGCGCTGCGGCTGCTGCACAAGACGCAGTCGGCCAAGAACGTGGGCGACCTGAATGCCTTCCTGCGTGACTTCATGCTCGACGAACCGGAAACGTTCGCCGTGGCAGCCCGGCTGGTGGACGAATTCGGCGAGCTCAATGCCGCTCACCTGGCCGTCGTCACCGCACGCGAACAGGTGCAGACGCTGGCGCCGGCGCGCTCGCGCTTCGAGCAGATGGAAGCGCTGAAGCTGCGCCGCGACGAACTGGAGGAACTGCGCGCGGGCATGCACAGCTACCGCGAGCGCTTGCGCATGACGCTGCTGGCCGAACACATCGCGGCGCTGCGCGTCGAAGCCGATGGCCTGGCGGGCCGCGTGCAATACCACACAGGCACGCTGGAAAACCGCGCGTCGAAATTGCGCGACCTGGAACAGCAGCGCCGCGATGCGGGCGGTGACCAGATCGAGCGGCTGGAAGACGAGCGCAAGCTGCAGGAGACGCACCGGCACGAACGCCTGCGCAAGCGGCAGCAGGCAGTCGATGCCTGCAAGGCGCTGGGCTGGGTGTTCGTCGGCACGCCGGAAGGTTTTGCTGAACTGATCGGCAACGCGCGCCAGGAAATCAACGACTGGAACGCGAACGGCGGTGTGCACGACAGGCTGCTGGAACTGGACCGTCTGCGCATGGACGCCGCTGGCAAACGCGATGCGGCCGGCCGCGAAGTGGCGTCGCTGCGCCGCCAGCCGTCGAACATTCCGGCGGCGCTGCTGGAGCTGCGGCGCCGCCTGGCGCAGGCGATCGGCGTGTCGGAACAGGTGCTGCCGTTCGTCGGCGAACTGGTCGAAGTGAAGCCGGAGGAAGCGCCGTGGCGTGGCGCGATCGAACGGGTGCTGCGCGGCTTCGCGCTGTCCGTCCTCGTCGCCGACGAACATTACGCGGCGCTGTCCGTGCATGTCAACGAAACCAACCTGGGCCAGCGCCTGGTCTACCATCGCGCCAGCCGCACCGATGCGTCGTCCCCCCGCACACTGGGCTCCGACTCGCTGGTCGTGAAACTGAACGTCGGCGAGAGCCACTTCGCGCCGTGGCTGCAGAACGAACTGCGCAAGCATTTCGACTACGACTGCGTCGACTCGCTGCGCGCCTTCCGCGCAGCGCCGGACCGGGCGGTCACGCGCGAAGGACAGGTAAAACACAGCCGCTCGCGCCACGAGAAGGACGACCGGCGCGGCGTGGACGTGCGGCAGAACTGGGTGCTGGGCTTCGAGAACCGCGACAAGCTCGCGCTGTACGAACAGGACGAACAGGCGCAGACGAAGCTGGTGTCCGACCTCGAGGCGCAGATCGCGACGCTGCGCCGCCAGTTGAACGAGCTGGCCGTTCGCATGCTGTCGTGCCAGACGCTCGTCAACCTGCAGTGGCAGGAAGTCGATGCGCTGCCGCCGACGGAGCGCCTGTCCGCCATCGACCGCCAGCTGGCGACGATCCGCGCCGGCAACAGCAGCCTGAAGGCGATTGACGAGCAGCTCGAGCAGCAGCGCGAACTGGTGAAGCAATCGCAGAAGGAACGCGAAGATGCCATCGTCGCGGTGCGCAAGACCGAGGACGGTATCGCACAGAATGAAGCCAGGCTGGAGGAATTGGCACGGGACCCCGGCGTGGTTGCGCTGACCCAGCACCAGCAGGCAGGCCTCGACGAGCGTTTCGGCCTGCTGCAGCCGATCGCGCTGAAGGATGTCGATGCGGCCGACCGCAGCGTCGGCAAGGGCCTGGCCGACGAGATCGGCCAGCTGGGCAACGAGATCGCCCAGTGCGACAAGTACGTCGAAACCCAGTTCGGCATCTTCATCCAGCGCTGGAAGGCGGAATCGGACGGCCTCGATGCCACGCTGGCTGCCGCACAGGATTTCTTCAGCAAGCTCCGGCGGCTGGAGACGGACGGCCTGCCAGCGCACGAACAGCGTTTCTTCGACCTGCTGCAGAACCAGAGCCACCAGAACCTGGCCGCCTTGTCCTCGTATCTGAACGATGCGCGCAAGGCGATCCTGTCGCGCATGGAAGACGTCAACGACAGCCTGCGCGAGGTGCCGTTCAACCAGACGCCGGCCGGCCAGACCTATCTGCAGATCCAGCCGAAAGACCGGCAGCTGCCGGAAGTGCGCCAGTTCAAGCAGGATATCGCGGGCGTACTGAGTCACGCCTGGAACGAGGATGCGGAACAGGCCGAAGCGCGCTTCGTGGAACTGCGCAAGCTGGTGCAGAAGCTGGCCAGCCAGGAGCCGGAACAGCGCCGCTGGAGAGAGGCGGTGCTGGATGTGCGCCAGCATATCGACTTCGTCGGCAAGGAGTTCGACGAGCACGATGTGGAGCAGGATGTGCACCCGAGCGGCGCCGGCAAGTCGGGAGGTCAGCGGCAGAAGCTGGCGACCACGGTGCTGGCAGCAGCACTGCGTTACCAGCTGGGCGGCAGCGAAACGGGCATCCCGATGTATGCCGCGGTGGTGCTGGACGAGGCGTTCGACAAGGCCGACAGCGAATTCACCGCGCTGGCGATGAACATCTTCGCCAACTTCGGCTTCCAGATGATCGTGGCGACGCCGCTGAAATCCGTGATGACGCTGGAGCCGTTCATCGGCGGCGCGTGTTTCGTCGAGATCCGCGACCGGCGCGATTCCGGCGTGCTGCTGATCGAATACGACGACAGCCAGCAGCGGCTCCGCCTGCCGGACCAGGCCCGCCGGGAGGCGCAGATTGAAGCTGCCGGCTGACGTCCGCCTGCTGCTCGAGCGGCGCTTCGCCAGCCGCCACCGGGACTGGCTGTGCAATGCTGCCCCTGTCGAAGCGTGGCCATTGCGGATTTCGCTCGGTATTCCGACCGAACCGGCGGCGTTGCAGCGGGTCGATGCCGTGCGTGGCTGGGCCGCAGCCTGGCGCAACTGGCAGGGAGAAGGTGTCGTCGAATGGTCGGAACGGCGCTGGCGCGTGCTGGGCACGCAGCAGTTACCGCAGTACCTGGTACTCGATGGCCCTTTGCAGGTCGCGGCCTGGATTGGCCAGCAGGAGCGCTGGCTGCGGGCGCAGGAGCGTCATATGACGCTGACGCAGCGCTGGCCGCAGCTCGTCGGACGTCTCGGCGGCCTGTTCGACGTGCTGGCCGATTATCCGGCCGCCGATTTTGCGCATCTCGCCAGCGTAATCGAATGGCTGGAGGCGCATCCGGCATCGGCCCTCTACCCGCGCCAGATGCCACTGGCCGGCATGGACACCAAATGGCTGGAAGCACGCCGGCCGGTGCTGCATGCGCTGCTGTCGCACCTGCTTGCGGCGGATGCGGGCGACTTCTTCTCCTTGTCCGGCCTGCGCCGTCCGCCGGTGCTGATCCGCCTGCGCATTCTCGACCCCTCGCTGCGCACCCTGCTGCGCGGCGTGAGCGACATCACGGCACCTGTCGATGAAATCGCGGCGATGAACTTGCCGGCTGCGTCGGTGCTCGTCGTGGAAAACCTGCAAAGCGGTCTGGCACTACCCGATCTGACCGGGTCGGTTGCCATCATCGGCCTCGGTTACGGCGTAGACGTGCTGGGCCGCATCCCGTGGCTGCAAGACCTGCCGGCGCGCTACTGGGGCGACATCGACACGCACGGCTTCGCGATCCTGAGCCGCGCCCGCGCCTATCTGCCACAGTTGACGTCGATGCTGATGGACAGCGCGACGATGCTCGCATTCTCACCGTTGTGGAGCAGCGAAGCGAGCCAGAACGGCGCTGCCGCGCTGGCGTTGCTGACGTCCGAGGAGCAGGCCGTGTACCGCGCGCTGAAGGACAATGCGTGGGGCCAGAACGTGCGGCTGGAGCAGGAGCGGATTGCGTGGCCGGCGGTGCTGGAAGCACTGCAGCCAGTCACTTGATCACCCCAGCGTATCGGCCCAGATATTCGCCGCCCAGCTCAGCGCATATTCCCCTTCCAGCGCATTCGCATCCTTCGACAAGCCGCCCGATCCAGGCACCACCAGCAGCGTCTTTTTCGCCGCGTCATACGCATGCACGGAAGCGACGTGGATCACGTCCCGGTCGGAGACGAAGCTGTAGCAGGTGTTGGTCAGCATCGGGGCCGGATTGGGTGCGCGGTCGGCCAGCAGATCGACCACGGCGGCGGCGCAGACCTTGGCGTGCTGGTTCGCCATGTGGGCGGACTTGGGCATCAGCGGGGCCGTCTGGATCGCGTCGCCGATCACGTGCACGTGCGGTGCCTGCGTCGATTCGAACGTGACGAAGTCCACCTCGCACCAGCGGCCGTTCGCGCTGGCGAGGCCCGTGCGGGCGGCGATGGCGCCGGCGCGATGGGGCGGGATCACGTTCAGCACATCCGCCTTCACCTGTTCACCCAGCTCGGAGACTGCTGTGCGGTTGCGCGCATCGACATCCACCGTGCGGAAGCCCGGGCGGTATTCGACGATGCCGGCATAGCGCTCCTGCCAGATGCGCTTGAACAGCGCGCCTTTCGATACCACGTCCTCGTTCGCATCCAGCAGCAGCACCCTGGCGCGAGGTTTATGGAGGCTGAAGTAATGCGCCACCTGGCAGGCCCGCTCGTATGGACCGGGCGGGCAGCGGTAAGGCGCCGGTGGAATCGTCAGCGCATACGTGCCGCCGTCCGGCATCGCCTCCAGCTGCGCGCGCAGCGCCACCGTCTGCGCGCCGGCCTTCCACGCGTGCAGCACGGCGTCCTGCGCACCGTCGGCCCGCATGCCGGGCAGCTCGCTCCACAGGAACTCGATCCCGGGCGACACGATCAGGCGGTCGTACACGAGCAGGCTGCCATTCGACAGCATTACCGTGCGTTTTGCGGCATCGATACCCGCCGCGCTGTCGCGCAGCATGCGCACGCCGTGGCGGTCCGTCAGGCCGCTGTAGCCGCGGGTCAGGTCGGCGATCTTGCGCGAGCCGCCCAGCACGAGGTTCGACAGCGGGCACGAGATGAATCTGGCGTTCGGTTCGACGATCGTCACGTCGATGTCGCCGCCGCTCCACTGCCGCACGTAGCGTG
Source organism: Oxalobacteraceae bacterium UBA6704 (assembly GCA_002454505.1). Taxonomy (GTDB): domain Bacteria; phylum Pseudomonadota; class Gammaproteobacteria; order Burkholderiales; family Burkholderiaceae_D; genus Rugamonas. Next base: position 35,913 of record DKJA01000133.1, read on the forward strand.
CCGCGGCCGCGCCACCGAAGCCGCCGCCGATGACGACCACGTGCGGCTTCGCGCGCGGTGCCACAGCGGCGCAGCCGGCCAGTACTGCCGCAGCGCCGGAAGCCTGCAGGAAGGCGCGCCGTTTCATTTGCGTTCCCCCGGTTGGGCCGCGAACCACGCGGCGATCAACGCCAGCTGTTCGTCCGTATAGCCTTTCGCCAGCTGCGTCATGATGGTGGCGGGCCGGCTGCCGTCCCTGAACGCGCGCAGGTTCGCCAGCAGCGCCGGCTGCGGCTGGCCGGCCAGCGGCGGCAATGCCGTGCCATGCCCGCCGTGGCAGCCGGTGCAGGTGGCCGCGAGCCGTTCGCCCGCCGTGACGGCCGGTGCGGCAAGGGCCGGCGTGCCGGCCAGCGCCAGCAGCATGGTTGGTATCGTCAGATTCGTCAGAAGCTTCATGGACGCACTCCCGGTGATTCGCTCTGCATGCCTTGCGCGCGCAACGCCAGCCATGCCTCCAGTTCGACGAGATCCTGCGCATCGGGCGGCGGCAACGCGGCCCGTACGCCGGTCATGCAGTTGCGCAGCCGGCGCAGCAGGCTGCCCATGCCCTGCCACTCCAGGCGGTAGATCGGGTAAGCATTCGCGTGACCTTGCGGAATGGTGGCGCCGGCCAGCTTGCGGCCCCAGTTGGCGTCGTGGCACTGCGCACAGCTCAGGTTCAGCTGGCCGATGCGGGTCATGTACAGCTGTTTGCCGCGCTGCTGCGCCGCCCGCGTGCCCGCATCGGACGGCGGCGCCACCGGCATGCCGCGCGACTGCAGCGCCACATACGCTTCGAGCCCGAGCAGGTCGTCCGATTCGGCTTTCAAGGCAGGCGCCTGCTGGCGGCTGACGCGACACTGTTCGATCTTCCCGCCGAGATTGAGCACACGGCCGCTGGCCTGGTCGAACGCGGGAAAGCGTGCCGCCACGCCGCGCATGCTTTGCCTGGCATCGCCGTGGCACGACGCGCAGCTTTTGTCCGCCTTGCCGGCTTTCGTGTTCCACAGCGCCTCGCCGCCGGCCACCCACAGCATCGCCGGATTCTGCGTATCGTCGCGCTGCATGGCGCGCGTGGACTCGCCCATGAATTCCGCGCCGGATTTGCGGGCATCCTGCGCGTGCACTGCGGCGGACAACAGCATCGTCACGGCGGCCAGCTTCATGGCGTCACCGTCAGCGGCAACCGCTCCGTCTGTGCAAAGTCGTTGTCGCCCTGCCAGGTGAATGCCAGCGTGCCCGTTTCGGTTGCCACGGTGAAGAAGGCGATGTAGGGATTCGCCGCGATCGCCGGGTGCAGCGTGGCGGCAAACACCTGCTCGCCGTTATAGGTGCAGCGAAAGCTGCGGATGATGTCCTGCGGCAGGAGCCGGCCGTCCGCGCCGGGACGGTGGCCCGATTCCATCGGGTGCGCGATCAATGCGCGGATCTCGATGACGTCGCCGTTTTTCGCAGTGCCTGGCATGTGAACAAGGGCCCGTGCCATTACATCGCCTCCCCTTCGATGCAGGCGGCCAGCGTGACGATCACGTCCACCGCCTGCTGCCAGCAACTGCCATCCGACAGCTGCGCCACCGCCACCAGTTTCTGCGACGTGGCAAGGCGGATGCGCGTGGCCACTTCGGCCTTGCCACTGCGCGGCCCCAGCGTGAATTGAACGACGTCCGTTTCCGGATTGCGGGCGTTGAAGATGGCGATGCCAACTACGTGTTCGGCCTGGGTTTGCGGACTGTCGACGCGGATCGTGACGGGCACCGCGTTGCCGTTGTCGATCAGCTTGGCGATGTCGAACGTGACCTTGCCCATTTGCGGCGGCCGGTTGCCCGTGTAGGCGGCAATTGCTGCCGTCATCTGTTCCGGCGTGGCGGATGCCGGCCGGACCAGCGCCAGCAGCGCGCCAGCGGCGATCAGCTGGCGGCGATGAAGATTGGTCATGGCGCGTCCTTCAATGTCGCCAGCCAGGCGACGACGTCTTCGATCTGCTGGGCGGTGAGGATCGTCTGGTTCAGATGGGATGGTGCCACGCGCTGCAGGCCATCGGTGCGGAAGTAAGAAGGCATGATCGTGGCCGGATCGATGCGGGAGGAATCGGCGATGCGCAGCCGCAGCTGCGGCACGGTCCAGCGCGAACCTGCGCCGGCGAGGTCCGGCGCCAGATCGCCCTGGAATTTCTCTTCGGCGATTGGCGCCGCGTGGCACAGCAGGCACAGGCCCACCTGCCGGTCCGCGACGATGGCGCGACCGCGAACGGGGTCGCCGGCGGCCGCGCCAGGCAGCGGCGACGGGATGCCGTCCGCCGCGAGCGAGGCGGTGCACGCGAAGGTCAGCAGGACCGGCAACAACCGCATCGGAGACCTAGGCCTTCTTCAGGCTGTGGTTCTTCAAAGGCAGGTCGCGGATGCGCTTGCCCGTAGCGGCGAAGATCGCGTTCAGCACGGCCGGTGCGGCCACGGCGATCGTCGGTTCGCCGACGCCGCCCCAGAAGCCGCCGGACGGCATCGTGATCGTCTCCACGGCCGGCATTTCGTCCATCTTCAGCACCTGGTAGGTATCGAAGTTGGACTGCTCCATCTGGCCATCCTTCAGCGTGCATTCGCCGTACAGCGCGGCCGACAGGCCATACACGAACGAGCCCTCCACCTGCGCCTCGATCTGCTGCGGGTTCACCGCGTGGCCCGGATCGGTGGCCGCGACGATGCGGTGGATCTTCAGCTTGCCGTCCTTCGCCACCGACACTTCCGCGCAGGCGGCCACGTAGCTGCCGAAGCCCATCGTCTGCGCGATGCCGCGATAAATCCCCTTCTTCGGCTTCTTGTTCCAGCCCACCCGCTCGGCCACGGCATTCAAGACAGCCAGGTGCTTCGGGCTGTCCTTCATCAGCTTGCGGCGCAGTGCCAGAGGATCCTGTTTCGTGGCGTGGGCGATCTCGTCGACGAAGCATTCCAGGTACACCGCGTTCTGGTTCAGGTTCACGCCGCGCCAGAAGCCCACCGGCACGGGAGGATTGCGCATCGCATGATCGATCAGCAGGTTCGGCACCGTGTAGCCGATCGACGCTTCCGGCCCCGGTGCGTTCAGGCCCTGGAACACCACCGGGTCCTTGCCGTCCTTAACGTTGGCGGGGAAGATGCCGGCCATGATCGACTGCCCCGCGATACGCATGTGCAGTGCCGTGACGTTGCCCTGCCTGTCCAGGCCCGCCGTCAGCTTGCACTGCGTGACCGGATGGTAGCGGCCATGCAGCATGTCTTCCTCGCGCGTCCAGATCAGCTTGACGGGTACGCCGGGCATCTCTTTCGCGATCGTCACCACCTGGCGCACCCAGTCGTGCACCGCGCCGCGCCGGCCGAAGCCGCCGCCCAGGTGGATCTTGTAGACGTCGCACTGCGTCTGCGGCAGGCCGGCCGCCTCGGACGTGGCGGCCAGCGCCGCTTCGCCGTTCTGCGTTGGGGTCCAGACTTCGCAGCGCTGCGGCGTCCACTTGGCCGTGGCATTCATCGTTTCCATCGTCGCGTGGTTCTGGTGCGGGTACGAATACACCGCTTCGATCCTGCGCGCCGCGCCGGCCAGCGCCGCCGTCACGTCGCCATTCGCATTGCCGACGGCGGCCTCCGGCGCATCGAGCGCCGCCTTCAGCGTGGCGGCTACGTCGGCGCTGGAGAGCTTCGCGTTCGGGCCCTTGTCCCATTCGATCGGCAGCGCATCGAGCGCCGTCTTCGCGCGCCACCACGTGTCGGCCACGACGGCCACGGCACTGTCGCCCACCTGCAGCACCTTCTTCACGCCCGGGCGGCCCTTGATCGCCTCGGCATCGAAGCTCTTCACTTTGCCGCCGAACACGGGGCAATCCCTGATCGCCGCGTTCAGCATGCCGGGCAACGCCAGGTCCATGCCGTAGATCTGGCGGCCCGTTGTCTTGTCGACCGTGTCGAGGCGCGCCAGCCGCTTGCCGGCGATCGTCCATGCCTTCGGGTCCTTCAGCGCCACGTCGGTTGGCGCAGTCAGCTTGCCGGCGGCATCGGCCACCTTGCCGTAGGTGACGGTGCGGCCGCTCGGCGCGTGCGTGATCACGCTGTTCGCCGCGTGGCATTCGGCCGCAGGCACATTCCACTGCGCGGCGGCGGCCTGCACCAGCATCATGCGCGCGGCCGCGCCGCCCTTGCGCACGTAGTCGTGCGATTCGCGCACGCCGCGGCTGCCGCCCGTGCCGAAGCTGCCCCACACGCGCTGGCGCGCCAGGTTCGTACCGGGCGTGGGATATTCCGTGGTGACCCGGCTCCAGTCGGCATCGAGTTCCTCCGCCACCAGTTGCGCAAGGCCCGTCAGCGTGCCCTGCCCCATCTCGGAACGGGCAATGCGGATGACGATCGTGTCGTCCGGCTTTACCACCACCCAGGCGTTGATCTCGGGCGGCTGCGCAGGCGTTGCTGTTGGTGTCTGCGCATGGGCGGCGAACGGGATGTGGAAGGCGACGACGAGGCCGGCGGACTGACCGAGAAAGCGGCGCCGTGCCGCGGACGCCGGCGCGTTCATGCCTTGCTCCCGGCGCGGTGTTCGATGGCCAGGCCGGCGCTCTTCGGATCGCCGCCGCGGGCGATCACGTGGATCGCCTTGCGCACGCGGTTGTAGGTGCCGCAGCGGCAGATGTTCGTCATCGCCGCATCGATGTCCGCATCGGTGGGCCTGGGCTTTTCCTTCAGCAGCGCGGTGGCCGCCATGATCATGCCAGATTGACAGAAGCCGCACTGCGGCACGTCCAGCGCGGCCCAGGCCTGCTGCACCGGATGCGAGCCGTCGGGCGACAGGCCTTCGATCGTCACCACCTTCATCTGCTCGGTGACGGTCGACGCGGGCCGCACGCAGCTGCGCGAAGGCTCGCCGTCGATGTGCACCGTGCAGGCGCCGCACTGCGCGATGCCGCAGCCGTACTTCGTGCCGGTGAGCCCCAGCTGTTCGCGCAGCACCCACAGCAGCGGGGTGTCTTCTTCCGCTTCGAATTCGCGTACCTGTCCGTTGACGTTCAGCCTCATGCCTGTCTCCTGGAGAAAAGAGTTGGGGTATCGATAAACGTGGACCGCACGCGATCCGCATCAGCCCACATCATCCCAGCAGGGCGGCAGCGGATCAATAAGCAGCGTTGGCAGAAGCATTCAACATCCAACAACAATGCACACGACTCATGTGCGAAAAGCAGTCCGGCAACCATGATAACCCGTTCGGACTAGTACTCATTCGTTAGGGCAATTTTGACTTAGATCAAGGTTTGTGCTGCTCTGCATCAATAGACTTCAACTCGCCAACAATACACAAACAACGTGAAAGAGGCAGTCAAATGAAGAAGGCAATTCTTGCAGCAGCAGCAACCGCAGCAGTCACCGCACTGATGTTCGCAGCACCCGCATCGGCACAGCAAAGCCCATGGAAAATCCGCGTGGCGGCCACCCACATCGACCCGGCCGACAAGTCGGATCCGGTCGGCGGCGTCGGCGCATCCGACCGCCTGTCCGTCGAAGCCCGCACGATTCCCGAAGTGGACATCGCGTATTTCTTCACGCCGAACTGGGCGGCCGAACTGATGCTGACGTATCCGCAAAAACACGACGTCTACCTGGATGGCGCCAGCATCGGCACGTTCAAGCACCTGCCGCCGGCCCTGCTGGCGCAATACCACTTCGCGCCCGGCGCGCAGATCAGCCCGTACGTCGGCGCCGGTATCAACTGGACGACGTTCTCGAAGAACGAGCTGCTGGGCGGCCAGGGCAGCCTGGAGCATGACAGCTTCGGCCCCGTGGTACAGGCCGGTATCAACTTCAACCTCGACCAGCACTGGTCGCTGAACGTGGACGTCAAAAAAGTCCTGATCCGCAGCGACGTGTTCATCGGCGGCGCCAAGGCCAGCAAGGTGGAAGTGGATCCGGTGCTGTTCGGCATCGGCGTCGGCTACCGCTTCTAAGCGGGCCTCGCAAAGAACAACGACTCGAAGCACCTCAAGAGTCAATACAGCGTTTCAACCCTGGAGTTACTCCAAGCCTTTTGCCTGCCCCGGTTCGCCGGTGGCAGGCTCTTTTTTTGGCTCTGTCACCCGGGCTTGTTGAAACGAGCTGAACTTTCCTGCGCTTGCGTTGTCTGAGCCATATCGACCGATCGATATGGTCCTCACCGACAACGGAGGCCGCCGTGAAAACGCATCCCTTCAACCAGTTCGTCGAGCGCCTGCGCCGCCAGTTGGCGGATCTGTCGCGGCAGCAGCTCGCTTCGGTGCGCGAGATCGTCGCCGCCTTCGCGTCACTCACCCAGTGCCTCGAGCTGATCGAACAGCATGGCCGACAGCATCCTGGCTGTCCGCATTGTCACTGCACCCACGTCCATCGCCACGGCTATGCAGCCGGCCTGCAACGCTATCGCTGCCGCGCCTGCGGGCGCACGTATAACGCGCTGACCAATACGCCACTGGCTTACCTGCGGCGCCGTGCAAAGTGGCTGCCTTACCTCGCATGCATGCTCGATTCGAAGACCGTGCGCAAGTCGGCCGAGACCGTGGCGATTCACCGCAACACGAGTTTTCGCTGGCGCCATCGCTTTCTGGCCGGTGCCAGCCTGCAGCGGCCGGCGCAGGTGCAGGGGATCGTGGAGGTGGACGAAACGTATCTTCTCGAATCGCAGAAGGGGTCGCGCAACCTGAACCGGCCGCCGCGCCGCCGGGGTGGCGTGGCCCGCACGCGCGGCATCACGAGGCAGCACGACTGCATTCTCGTGGCCCGCGATCGTGCCGGCAAGACGCTGGACTGGGTGACGGGGCGAGGGCCGGTGTCGGCATGCCAGGTGGCGCGCTGCCTGCGCCCGGTGCTGGCACGGGATGCCTTGCTGGTCACCGACGGCGCCAGGGTGTACCGGGCCTTCAGCCAGGCCGCCGGCATCGCGCACAAGCCGCTGAACCAGCACGCCGGGGTGCGCGTCGATGGACAGTATCACCTGCAAAACGTCAACGGGTATCACAGCCGCTTCAAGGCCTGGCTGGCGCGCTTTCGCGGCGTCGCCAGCCGCTATCTGCCGAACTACCTCGGCTGGCACCGCGCGCTCGACACGCGCAGCATCGTCTCGCCCGAACAGTTCCTGCTCGCGGCGATCGTGGCCAAACCTTCGATGCACGGTCGCTGAAAATGCAGGCGGGCATCCGGCGCGGCGATTTCAACAAGCTCGGGTGACACAGCCTTTTTCCGGCTCTGTCACCCAAGCCGCCCCCGTCACTCCCTGCCGCTGGCCCGCAGAATCAACCGCGCAATCTCGTCCGGATGCGACAGCAGCGACAGGTGCCCCGACTGCACCTCGATGGTCTGCGCCTTCATGCGCTTGGCCAGGAAGCGCTGCAGCTCGGGATTGGTGGTGCGGTCCTGCGTGGACACCGCGTACCACGAGGGCTTGCTCTTCCAGGCCGCCTGGGTGGTGCGCGTCGCGAACAGCGTATCGGCGATGCGGCCCTGCGCGGCATACAGCACGCGGGCGCGGGCGGGATCCAGGTCGCCGGCGAAATCGCGCAGGAACGATTCTTCGCTCAGCTGCCCGAAGCCGCCCTGCTTCACCAGGCCCGCCGCCGCGGGAGCCGCCGGGAAGCGTGCCGCCAGCGCACCGTAATCCTCGCCGGCCTCCGGCGCACGGGCAGCCACGTACACGAGCGCCGCCACCTTCGGATCGTTGCCCGCTTCGCTGATGACGGTGCCGCCCCACGAGTGGGCCACCAGCACGGCCGGGCCGTCCTGCAGCGCCAGCGCGCGGCGCGTGGCGGCCACGTCGTCGGCCAGCGACGTGAGCGGGTTCTGCACCGACGTCACGTGCAGGCCGGCCTTCTGCAGCCGGGCGATCACCTCGGACCAGCTGGAGCCGTCCGCATAGGCCCCGTGCACCAGCACGACGTTATCGACGGGGGCGGCAAAGGCGCTGCTGCAAGCCAGCGCCAGGCCGAATACGGCGGCGAAAATCTGCTTTTTCATGGGGGTTTCCTTCGTGGTGGATGAATGAATCCAGTGTACGAAAGCACGCATGACGCCGAGGTGACGCCGGCATTACAAAGCCATTACAGTCAGCCGCCCAGGAAGCGCTGCGCCAGCCGCGCATCGCGAAAGCGCGCCGTGACGAAATCGACGAATGCGCGAGTCTTCGCCGGCAGCAGTTTCTGCCCCGTGAAATACAGCGAGATCGCACCGGCATCCCCGTACCAGCCCGGCAGCACGCGCACCAGTTCACCGCTCTCCAGGTGGCGCAGCGCATGCGGCGTGGCGAGCAGGCCGATCCCCATGTGCATCAGCACCGCCCGGACCTGCGCCTCCGGATCGTTGACGGTGAGGCAGGGCCGCACTTCGGCCACCTGCGCCACGCCGGCCCTGTTGCGCAGGCTGTACTGGCGCACGCGGCCCGTCAATGCGGAACGCATCGCCACCGCGGCGCAGCCGGCCAGGTCGGCCGGCTGTTTCGGCAGCCGCACGCCGCGCAGGAACTGCGGCGTGGCCACGGCCACCACATGAATGCGCGCCAGCTCGCGTGCGACGACGCCCGGCGCCAGCTCGAAGCCGCCGCCGATCGCCGCATCGAAGCCCTCGCGCACCAGGTCCACGTGCCGGTTTTCGAAATGCCAGTCAGGCAGCACGGCGGGGTGGCGTGCCACGAAGTCCGGCATCAGCGGCAGCAGGTAGTCGGCGCCGAACGCCAGCGGCGCGGACAGCTTCAGCACGCCGGCCGGCGCGCCGGCATTCGCCGTTACTTCCGCGATGGCGCCCTGGATGCTGTCCAGGCCGGACGTCACGGCCTGCAGGAAGCGCTCGCCCGCTTCGGTCAGCGCCAGCCCGCGCGTGCTGCGCTGGAACAGCCGCACGCCGAGATTGCGCTCCAGCTGCGCCACGTTGCGGCTGACGGCCGCCGGCGTCAGCGCCAGCCGGCGCGCCGCCACCGAAAAGCTGCCGCCTTCGGCACTGCGCACGAACGATTCGAGATTCGACAGCGTTTCCATGGGTTCGGCTTTCAAGGTTTGCTTGAAGCTGATTATAGCCAGCTTCGACTACCCCTTGCATCCATCGAATCCCATACTTGCTTCCATCGACAACCACTGAAGGAGCACATCATGACAACCCAGGCCAGACTCGCCGGAAAAATCGCCGTCGTCACGGGCGGCAGCCGCTCGATCGGCGCGGCCATCGCCAAACGGCTGGCCGCCGACGGCGCCACCGTGGCCATCACCTACCATGCGTCGCCGGCGAAGGCGGACGAAGTCGTCGCCGCCATCGAGGCGGCGGGCGGCCACGCCATCGCGGTGCAGGCCGATGCCGGCAACCCGCAGGCGGTGCGCGCGGCCATCGACACGATCGCGGCCCGCTTCGGCCGCATCGACATCCTCGTCAACAACGCCGGCATCAGCGTGCTGGGCGCGCCCGAGGCGATCGCCTTCGCGGATTTCGAACGCATCCTCGCGGTCAACGTGACGGGCGTGTTCGTGGCCACCCAGCAGGTGCTGCGTCACATGGGCAGCGGCGGGCGCATCGTCCATATCGGCAGTTCGATGGTGCAGTACGCGGCCTTCCCCACCGCGTCGGCCTACACGCTGACGAAGGGTGCGGTTGCCGGCTTCACGCGCGGCCTGGTGCGCGACCTGGGTCCGCGCGGCATCACCGTCAACACGGTGCACCCGGGCCCGACGGACAGCGACATGAACCCGGCCGACGGCGCCGTGGCGGACTTCGTCAAGCCCGGCATCGCCGTCGGCCGCTATGGCGAGGGGGCCGACATCGCGGCCGCGGTGGCGTATCTTGCCAGCGACGAGGCGGCGTTCGTGACCGGTGCCGAGCTGCTGGTCGACGGCGGCTTTACCGCCTGACCTGCCCGGTCAGCCGGGCCGCTTCACATGCAGGCAGTGATCCGGCACGGGTACCGGCGGCCCCTGCTCGATGACGAGCCAGCCGGGCAGCTGCTCGCGCAGGGCCTCGATCGCGCAGGGGTCGAAATCGACCAGCAGCGTGCGGCCATCGCGGCCGACGATCTGCGCTGCCGCATAGCCGGCGATGACCCGCTCGGCCTGTTCGGCGGACAGCGTGGCATGGCTTGTCTGGCGGATGACGAGGCGGCGCATCGTTCCAGTGTAGTCCAAATCGGCCGGCGCTCAGGGCAGCCGGCCCAGCCCTTCGAATTCGGCGGCAAAGCCCAGCGTGCGGGCTGCATCGCTCAGCAGCCGCAGCATGGCCGTGGCACGCTGCCCGTCGCGCGGCATGGCCAGCACATCGGGATGCCGGGCCAGCAGGGCGGCGGCGGCGCCCGTGACGGCCGGGCAGGCCATCGACGTGCCGCTCATCGCCGCGTAGCCGCCGCCCGGCACCGTGGAGACGATGCCCACGCCCGGCCCGGCGAAATCCACCTCCGGGCCGATATTGGCGAAGCCGGCCGCGAACACGCTGGCGTCGATCGTGGAAAACGGCGCGACGGCATCGAGCGTTTCGGACGACTGCGCGGGGAATGTGCCCACCCGGCCGGCGGCCGATACCGCCACCGCTTCCGGCCACCGGGCCGGATAACTGACGGCACCGCGCCGGTCGTTGCCGGTGGCGGCCAGGCACAGCGTGCCGTTGTCGAACGCATCGCGGATCGCCGCGTGCACGGCCTCGTCGCGCGTGGCGCCGCCCAGCGACAGGTTGAGCAGGTCGCAGCCGTCGTCCACCGCGCGGTCGATGGCGCGGATGATGTCGTAGTTGGTGGCGCCGGTGCCCGCGTTGGGAAACACGCGGTAGCTCATCAGCTTCACGCCGGGCGCCACGCCGCGGCGTTTGCCCCGCCCCGCGACGATGCCCGCCACGTGCGTGCCGTGGTCGCCGTCGATGGCGGCCGGTCCGGCGCCGCCGGCATCGTTTTCGGCCACGACAAACGCGGCGCCGCCGGCCACCTGCAGGTCCGGATGATTGCCGTCCACGCCCGTGTCGATCACGCCGACGGTCACGCCGCTGCCGGCATCGGGCGGCACGTCGCCATGCAGTTCGCGCAGGTAGTCGGGCACCGCCAGGTCCACCGGCTGCAATGCCAGCACGGCGCCCTGCTCCAGCTTCGCATGCTGCCGGTACAGGCCCCAATAGCCGGCCGGGCCGTACACGACGAGCGCCTCAAGGGTGACGCCGGCACGCAGGTTCAGCTTCGCCATGCCGGCACCGTCGCTGACCGCCTCGGCACCGTCGCGCTGTTCGAAATCCGTGAACGCCACCACGCGCGCACCGGCGACCGGAAGCGCCGGACTGCCGGCGCTGACGACATGAACCGTCAGCGCCAGCGCGGCCTGCACCCGCACCGGCATCGGGCTGCGCGCCACGCCCAGCAAGGGCCGCAGCGCCAGTTCGTAGATCACCAGCGGCAGCACGCGCACGCCGGGCGCGCGCAGGCGCAGCGACAGCACATCGTCGTCCGTCAGCGCCGCCAGCTTGGGACCATCTTCGTGGGTGGAATGGAGGATCAGCGGCGTGCCCAGTTCCAGCGCCTGCCGCGGCGACAGCCGCTCCACCTGTTCGGCCACCTTCAGGCCGATGGTGGCCGATGCCGGCTGCGACACGGCCGGCCCGTCCGGCTGCACCGCTTCGCCGATCTCCGCCATGTCCGGCGAACGCAGCCCGGCGGCTGGCATCAGCACGTACTGCGGCGCTTCCCACGGCCGCGCATGGAAGTCGGCCAGCCGGTAAGGCGGCGGCACGGCACCGGCCGCAACGCCGCCATCGGCCACATTCCTGAGCCGCGCGGCGGCGGCCAGGATCGCGCTGCCGTCGCCCGTCAGCACATCCTGGAAGAAATCGAGCAGCGCATCGAGCAGGGCCAGCCGCGGCGCCAGGTCGGGCTGGCGGTACCAGGCGGCGAGGGCGTAATCGATGGCGGAATCGAGGTGGCCGGCCGTGATGCGGGGCCGGCCCGGCAGCAGCGCGATGGCCGGGCCGTCCAGCCACGCGGACAGGTTCAGCAGGCTGTGCGTGCGGCGCAGTACCTGGCGCTGGTCGGCAAACGAGCCTTCCAGGGCCACCGCATCGCAGCAGGCGCCGGCCAGTTCGACCAGCCGGTCCACCGCGTTCTGCAACCCGGCAGCGGCGATGACGTCGCCGTCACGGGCCGGTTGCAGGGGCTGCGCCACGCCAGGCCCCTGTCAGTCGGCTGCCGCGGCGGGAGCGGCAGCCTGGCCGCGCGGCAGCACCAGCGTAAACACGGCGCCTTCGCCGGGCTTGCTGGTCACCGTCAGCGCCCCCTGGTGTGCCTCGGCCAGCTGGCGCGAGATGTACAGGCCCAGGCCCAGGCCGGACGGCACGCCGTTGCCGGTGCCCCGTTCATACGGCATGAAGATGCGCGCCTGCAGCATGTCGTCGATGCCCGGGCCGCTGTCGATCACGTCGATGCGTGCTTCCGTGTCGGTGGCCTCCAGGCGGATCTGCACCGGCTTGCCGCCGCCGTAGCGCAGCGCATTCGTCAGCAGGTTGACGATCACCTGTTCGATGCGGAACTCGTCCCACCAGCCGTGTACTTCGGCGGGTGCCATCAGCACGAACGCGGCGCCGGCATCCTGCGCCTGGCGCGCCAGGTCGCTGGTGAGCCGGCGCAGCATGGCTTGCAGTTCCGTGCGGGCCGGGCGGATAGACAGCACGCCGCTGCGGATGCGCGACACGTCGAGCATGTCGTCGATCAGCCGTATCATCGACTGGATCTGGCGGTCGTCGCGGGCCACCATTTTTTCCAGCGCATCGCGGCCGAATGCTTCCATATTGCCGCGGTCCAGCTGCATCTTGCGCATCTGCGCTTCCAGGAACAGCGTGTTCAATGGCGTACGCAGCTCGTGCGCCACCATCGACATGAATTCGTCGCGCATGCGCAGCGCGTAGCGCAGCTCTTCCTGCGTGGTGCGCAGCTCGTTCATCGTCCCCTGCTGCTCTTCGACGCGGCGGCGGATCTCCATGCGCTGGCAGTGCAGGTCGACAAACACATTGACCTTGCTGCGCACGGCATCCGGATCGAGCGGCTTGTAGAGGAAATCGACGGCACCCGCCTCATAGCCCTTGAACGCGTAGTTCAGTTCCTTGCCCGCCGCGCTGACGAACACGATCGGTATGTGCCGCGTGCGGTCCGTGCCACGCATCAGTTCGGCCAGCTCGAAGCCGTCCATGCCCGGCATCTGCACGTCGAGGATGGCCAGCGCGAAGTCGTGCTCCAGCAGCAGCGCCAGCGCTTCCTCGCCGGAACCGGCCTGGTAGACGGCGCGGTTGTCGGCACGGATCACCGCGTTCAGCGCGCGCAGGTTTTCCGCCAGGTCGTCGACGATCAGCAGCTTGGTCGGCTCCCGGCCCGGCGGCGGCTGCGCGGGAAGGTGGTCGGACAGATTGGTGGACGCATCATTCATTACTTGTCTCCAGCATCAACAGCAGCTTGCGGATATCCCGCAACGGCAGTACCAGGTCGGGCTGGCGCAACCTGATCGCTTCATTCGGCATCACGGCCACCTGCGCCTCGTGCGGATCCTGCACGACCGTCAGGCCGCCCGCCCGGCCGATCGCGGCCAGCCCGGCGGCGCCGTCCTGGTTGGCGCCCGTCAGCAGGATGCCCACCAGCGCCGGCCCATACACGTCGGCCGCCGATTCCATCGTGATGTCGATCGCCGGCCGCGCGAAATACACGGGCGGCTCCAGGCTCAGCGAAAACGTGCCGCCCTCCTCGACCGACAGATGGTAATCGGACGGCGCAAAATACAGCGTGCCCGCCGCCAGCGGCGCCTTGTCGGCCGCCTCTTCCACCTGCAGCGCCACGCGCTGGCGGAACACTTCCACCAGCTGGTTCTGGCGGCCCCGCATCACATGCAGCACCGTCACGACCGGGTGCGGGTACTTGCGCGGCAGCCCTGGCAGGATCTCGATCAATGCATTCACGCCGCCGGCCGACGCACCGATGACGATGGCCGCGACCTTGCGTCCCTCGATGGCGAGGCGCAGCGTGCCGGCGATGCTTTCGAGCTCGTGCATTACAGTTTCCTGAACAGCCGCTCGCGTTTGACGATCGGTTCGAAGCGCGGGCCATACGACGAGAAGTCGATGCTCTCCTTGCTGCCCAGGCCCAGGAAGCCGCGGTGGCACAGCGATTCGTGGAACAGCCCCAGTGCCCGCTCCTGCAGCTTGCGCTTGAAGTAGATCATCACGTTGCGGCAGCTGATGAACTGCGTTTCCGCAAACACGGCATCGGTGGCCAGGCTGTGGTCCGCGAACGTGATGTTCTCCGCCAGCGAGCGGTCGAACAACGCCGCATTGTACGCCGCCGTGTAGTAATCGGAGAACGCCTGCCGGCCGCCGGCCGCCTGGTAGTTTTCCGTGTAGGCGCGCATGTTCTCGAGCGGGAACACGCCCTTCTTGGCCTTTTCCAGCGACTGCGGATTGATGTCGGTGGCGTAGATGATGCTGCGCTCGAGCAGCCCCTCTTCCTTCAGCAGGATCGCCAGCGAATACACTTCCTCGCCCGTGCTGCAGCCGGCCACCCAGATCTTCAGCGACGGGTAGGTGGACAGCACCGGCATCACGTGCTCGCGCAGCGCGGCGTAGTACGTGGGGTCGCGGAACATCTCGGTGACGGGAATCGTCAGGTACTGCAGCAGTTCGGAAAACGCGGCCGGCTCGTGCAGCACGCGCGACTGCAGCTGCGAGATCGTCTCGCAGCCCATCTCGCGCATCCCGTACAGCACGCGCCGCTTCTGCGAGGCGCCGGTGTAGTCGCGGAAGTCGTAGCTGTACTGCAGGTAGATCGCCTCCATCAGCATCTTCAGCTCGATGTCGGTGCTGCTGTGCTGGGGACGGTGGCTCATCGGCAAATCCAGTCGCGTCATCAGATGCGGTCCAGCGCCGGCATCCATACCCGCAGCAGCGAGTACAGGCGCGACAGGTCGATCGGCTTGGCCAGGTAGTCATTGGCGCCGGCCGCCAGGCACTGTTCCTGGTCGTCCTTCATGGCTTTCGCCGTGATGGCGATGATCGGCAGGCGCGCGAAGCGGGCGTCGGCGCGGATGCGGCGCGTCGCTTCCAGGCCGTCCATGCCGGGCATCATCACGTCCATCAGCACCAGGTCCACGTCCTGCACCGAGTCCAGTTTTTCCAGCGCCTCGTAGCCGTTGCGGCCGATCTCGACGATCGCGCCCTTCTGTTCCAGCGCGGCCGTCAGCGCGAAGATGTTGCGCACGTCGTCGTCCACCAGCAGGATGCGGCGGCCTTCGAACACGCGGTCGCGCGAGCGCACCGTCTTCAGCATCGTCTGCCGTTCGCTGGACAGCTCCGACTCGACCTTGTGCAGGAACAGCGTGACTTCGTCCAGCAGGCGTTCCGGCGAGCGGGCGCCCTTGATGATGATCGAGCGCGAATACTTGTGCAGGTCCGCTTCCTCGGCGCGCGTCAGGTTGCGGCCCGTGTAGACGATCACCGGCGGGAACGACGCGATCTCTTCCTGCGCCATGCGCTGCAGCAGCTCGTTGCCCTGCATGTCCGGCAGCTTCAGGTCGATGATCATGCAGTCGAAGATCGTCGTGCGCAGCAGCGCCAGCGCCCGTTCGCCCGACTCCACCGCCTCGATCTCGATGTCCTCGTCGGAGATCAGCTGCACCACGCTGTCGCGCTGGCGCGCATCGTCTTCCACCAGCAGGATGCGCTTGATCTTCTGCGTGAATTTCTGTTCCAGCCGGCCGAACACTTCCAGCAGCTCGTCGCGCGTGGTGGGCTTCAGCGCAAAGCCGACGGCGCCCATGTGCAGCGCCGCTTCGCCGGAATCCGATGCCGACACCACGTGCACGGGAATGTGGCGCGTGCGCGGATTGTCCTTCAGGATCTGCAGCACGGACAGGCCGGAGCGGTCCGGCAGCCGGATGTCCAGCAGGATCGCGGAAGGCTGGTACTGCTCGGCCATCTTCAGGCCCTCGTCGGCCGAGAAGGCCACCAGGCAGCGGTAGTCGATTTCATGGGCCAGGTCGTACAGGATGCGGGCAAACGCCGGCTCGTCCTCGATGACCAGGACCGTGCGGTCCGGCGGCGGCGCGCGGTCGCGGTCGTCGTCGAAGGCACGGGGAGCGGCCGGCGCAGCAGCGCCGGATTCCGGCGCGCGCGGGGCCGGCAATGGTGCAGCCGGTGCCGCGGCAGGTGCCGGCGCGGCAACGGCTGCCGGCACAGGCGTGGACAGCACTGCGTCGCCATGCGGCGCGGACGACCACTGCACCGGCAGCGTCAGCGTGAACGTGCTGCCCTTGCCTTCCGCGCTGGCCAGCGCGATGGTGCCGCCGAGCAGCGTGGCCAGGTCGCGCGAGATCGACAGGCCCAGGCCCGTGCCGCCGTACTTGCGGCTGGTGGTGCCGTCGGCCTGCTGGAAGGCGCCGAAGATGGCGTCGTGCTGGTCGGCGCGGATGCCGATGCCGGAATCCTTGACGGCGAAGCTCACCTGGCCGTTGCGGCCCGGTGCCACGCGCAGGATGATCTTGCCTTCGTCGGTGAACTTGATCGCGTTCGACAGCAGGTTCTTCAGGATCTGCTCGAGGCGCTGGCAATCCGTATAAATCGTTTCCGGCAGCCCCGGCTCCATGTCGACGACGAACTGCAGGCCCTTCTGCTGGGCCAGCGGATCGAACACGCGGGCCATGCCTTCGATGACCTGCTGCAGACGCAGCTCTTCCGGATTGAGTTCCAGCTTGCCCGCCTCGACCTTCGAGATGTCGAGGATGTCGTTGATCAGGTTCAGCAGGTCGTTGCCGGCCGAGTAGATGGTCTGCGCAAAGCGCACCTGCTCTTCGCTCAGGTTGCCCTGGGTATTGTCGGACAGCAGCTTGGCCAGGATCAGCGAGCTGTTCAGCGGGGTACGCAGCTCGTGCGACATGTTCGCCAGGAACTGCGACTTGTACTGGCTGGCCCGTTCCAGGTCCATCGCCCGCTCTTCCAGCTGTACCTGCGCATCGTTGAGCGCGGTGTTCTTCTGGTCCAGCGCGATGGCCTGTTCGCCCAGCTGCTCGTTGGTCTGTTCCAGTTCCGCCTTCTGGTTTTCCAGGCTGGCCTGGGATTCCTCCAGCACGCGCGACTGTTCTTCCAGCTCTTCGTTCGCCGTGCGCAGCTCTTCCTGCTGCACCTGCAGTTCCTCGTTCAGCTGCTGCGTCTCGGCCAGCACTTCCTGCAGGCGCTGGCGGGCCAGCGTCGCTTCGATGGCGGTGCCGATGTTGGCGGCCACGAGGGCGAGGAATTCCTTCTCCCGTTCGCCCACATTGTGCAGGAAGCCCAGTTCGACGACGCCGTTGACCTCGCCGTCGCTCTCCACCGGCAGCACCAGCACCTGGCTCGGCGGCGCGCTGCCCAGCGCGGACGTCAGTTTCAGGTAATCCTTCGGCACGTTTTCCAGGTGGACCAGGCGGCGCGTCTCGGCGGCCTGGCCGGCGATGCCTTCGCCAGGCGCCAGTTCGCGGCCATGTTCTTCATCCGCGGCCGAGAAACCGTAGGCGGCGGTGCGGTGCAGGTGGCCGTCCGGCTCGCGCACGTACAGCGCGCCGACGACGACATCCAGGTAGCGCGCCAGGAAGTGCAGCAGCGCATTGGACAGCGCCGGCAGCGATTTCTGCCCGATGCCCTGCTCGGCCATCTGGCTCTGGCCGGAACGCATCCACGCCTGGCGCTGTACGCGCTCGTTGTGGGCGGTCTGCTCCGTCAGCGCGGTGCCGTAGGCGGTCGACAGGCGCAGCAGTTCGCTGCGGCCGAAATACGCCAGCAGGCCGCTGATGATCAGGCTCAGCGTCAGGTAGCCGCCGACGGTGAAGTAGGTGACCGTTTTCGCGTCGTCGGTGCGGTCCATGCGGAAGCGCTCTTCGGTGGCGATGAAGGCCTGGAACTGGGTGCGCAGTTCGTCGAACTCGACCTTGCCGCGCTGGGCGCGCACCACGGACAGGTAATCGCCGCCGGTGCTGCGCAGCCGTATCATTTCCTGCGCCACGCGGTCCCACTGCAGCTGCTGGCCGCGGATATTGCGCAGGCGGTCGACCTGCTGCGGCGTGTCCGCCACCAGTTCGGCCAGCGTGTTCAGGCCCGTGTCCACCTTCGGCTTGGCCAGCCGGTACGGCGCCAGGAAGGCCTCCTCGCCGGTCAGCATGTAGCCGCGCACGCCCGTTTCCATGTCCACCATCAGCTTGCGCACTTCCTGCGCATTGCCGATCACCCGTTCGGTGTGCTCCACCCAGTTCAGGGCATTGAGCAGATAGGCGAAGATCGCGACGAACACGCCGGCGCTGACGACACCGGCCGCCAGCGGCAATGTGATGTTGCGGGAAAGAATGCGGCGAAAACTTTGATCGTCGATGCGGGTTTGACCGGGCATGGTGCGAAGTGGACGGAGAAAACCACGAGTTTATCCGAAATGCAACGAGTGTCGCCTGTTGGGCAATCGTGCGCACGTCGCTATAATCGCCGCACGACCCCTGATGCCGGACATACACATGCGCAAGCTGCTCCTCCTGACTCCGCTGCTGCTGGCTGGCTGCTACAACGACTCGGCAACCTTCTATGCCGACAGCAGCCAGGAACACACGCTGACCGTGCGCCGGCAGCAGGATTATTTCTGGAGCGGAGACGGCCGCTTCACGCTGGTCGCCATGCGCCAGCCGGACTGCCTGCGCCGCTACGAGCTGGCCGAGCTGCCGCTGGAAGACACCACCGTGGAACTGTACAGCGACGGCGACAACCGCTGGAGCCTGCGCGCGGCCGGCCAGGTGTGGCATGTGGAAACGCAGACGTGCACGATGACGGCGGGCGGCAGCATCACCGGCGAAAAGGTCGGCGACTTCCACGCCGAGATCGACCGGATCGGCTTTGCCGAGGCGGCCGCGCCGGCGCCTGCCAAGTAGAAGGCTCTGTCATCCAGGATTGTTGAAATGCCCGCGCCCGCTCTGGACCGGCGAGGCTTTCAACAACCTAGTGTCCTGAGTTGCAAGTTCGTTGAAAATAAATTTGACGAAATCGGCTCGAGACAAGACGTAAATGCCTGGCAAGGCTGGAGCCTTGCCAGGCATTTGCAACACAGTATCGGGTCGATTCTCGTCGGATTTATTCAACGAATCTGTAACTCGGGACACTAGGATGACACAGCCAAATGGAAAACGGCGCCAGGCCCTGCAGGCCTGCGCGCCGTCGTGATCGTTTCAAGCGATGTTCAATGCAGGTTGGCGTACTGTGCCGGATAGTCCGCTTCGGTCATATCCAGCCGGCCAGCTTCCCGCGCCGCCACCGTCTCGGCGCGCACCTGCGCGCGGGTCACCGTCGACTGTTGGGCAGGAATCCGCGGGTAATCCGCTTCCGTCACGTCCAGCTCGCCATTGGCGCGGGCCAGCTTCGTGGCGGCGATCACTTCCGCGCGGGTCACGGTGGATTTCTGCTCCGGCACGACGGGATAATTCGCTTCGGTGATGTCCAGCAGTCCGGCGGCGCGGGCCTGCACGGCTTCGGCATGCACTTCGGCGCGGGTTTTGCCGTCGGCCAGGGCCGGGGTGGCAATGGAAACGGTGGCGGCCAGCAGGGCCAGCGTTGCAGCAAGATGCCTGGTGTTCATGATGCACTCCAGAATGTGGATTCGATGGAGTCATCATAGGCTTCGATTTTCTGATCGAATAGCGCAATTTTCAGCGCTGACAGATCGGATAATCAGATAAGCAGGGTCATCAGTGCTGCCGATTGCGGACCGCTGCCTGCGGCGAGCGCGCTCTTCACCTTGGCCAGCTGCGCGCGATTGCGCTGCCGGAACGCATCCGGCGTGGCGGCCACGTCGGCGGCAATCCCGGCGGCGGCCAGCTCGATACGGTCGGCGGGCGCGCCATTTTCCACCAGCGCCAGCAGATACGTCGCGCCCCATTGCAGCCGCGTCGCGTTGCCCGTCGACGCGCGCCACGCCCGCTCGTACCAGTCCAGCAAGGCGGCCGTGTCGCCGCGGCGGCGGGCCGCCGTTGCCAGGTTCAGCATGAAGTAGTACGGCAAGGCCGACGTGGACGCCTCCGCTTCCGCCAGCGCCTGCGCTTCGGCATGCAAGCCGGCATCGTTGAGGGCGCTGATGGCCGTGTTGGCCAGCGTGTGCCGCTCGTACGGCCCCTCCGCTTCGGCCAGGGCTTCGGCAACCGCGGCACGCACGCGCGCCGGCATATCGGGCTGCACATGGCCCAGCCGGACCATGCGCGCCTGCAGCCGCACGGCCATCAGGCGGTCCGAACGGGACAGCCACATATCGTCCGCCCACGCCTGCGCGGCCTGCGCCAGCGCGGCAGCCACCAGAGCATTGCCGGACTGGCGCACGATGGCGCCGCCGCTGTTGTTCAGGATGTCCAGATTGGCCCGGGCCTGCCGCGCGTCGCCGCACAGCGCCAGCAACCACGGGGCTGCTGACGGATCCGGCTGCAACGACAACGCCAGCAGCCGCAATCGTGCCGCGGCGTCCGGCTCGGGACAGGCCTGCGCCAGCGCCGCCAGCACGGCGTGCGCGTCGCGGCCTTGCAGGATGGTGCCTTCGTCGGTGTCCCACGAATAATGCGAGAGCAAGGTCCACTCGGCGGCAGACAGCTCCGGGCTGCGTGCAAGGATTTCAGCAGCGCCCGGGCCGGCAGCGAGCGCCGCCGCCAGCGCGGCCACGAACGCTTCGCCGTCCAGTTCGCACGGCAGCCGCGTCACTTCGGCGCCGGCCGGCGAGTACAGCGCCAGCGTGGGATAGCTGCGCAGCCGCAACCGTTCGGCCACCGCCTGCGCGCCGGGCGCATCGCCGTCGAGCCAGACCGGCACCACGCGGTTCATCTGCGCGGCGAACTCGTCGAGCGCGAAGATGTCGGCCTTGACGCGGTTGCACGGCGGGCACCAGACGGCGCCCCAGTACAGGAACAGCGGCTTGCCGGCCGCCAGCGCTTCGGCCAGTGCCGCATCGACGTCGTGCCGCCAGGCGATGCTGCCGGCCATCAGTCGCGGGCGAGGGCCAGGAATTCGGTGCGCAGCGCCAGGTTCGGCTGCAGCTCGCCCAGCATGGCCGACGTGATCGTCTCTTCGCCCGGCGTGCGGATGCCGCGGCTTTCCATGCACATGTGGCGGCATTTCACCACGACGCCGACCGCCTTCGGCTCCAGCACTTCCATCAGCGTGTTGGCGATCTGCACCGTCATGCGCTCCTGCACCTGCAGCCGCTTGGCGAAGCAGTCGACCAGCCGGGTCAGCTTGGACAGGCCGACGATCTTGCCGGCCGGCAGATAGCCGATGGTGGCCTTGCCGAAGAACGGCGCCAGGTGGTGTTCGCAGTGGCTGTACACGGGAATGTTGCGTACGACGATCAGCTCGTTGTATTCCTCGGCGCCGTCCTCGAATGCCTTCAGCAGCTCGACGGGATCCTGGCCGTAGCCGGACGTCCAGTGCTGCCACGCCTTGTGGACGCGGTGCGGGGTTTCCGCCAGTCCCGGACGGTCCGGATCCTCACCCAGCGAAGTCAGGAGGCGGCGCCAGTCGTGTTCGGAAAATGATTCTTTAGACATGATGAGTAGATGGAGCGCGAAGAAAATAGTCCGCCAGTATACAGAATTACCGCGCAATTCGCGGCGGGTCCCGCCGGGGCCGGTGCGCGGCGATCAGCTCGCTCGCAATCGACAGGCTGGTGGGCGTCTCCGGCCACGCGTCGTCCGGCCCGAACCAGCGGGCATCGTCGATTTCCCCGGCCTGGGGACGGATCTCGCCGTCCAGGTACTCGGCCGTGAAGGCGAGCATCAGCGAATTCGGGAACGGCCACGACTGGCTGTGGAAATAGCGCAGGTCGTGCACCCGCAGTCCCACTTCCTCGAACACTTCGCGGTGCACCGCTTCCTCGATCGATTCGCCCGCTTCCAGGAAGCCGGCCAGGGCCGTGTAAAGCGCCGTGGTGGACCTGGTGTGGCGCGCCAGCAGCACGTGGTCGCCCTTGCGGATCAGCACCATCATGGCCGGGCAGATCTGCGGATAGGCCGTGTGGCCGCAGGCCGTGCATTTGTACGCGCGTTCGCCTTGCGCACGCTGCATGGGTGCCGCGCAGGCGCCGCAGTGGCGGTGCGTGCGGGCCCAGTCGGCGATCTGGCTGGCGCGGCCGGCCACGGCCAGCAGGCCTTCGTCCGCGTTGCCGAACAGGCTGCGCAGGTTATGCCAGGCGTACCCGTCAACCGGCAATGCATCGCTGTCCGCCCAGGCCGCCTGGCAGTAGCGGCCGTTCCAGACGCCCACCGGGTGCAGGCGGCTGGCGGGAATGTCCAGCGGCAGCGGGCCGTCCGGCACCGTCGGCGTGGCGGCTTGCAGCAGCAGCTTGCCTTGATGGAAAATGAACGTCAGCGGACGGTCGGTGTGCGCGGGCGGATCGATCAGCGGTGTGAAGGCGGCGGGGGTATGCAGCATCGGCGGTGGCGTAAGGAAAAGAGTGGTTCCGGTCGTCCATCTTAACCGCTTGCGCGCGGCGCCGCTGGCGGCCTGCCTGTTGCTGCACGTCCATAAATCCTCGCGGCGGGCGCTGGCATCGGGGTATCATAGCGCTTCCCTTCAGCCGACCCGAGAGACGACATCAGGATGAGTGTTTCCGCGATCCCCGAACCCCTGTTACGCCAGACCGAACGCGGCGTCCTGCCGCTGGGCGAGCTGTTCCAGGAAGCGCAGGCCCTGATCGACCGGGGCGCCCCGCACACGGCAGTGCGCCTTTACCGGCTGTGGCTCGAGCACACCACGTCGCCGCTGGCCTATGCCGTCTGGTTCAACCTCGCCGTGGCGTACAACGGCATCGGCGACGATAGCGCCGCGCAGGGCGCCTACCTGAAAGCCATCACGCTGAACCCGGCCTTCGTCGAACCCCGCCTGAACCTGGGCACGCTGTACGAGCGGCTGGGGCGCCCCGAAGAGGCGCTGGCCACGTGGAACGCGGTGCTGACGGAGGTGCCGGACCTGGCCGACACGCCGCTGCTGCACCTGCAGACGCTGAACAACCTGGGCCGCCTGCTGGAAATCCGCAAGCGGCTGCCGGAAGCGGAGGCGATCCTGGCGCGCAGCCTGGAGCTCGATCCCGACCAGCCGAACGTGCTGACCCACTGGGTGCACCTGCGCCAGAAGCTGTGCCGCTGGCCCGTGTTCCAGCCGTTCGGCCAGGTCACCGTGGCGCAGATGCGGCGGCACACGTCGGCACTGGCGATGCTGGGCGCGTCGCCGGATCCGGCCGAGCAGCTGGCGGCGTCGCGCCACTTCATCGAAGAGAAAGTCGTCACCGACGTGCCTCACCTGGCCGACCCGGCCGGCTATCCGCACAAGCGCATCCGCATCGGCTACCTGTCGTCCGACCTGTGCTCGCATGCCGTGTCGATCCTGACGGCCGAGCTGTACGAGCTGCACGACCGCTCCCGCGTGGAAGTGTATGCGTTCAGCTGGAGCCGCGAGGACAACTCGCCGCTGCGCGCCCGCGTCGTCGGCGCGATGGACCACTACATCCGCATCGACCGCATGAGCGACGAGGAAGCGGCGCGCTGCATCCTGTCCCACGAGATCGATATCCTCGTCGACCTGCACGGCCTGACGCTGGGCGCACGCGCCGGCATCCTGTGCTGGCGCCCGGCGCCGGTGCAGCTGACGTGGCTGGGCTTCCCCGGCCCGACCGCGATCCCCGGCGTCGACTACGTGGTGGCCGACGCGTTCGTGCTGCCGCCGGAACTGGAGCCGCACTTCACCGAACGGCCGCTGCGCATGCCGCACACGTTCCAGATCAACGACCGCCAGCGCGCCATCGGGCCGACGCCGGACCGCGCCGCCAGCGGCCTGCCGGACGGCGCCTTCGTGTTCTGCTCGTTCAACAGCAATTTCAAGTTCACGCCGGACGTGTTCGACGCGTGGATGCGCATCCTCACGCGCGTGCCGGACAGCATCCTGTGGATCGTCGCCGATGCCGCCGCGACGCGGGGCAACCTGATCCGCGAGGCGGAAGCGCGCGGCGTGGCCGGCAACCGCCTGCTGTTCGCCGAGCGCGTGGCGCCGGCCGATTATCTGGCCCGCTTCAGCCTGGCCGACCTGTTCCTCGACACCAATCCGTTCAACGCCGGCACCACGGCCAGCGATGCGCTGTGGGCCGGCCTGCCGGTGCTGACGTGGGCCGGGCAGACGTTCTGCTCGCGCATGGCGGGCAGCCTGCTGCATGCCGTGGGCCTGCCGGAACTGGTCACGCACACGCTGCAGGATTACGAGGAGATGGCCGTGGCCGTCGCCACCGACCGGCCGCGGATGGCCGAGCTGCGCGCGCGGCTGGCCGCCAACCGCGACAGCAGCGCGCTGTTCGACACGCCCCGCTTCGTGCGCGATTACGAAGACCTGCTGGCCTCGGTGGTGAAGCGGCCGGCCGGCGTGCCGCTGAACGACGAACCCGATCCGATCCGCGCCCACGCGGTGCCGGCGCCGTCCCCCGGCCAGCTTAGCGTGCAGCAGAGCGGCATGCTGGACCTGTTGCGGCCCGGCATGCACAGCGTCGTCGAAGTGGGCGGCGCATTGCTGGCGCAGGCCTGGCGCGCGCGCGAACCGAACTCGCATTTCACCGTCATTGCCGCGGCGGCCGATACGCAGACAGCGTTCAGCACCAGCGTGCTGGCGGTCGACCCGGAACAGATGGACGATGCCGCATGGCGGCAGCTGGCGCCGGCGCAGTGCTGGCTGTTCCTGGAAACGCTGGAACGGCTGCGCGACCCGTGGGCCTTCCTGCAGCGGCTGCGCCGGCAGGCGCTGGGCCGGGTGGAGATCGTGGCATGCGTCAACAACAGCCAGAACTGGCTGGTGCAGTCGTTGCTGGCCAGCGGCAACCTGCACTACCAGCCGGCCGGCGTGCCGGACCGGCGCAGCCTGCACCTGTTCACCCGCGCATCGCTGGCGGCCATGCTGAAGGAATGCGGTTTCGAGATCGCCGAGATGCGCGCGGTGAACGCGCATCCGCCGGCACCGGGCGTCGTGGCCGCGGTGCGGCAGCTGGCGGCCGCGGCCGGTGCCGATCCGGCGCTGGCCGAGCAGGACGCGCTGCCGTACCAATACCTGCTGCGCGCCGTCGCAGTCTAGTTCGTGACGCAATTGCCGGCAGCAGACGCTGCCGGCAATTGCGGGCGATCAGTACTGGAAGATGACGGTCTTGTCCATTTCCGGCGTGACGCGGGAGAAGATCGGGCTCGGGCCGTTGCCGGCCTTCAGCTGGGCAAACGACATCGGCGATTTGATGCCGGTGGCGAATTCCCACAGCTTCAGCGCCTGCAGCTTGTCGCCCACCTCGTGCGGCTTCTTCGAGAAGAAGGCGTTCACTTCCACCACTTCGTATTCGAACGCGCCCTGGTGCTTCAGGTCGCGCAGGATGAAGCCGTGCTGCTCCAGGAAGGCCTTCACCTCGACGAACGTCTTCTGGTTCTTGTAGATCTGCTTGAACTGGCACTCCACCTCGATGCCGAGCACATGCTCGAGCACGTCGCCGCAGCCTTCCAGCACTTCGAAGTCGTAACCCTGGGCATCGCACTTGATGAAGTGCGGCGCCGGCATCCGGCCCGATTTCACCAGCGTTTCGATCGGCGTCACGTGCACCGACAGGTTGTTCGTGATGCCGAAGCAGGTGGAGATCGGGTAGGCGTCCAGCACGTCGAAATTCGGTTCCAGGATCGAGCTGCACGCCGTCGACACCGTCAGGTGCAGCGGCAGGTCGGCATCGACGTTGCCGACGGCATCCATCAGGAACGTCCCGTGCGGGAACATCTGCTTCAGGCGCTCGAATTCCTCTTCCTGCGGCTCGATGCCGACATAGTGGATCAGGTTGTGCGTGGCCAGGTAGCGGAAGCTGGGCTGCTGCGGGCCGCCCATCGCGCCGATGTCCAGGAACACCGCCCTGTGCGGCAGGCCGCCGGCCAGCGCCTGGCAGGCGGCGTTGAGGATCTGTTGTTCTTCGTTCACTACGGCACCTCGTCGGTTGATTGCTCGGTTGATTGCAGGTTGATTTCAGGTTGATTGTCAGCTGGTTCTCAAAGGCGCCTTCGAGAAGGCGGTCGCGTAGCCGCTGTTTTGCGCAGCATAACCCCGCGCCAGCAGGTGCTGCGCCAGCAGGACGAACTTGCCGCCATAGCCGGCGTCCTCGATACCGTCCAGCACCACCACCGCGTCGTCCGCCAGCTGCGGTTCCAGCGCGATGAAGTCGGCCAGCGCCGCCTGTTCGCAGGCGCGGCGGTCGTCGGCATCGCCCAGGTAGTCGGCGGCATTGCCGACGATCAGGTCGATGCGTGCCGGCAGCGGTTCGCCGGTGGCCGCCACGGCCGTGTTGCGGCCCAGCAGCCGCGCCTTCAGGCTGTATGTCACGTGCCGGCGCAGCAGCGGTTCCGCTTCCACCGTCGTCAGGCGGCCGCCGAAGCTGTGCACATACCACGCCAGCAGCTCGGTGGAACCGCTGTCGCCGCCCTGGCCGAAGCGGCGCGCCGCCCCCAGCTCGACGATGACGGCGTCGTGGTCCAGCGCGATCAGGTGCTGCACCAGCGGCTCGAACACCGGGCGCTGCAGCGCGGGACGGGCGCGCGGCGCCACCACGTTGTATGCCGGGACGAACAGCCGGTTGTAGTCGGCGCGCGGCATCACGGCGTTCTGGCGGTAGTGGAAGCCGGCATTGGTCTGCTTGTTCCAGTCCGACAGGCGGGCCGCCGCGCGCAGCGACTTCTGCACGATGTGTTCGTGCGACAGCATGCGGTAATGCAGGTTCTTGAACACGAACGTGTCGCTGCGCTTCACCGGGCCGGACGGATTGCAGCTGTGGCAGCCCAGCAGGTAGTTGATCTCGATGCGCGGATCGAAGATCAGGTTCTTGTTGTAGTACTGGGGATTCGGCGCGCCCGTCTGGATGCTTTCCCAGATGAAGCGGCCCGGCACATGCTGCGGATGTTCCTTCGACAGCATCTCGAAGCCTTCGACCATCGGCAGCGTCACGCCGTCGCGCTTGAACTCAGCCAGCCGGGCGCGCAGCCGCGGGTGGTAGATGAATTCATCGACGTCGCACACCACCATCCAGTCGCAGTCGTTGCGGTACTTCTTCCATTCCTCGTTGCGGATCGCCATCAGCTCGCGGTCGTCGAGCTTTTCGCTGACCTTGACGACCAGTTCCACTTCCGGATAGCGGGCGGCGATCTCCGCCGTGCCGTCGGTACTGCCGCCGTCGTGCAGCACGATTTTCTTCGCGCCGACGAAGTTGATGTAGTGGTCCAGGAAGAACGGCAGGATGGCCGCTTCGTTGAAGCAGACGGCCACCACGTAGATGACCGCCGCGTCGGCATCGGGCGCCGGGACGGCAGCGGCCTCGCCGCGCAGGTCGGCCAGCTCGGCACGCACGTCGTCCTGGCCGGGATGCAGCGCCAGGCTCAGTTCCAGGTAACGCTGCAGTTCGACGGCCTGCCCGAGCCGCCGCGCCACGCGGATCGTGCCGGCCAGCGCCTGCCCGCCCGGCGGCGACAGCGCCGCACCGGCGGCCGGCAGCAGCGGCCGCCATTCGGCCAGCGCCTCGTGCAGCCGGCCGTCCTGTTCCAGCAGCAGGCCCAGCGCATGGCGCGCCTCGGGCAGGTCGATCAGCCGCAGCACCGCGCGGTACTGCTCTTCCGCCGCGGCCGGCTGGCCGGCGTTGTGATACAGCGCGCCCAGGTTGTAGTGGCCGGCGTAGGCATCGCCGTGCGCGCCGGACGCCAGCCAGTTGCGGTACAACGCCATCTGCTCGGCGGCGCTCCATTGCGGGTTCGCCTCGACCTGCTGCATCAGCTGCACCACGGTCCATTGGGCGAGGGTATGTGGATCGATCATCGTGCGTTCATTTTCCCAACAATATGCCGGTCGCCTGGCGGATCGCAGCGTGGATTTTTTCCAGTTCGTACGCGCCGGCCTTCACTTCCTCGTGCACCGAGGACAGGTAGGCGATCAGCGTCACGAGCTTGGTGGTCAGCATATCGCGGATGCCGGGGCTCTGGCGCAGGAACTTGCCATGCTCGACGGCATCGCACAGCAGCTGCAACCATTCGACATTGGCCTGGATGCGGATGACGTTGCCGCGCTGCTGGTCCTGCCCGCCATGGATGCGGAAGTAGCTGAGCGCTTCCGGCAGGTAGATGCAGTCCGTGTGCGCCAGCACGGCAAGCCAGGTCGCCACATCCGACAGCACCACGTATTGCCGGCCGAGGAAGACGCCGAAGCGGGGCCCCATCGCGCTGCGGCGGAACAGCGCCGTGGTCGGCTCGCCCACCATATTCGTGCCATTGCTGAGCATCATGTCGCCCAGCGAGACGCCGCCGATCAGCGTGTCCTGCTCGAACAGCCGCTCGGTGCCGGGAATCGGCGCCATGTGGTGGCCGCCGGCATCGATCAGCTGGCGGAACGACGTCACCAGCCCCACGTTCGGCGAGGCCAGCAGCGCCGTCATCATGCGCTCGATCTTGGTCGGATGGAACAGGTCGTCGTCCATCATGAACGCGACGAACTCGCCGTGCGCCGTCGTGTAGCAGTTGTTGAAGTTGTCCATCGGGCCCAGGCCCGGCGCGCGCAGGTACACGATGTTCGGATGCGCGGCCAGATAAGGCGCGAACCGCTCGGCGGTCAGCTCGTTGTCGCTGTTGTCGCTGACGACGATCTCCACATTGCCCCATGTCTGCGCCAGCGCGGTCTGCAGCGCCTGCTCGCCGTAGTCGGGCCGGTTGTGCGTGGGGATCAGGATCGACACCAGCGGCAGGCCGCCGGCATCATCGGAAGTCGGGGTGGAACTCGCCATCATTGTCCTTGTCGAGACTGCAGTACCTGTTCGCGCAGCGACGCCACGTCGATCTGGTGTTCGCGGCGCAGGTAATCCCAGCTACCGTTGAATGTTGAGAAGCGGTCGTTGATGCCGAGGCGCAGCACCTGGGCGCGCGGGCCGCGCATGCCGGCGACGATTTCCGCCACCGCGCCGCCCAGCCCGCCCAGCCGGTTGTGCTCTTCCAGCACCACCAGCTGCTCGTGCCGGCCGGCCAGCGCCTCGACCTGCGCGGCGTTCAGCGGCTTGATCGACGGCACGCTCCAGACGGCGCTGCCGTCCGGTTCGGCCAGCTGCAGCGCGCTGACCACCATCGAGCCGGTGGCCAGGTAGGCGGTGCCGCCGTCGCCGCCGGCACGCACCGGCAGCAGGTCGCCCACCGGCACGTTCACCGGCGCCTGGTGCACGGTGCCCGCATCGGACTTGCCCATGCGCACATACACGGGCCGTTCGAAGCGCAGCGCATGCGCCATCGCGTAATGCATTTCCGCGTCGTCGCAGGGCGACAGGATGTCGATGTGCGGCACGGCGCGCAGCGCGGCGATGTCTTCGGCCGACTGGTGGCTGCTGCCCAGCGCGCTGTAGACGAGGCCGGCGCCGTCGCCGATGAACACCACCGGCAGTTCCTCGTAGCAGACGTCGAGCTTGATCTGTTCCAGCGTGCGGATCGGCACGAAGCAGGCCAGGCCATAGACGATCGGCTTGAAGCCCGCCTTGGCCAGCCCGGCCGCCACGCCCACCATGTTCTGCTCGGCCACGCCGCAGTTGACGAACTGCGCCGGGCATTGCCTGCGGAACTCGTCGAACAGCGCGTAGCCGTGGTCGCCGGTCAGCAGAAGCACCTTCGGGTCGGCCTGCGCGGCCGCCAGGATGGCCGCGGAAAATGCGCTCCTCATGCTTGCTCCAGTTCCGCCAGCGCGGCGGCGTAGGTATCGGGGTTCAGGCGCGTGTAGTGCCACTCGTTGGCATGCTCCATGAAGGACACGCCCTTGCCCTTGACGGTGCGGGCGACCAGCGCCTTCGGCCGGCCGTCGCGGTTGCCGCGCAGCGCCTGCAGCGCCGCGTCGAGCGCCGCCTCGTCGTGACCGTCCACATCGACCGCTTCGAAGCCGAACGCTGCGAACTTGTCGCGCAGCGAGCCGAGGCCCATCACGTCGGCCGTCCGGCCCATCGCCTGGAAGCCGTTCTCGTCGACGATGACCACCAGGTTGTCGAGCTTGCGGTGGGCGGCGAACAGCAGCGCTTCCCACATCGTGCCTTCGTTCATTTCGCCGTCGCCGACGATGGCGTAGCACATCTGGTCGGTACCGGCCAGCTGCGCGGCCAGCGCCATGCCGACGCCGACCGGCAGGCCGTGGCCCAGCGAACCGGCGGTGACTTCGCAGCCCGGCACGTGGGCGTCGGACAGGCCCTTCAGCGGGGTGGCGTCGCCGAAGTAATTGTCCAGCGCATCCTGCGTCAGCCAGCCCTTCTCGAACAGGCAGGCGTACTGCGCCATCACGCCATGGCCCTTCGACAGCACGAGGTAGTCGCGCTGCGCGCCGCGTGGCGCGTTGTCCGGATAGCGCAGGTGGTTGCGGTACAGCACGGCCAGGATCTCGACGATCGAGAAGGCGCAGCCGATGTGCACGGTAGCGCCGGCATGGGCCATCGTCAGGATCGCGCGGCGGATCGCTGTGGCGGAAAATGCTTGCGGCATGGGAGCTCCAGGCAATTGCATCGGTTGAAGGCGGCTAGACAGCGGCGGCCGCCCGGTGCCAGGCGGCGGTGCGCCGGATGGCCTCGTCGAGCGGGGTGAACACGGCCAGGCCGAGACTGCCGGCGCGGGCGACGTCCGGCACGTACTGTTCGGGCAGCACGCCGGCGGCCGGCGTGCCGAGCACGATACTGTCGTCGCGGCCGTTGAGGACGGTGGCGATGCGGCCGGCCAGCCGGCCGATGCCGATCGGCTCCGGCGAGCCCACGTTGTACGGTTGGCCATCGCCCTGCACGAGAATGGTCAGCAGCCACACGGCGAGGTCGGCGGCGTACAGGTAGGACCGCACCGCCTGGCCGTCGCCGCTGACACGCACCTGTTCGCCGCGCATGGCGTCGCGCAGGAAATTGGCCACGGCGAAATGCGCATCGAGCGGCTGGTACGGCCCGACGAAGGCGAAACAGCGCGCCACCTGCACCTGCATGCCGCCGGCCTGCTGCTCGCAGGCGGCCAGCCACTCGACCACGCGCTTGCCCTGGCCGTAGGCGCTGCGCAGGTCCTGCGGCGCAGGTGCGCCGACATACGTCTCCGGTACATGGGTCAGCGTGGCGGGCTGGCGGCCGTAGACGGCGCCGGAACTGGTCAGCAGGAAGCGTTGCGCGCCGCTGCGGCGGGCCAGCGCCAGCGCTTCCCTGCCGCCGGCCACGATGGCATCGAACGCCTCGGCCGGAAACGACGCGGGTGCCGCCACATCGGTGGCCGCATGGATCACGGTGTCGAAAGAACCCGACACCTGCGACAGGTCGCGCACGTCGCCCTGCACGAGGTGCAGCGCGGGATGCGCGGCCAGGCCGGGCACGCGGGCACGGAAGCGCTGCGGATCGCGGCTCAGCACCGTCACCTGCAGGTCCAGGCCATGCACTTCGTCCAGCCACAGCAGCGCTTCCAGCAGCCAGCAACCGAAGAAGCCCGTGCCGCCGGTGACGAACAGCCGCTGCCCGCGCAGGCCGGCGGCGACCGCGCCGCCGCAGCGTTCTGCGATCAGCGCCAGGTCCTGCTGGGCAACGCCGGGTCGGTACTGGGCCATCGCGGACGATCCGTCAGAAGTTCACGCCGAAGAAAGCCTCGAGTTTGTCGACGACGAAGTCCAGCATCGCGCGGTCCAGGCCCGGGTAGACGCCGACCCAGAACGTGTCGTTCATCACGCGGTCGGTATTGGTCAGCTCGCCCGACACGCGGTAGTTGCGGCCGATCATGTACGGCTGGCGCGTCAGGTTGCCGGCGAACAGCAGGCGGGTGCCGATCTTGTGCTGGTCCAGGTAAGTGAGCAGGTCGACGCGCGACGCGTTCGCCTCCGGCTTGAGCGTCATCGGGAAGCCGAACCACGACGGATCGGAACCTTCGGTCGCTTCCGGCAGGATCAGGAATTCGGCGCACGACTGCAGGCGTTCCTTCAGGTAGGCGAAGTTGTCCTTGCGCGCCTGGATGAAGCCGGCCGCGCGGTCGATCTGCGCCAGGCCGCAGGCTGCCTGCATGTCGGTGATCTTCAGGTTGTAGCCCAGGTGGCTGTAGGTGTACTTGTGGTCGTAGCCTTCCGGCAGCGTGCCCAGCTTCCAGCAGAAGCGCTTGCCGCAGGTATTGTCCTTGCCCGGCGGGCAGTAGCAGTCGCGGCCCCAGTCGCGGAACGATTCGGCGATCTGCTTCAACTCGTAGTTGTTGGTGAACACGGCACCGCCCTCGCCCATCGTGATGTGGTGCGCCGGGTAGAACGACATCGTGCCGATGTCGCCGAACGTGCCGACCATCTGGCCGCGGTAGGTGGAGCCCAGCGCGTCGCAGCAGTCCTCGATCAGCCACAGCTTGTACTTCCTGCACAGCGCCGTGATGACGTCCAGGTTATACGGGTTGCCCAGCGTGTGGGCCAGCATGATGGCCTTGGTCTTCGGGCCGATCGCCGCTTCCAGCTGCGTCACGTCGATGTTGTACGTGCCCAGCTCGACGTCGACGAACACGGGCACCGCGCCGAACTGCAGGATCGGGTTGACGGTGGTCGGGAAGCCGGCCGCCACGCCGATCACTTCGTCGCCCGGCTGGATCGCGCGGGCGCCCAGCTTCGGCGACGTCAGCGTGTTGAACGCGACGAGGTTGGCGGACGAGCCGGAGTTCACGGTGATCAGGTGCTGCACGCCGATCAGTTTCGCCAGCTTCGCCTCGAACTGGTCGTTGAAGCGGCCGGTGGTCAGCCATGCGTCGAGCGAGGCTTCCACCATCAGTTCCATTTCCGGCGCGCCGACGACCTTGCCGGCGGGTGGGATGACGGTCACGCCCGGCTCGAAGGCACGCGGCTGGCTGGCCAGCTCGCCGTACTGGCGGACCAGCGCGATGATCTGTTCGCGGAGTTGTTCCTTGCTTGCGGTGTCGTTCATGGTTCCAGCCTTAAAGATATTCGGTAGCTTGATAGTCGCGGATCTGCGCCAGCGTCAGCGCGCGCATGTCGGCACCGGCCGCGTGGGCCTTGTGCCACGCGACGATGCGGTCGATGGTGTGGCCCAGTGGCCAGCGCGCCTGCCAGCCGAGGCGCGCGCGCGCCTTCGAGCAGTCCAGTTTCAGATAGGTGGCCTCGTGCGGCTGCGGCGCCGGGTCCAGCTGCCAGGCGGCGCCGTCGCCCCACTGCGCGCACAGGCGTTCGATGATCCATTGCACGGGGCGCGCATCGCGCTCGTCCGGGCCGAAGTTGAACGGCTCGGCGGCGGCATGGCCGTCCGTGTACAGCCGCTCGGCCAGCGTCAGGTAGCCCGACAGCGGTTCCAGCACGTGCTGCCACGGCCGGATCGCGTGCGGGTTGCGGATCTTCACCGGCTGGCCGGCCGCGACGGCGCGCACCATGTCCGGGATCAGCCGGTCCTCGGCCCAGTCGCCGCCGCCGATCACGTTGCCAGCGCGTCCGGAGCCCAGCGCAGCCCCTTGTGCCGGCGTGAAGAACGAGCTGCGGTAGGCGCTCGTCACCAGTTCGGCGCAGGCCTTGCTGTTGCTGTACGGGTCGAAGCCGCCCATCGGCTCGTTCTCGCGGTAGCCCCAGTGCCATTCGCGGTTCTCGTAGCACTTGTCGCTGGTGACGTTCAGCACGGCGCGGATGCCCGGCGTGGCGCGCACCGCCTCGAACAGGTTGACGAGGCCCATCACGTTGGTGGCATAGGTCTCGGTGGGATGGCTGTACGAGTAGCGCACCAGCGCCTGCGCCGCCATGTGGATGACGATGTCCGGCCGGGCCGCCTGCAGCGCCGCGGCCAGCGCGGCCGCGTCGCGGATGTCGCCGACGACATGCGTCATGCCGGCCGCGACGCCGGCCGCCTCGAACAGGCTGGGCTGGCTGGGCGGCGGCAGCGCGAAGCCCGTCACGTCGGCACCCAGCGACTGCAGCCACAGGCTGAGCCAGCTGCCCTTGAAACCCGTGTGGCCGGTCAGGAAGACGCGCTTGCCCTGCCAGAACGCAGCGTTCATGGCCAGCGCTTCCACGGCGCCTTGCCGGTGCGCCACAATTCTTCCAGGTGGACGCGGTCGCGCAGCGTATCCATCGGCTGCCAGAAACCGTCGTGGCGGAAGGCATGCATTTCGCCTTCGGCGGCCAGCCGTTCCATCGGCTCCTTTTCCCAGATGGTCGTGTCGTCGGCAACGTAGTCGATGACCTTCGGCGACAGCACGAAGTAGCCGCCGTTGATCCAGCTGCCGTCGCCCTGCGGTTTTTCGCGGAAGGCGGTGATGCGGTCGCCGTCCATGTCGATCGTGCCGAAGCGGCCCGGCGGCTGCACGGCCGTCATCGTGCCCAGCCGGCCGTGTTCCTTGTGGAAGCGGATCGACGCGGCGATGTCGATGTCGGCCACGCCGTCGCCATAGGTGAAGCAGAAGGCTTCCTCGCCTTCGACGTACTTGCGCACGCGCTTCAGGCGGCCACCGGTCAATGTGTCGTCGCCCGTGTCGACCAGCGTGACCTTCCACGGCTCCGCATAGCGCTCGTGCACCTGCATCGTGTTGTACTGCATGTCGAAGGTGACGTCGGAGGTGTGCAGGAAGTAGTTGGCGAAGAACTCCTTGATCACATAGCCCTTGTAGCCGCAGCAGATCACGAAATCGTTGATGCCGTGCGCCGAGTAGCTCTTCAGGATGTGCCACAGGATCGGCTTGCCGCCGATCTCCACCATCGGCTTCGGCCGCACGGTGGTTTCCTCGCTGAGCCGGGTTCCCAGTCCACCGGCCAGTATCACTGCTTTCATGCTGCGGTCCTCGAGTCTTCTAGAATGATTTTTTCAGCCTGGCATCGTCACAGCTTGTGCCGGCTTGCCACCGGGCAGGCAGGCGCCGGATCGGGCTATTCTAAACCAAGTGTTCCGCCGCGCAGTCACTTTATTGCCCCTGCTCAAGAGGTTGTTGCAGCCCCGCTCAAGGTTCGCGGATCGACTCGTTCATGGCCTTCGTCAGCGGCCACAACAGGTAGGACATGATCGACCGTTTGCCGACGACGATCTCGGCCGTGACGGTCATGCCGGGCAGCAGCGGCGTATCGGCCGGCATGCGGCGCAGCGTCGAGTTGCCGTAGTCGACCCGGGCCACGTAATACGCGTCGGTGCCCTGCCCCGGCGCCACCTGCTCGCGGCGGAACGAGTCGGAGCTGACGGTGCGCAGGTGGCCGTCCAGCGCACCGTGTTTCTGGAACGGAAACGCATCGAGCTTCAGGTTGACGGGCGCGTTGGCGCGGATATAGCCCATGTCGGCCGAATCGATCTGCACCTCCGCCTCCATCCTGGCGCCCAGCGGCACCAGCGTCATCATCGGTTCCGCTTCCTTGACGACGGTGCCCTGGGCCAGCTTGCCCACTTCCAGCACGACCGCGTCGACCGGCGCCGCGACGCTGACGAGCTGGCGCCGCTTGTCGGCCTTGGTCAGCTGCTCGTTGATGCTGTCGCGCTCGCGCGTGACGCCCAGCAGGTCTTCCAGCGCCTTCTGCCGCCAGCTCCGGTTGAACGCGGACCGTTCCGCCTCGGCGGACGCCAGTTCGCGGACCAGTTCGATGTCGCGGCTGCGGCCGTTGATCAGGCTGCGCTCCACTTCCAGGCGGCGGTCGCGCGCTTCCAGCAGCTGCATCTTGGCGCCGAAATTCTCGGCCACCAGCTTTTCCTGCATCGCCTCGATCTGCGCCAGCGACTTCATGCGCTCAGCCAGCACGACCTGGTCGCGCTTGTTCGTCTCGATCGTCGCGCGCAGCCGCTGCACGTTCTCGTCGAGCCGTGTCTTCTGCGCGTCGAAGTTGCCCTGGCGCTCGCCGGCCAGCTGGGCCTGCAGCACATTGTCGGCACCTTCCAGCTTGCCCGAGGGCGCGCGGCGGCCCGCCAGCTCGGCCTGCAGACTGGCCACCTGGGCGTCCAGGCTGCCCAGCCGCGTGCGCAGCTGCTGCTCGTCGGCCTGGGTGAACGTGGGATCGAGCTCGGCCAGCACTTCGCCCTTCCTGACCACCTGGCCCACGCGCACGTTGACGCGCTGGACGATCGACGTCTCCAGCGGCTGCACGACAATGTTCTGGGTGGGATTGACGAGCCGGCCATGGGCGGTCACCACCATCTCCATCTTCGACAGGCTGGCCCACAGGATGAACAGCACGAACGCCAGCGCCATCAGGTGCAGCGTGATGCGCACGTAGCGGGGCAGCGGCGCGCGTTCGATCGCGTCCGCGTCGGGCAGGAACGCGATCTCGGTGTCTTCGCCGAGACGGCGGCCCGGCGAGCGGCGCTCGCCTTTTACAGGTGGCTGGTTTGCTGGTTCCATAAGTGCTGGTAAGTGTCGCTGCGGGTCAGCAGCTCTTCGTGGCGGCCGGCATCGACGAGGCGGCCGCGGTGCATGACGAGGATCGAATCGGCGTTGACGAGCGTCGACAGGCGGTGCGAGATCATGATGACGGTGCGGCCGACGGCGATCTTCGACAGGTTGCGGATGAAGATCGCCTCGCTTTCCGGATCGAGCGCGCTGGCCGCTTCGTCGAGCACGAGGATGCGCGGCTTGGCCAGCAGCGAGCGGGCGATCGACAGCCGCTGCTTCTGGCCACCGGACAGGTTCGACGCGTTCTCTTCCAGCATGGTGTCGTAGCCCATCGGCATCCGTTCGATGAATTCGTCGGCGCCGGCGGCGGCCGCGGCCTCGGTGATTTCCTCGAACGTGGCGTCAGGCTTGGTGATCATCAGGTTTTCGCGGATCGTGCCGCGGAACAGGAAGTTTTCCTGCAGCACGACGCCGATCTGGCGGCGCAGGTGCGACAGGTCGATCTCGCGCGCGTCGTAGCCGTCGAAGCGGACCATGCCTTCCTGCAGCGTGTACAGGCCCTGGATCACCTTGGTCAGCGTCGTCTTGCCCGAGCCGCTGCGGCCAACGATGCCGACCACCGTGCCCGGCGTGATCGTGAAGCTGGTGCGGTCCAGCGCATTGGTCTGGCCGCCCGGATAGCGGAACGTCACGTCCTCGAACTTGATCTCGCCTTCCAGCACGGGGCGCAGGCCGCCGGCGCCGGCGCGGCCCTCGGGCGGCCGGTTCATCACTTCGCCCAGCATCTTCACCGACAGCGCGGTTTCCTGGTATTCGTTGATCAGGCCGACGATCGAGATCAGCGGCTGCGTGACGCGCTGCGACAGCATCTGGAATGCGATCAGCGCACCGATCGTCAGCGTCTGGTCGAACACGCCCTGCGCGCCGACGACGATCAGCAGCACCGGCATCAGCTTGCCGAGGAAGTCGGTGACGGCGTTGCCGGTGATCGAGATCTGGCCGACGCGGAAATGCATCGTGATCGCTTCGGCCGAGCGCTGGTCCCAGTCGCGCCGCTGGGCCGGCTCGATGGCCAGCGCCTTCACGGTGCGCATGCCGTGGATCGTCTCGACCAGCATGGCCTGCCGCATGCCTTCGGCGGTGTACAGCGCGTTCAGCCGGCGCTGGAAGGTGGGGATCATCGCCATCACGACGCCGGCGATCAGCACGGCGAACAGCAGCACGATCATGGTCAGCTTGGCCGAGTACGAGAACAGGATCGGCAGGAACACCAGCAGCGACAGCAGGTCCAGCCCGGTGAAGAACAGCCGGCCGGTGAGGAAGCCGCGGATCTTTTCCAGCTGCTGCATGTGGCGGGTGATGATGCCGGCCGTCGTCGTCTCGAAATAATCGATCGGCAGCGACAGCAGGTGGCCGAACGTGCGCCGCGTGAGGCGCATGTCGATCTTGTTGGTGGCGGCCAGCGTCAGCACCTGGCGCAGGTAGCCGAACAGCGCGTCGAACACGAGCGCCATGATCATGCCGGCCGTCAGCACCCACAGCGTGCTGTAGCTCTGGTGCGTCAGCACCTTGTCGATGACGAGCTGGAAGAAGATCGGCGACGCCAGGGCCAGCACCTGCATCGCGACGGCGGCGATCAGGATGTCGCGGAACGCGCTCTTCTGCTTCAGCAGCTCGGGAATGAACCATTTCAGGCCGAACGGCTGCGACGGATCGGTGAGCTTGTGTTGCCGCTTCAGGAACACCACGTCGCCGGACCAGTGGCGCATGAAGTCGTCATGGCCGACGTTGATCACCTGGCCATCGTTGGCGACCGGATTGAGCACGGCCACCCTGGCATCGACGCCTTCGCCCTGCGCGCCGACGACGATCACCATATTGCCGCCGGTCAGCCGGGCCAGCAGCGGATAGACGCCCTGCTGCACCAGCAGGCGCTGCCACGTCAGCCGGTCGATCTTGGCCTTCAGCCCGATGTCGCCCGCGATCCGCAGCAGCATGCCGTCGTTCGGCTCCTCCGCCCCCAGCGCATAGTCGTCGATCAGGCGCTCCGGTTTGATCTGCAGACCGTGGTGCTGGGCAACGGCGGTCAGGCACTGGATGGCGGTATGGGGATATTTATCGGACATTATGCTCGGACGCAATGTTTGGCCAAGGGATTCTACCTTAGGGACGACCGCCCGTGCGCCGCTTATTCGGCCGACGGACAGCACAGCAACACGATAAAAAAAAACGGCAAGACGCGAGGTCTTGCCGTTTCGGCAGGTGCGTGGCCGGCTGGCGCCGGCCCTGCACTGGATTACTTCGACGGGCTGGCCAGGAAACCGTGGCTGCCGGCACTCTGCAGTGCCTTCATCCGCAGCGTTTCTTCCGACGCCGCCATCGATTCCGCGCCGGTGCGCAGTTTCGTCGCATCGTCGAAGGACTTCAGCGCGCCAGCCATGTTCGCCACGTTCAGCGACAGGTTGGTGGCTGCCGGCACTTCCAGCTTCGGCGTGCTGCCTGCCGTTGCCGCCGTCGCCGTCGTGTAGCCGGCGATGGCTGCCGTCAGGTTGCTGACGCTGGTGGTGCCCGGCTTGCTCGTCGCGAACCACACGTCGGCCGCTTCGTGGGTCTGGCCGTCCGCCGTTTCGTAGCTGGACGTCAGGCCGACGATGTTGCCGTTGTTGACGGTCGACGTGACGGTCGTCTGCAGGCTCAGCTTCGTGATGTTCAGCTCGGCCAGCGTCTTCAGCTCGCTTGCATCGCTGATGCCGTCGGCGTTGCTGTCGATCCACACTTTCAGCTGGCTGAACGCTGCGTCGCCGGCCGTCAGGGCACCGTCGCCGTCCGTATCCAGCTCGGCCATCGCTTCGTAGCCGTTCTTCGCCTTCTGGCCGTTGGCCAGCGTGGTGCCCTGGCCGAACAGCTCGGAGCCGTCGTTGATGATGCCGTCGCCGTTACGGTCCAGCACCAGCAGGCCGTCGCCACCGCCCACCCAGCCGGTGTTGCGCGTTTCGCCGTTGCCCAGCAGGTCGAACTGCACGCCTGCCGAGCGGTCCAGCGTCTCGATGCCGTTGCCGTTCAGGTCCAGGATCACCGGCGAGTAGAACTCCGGATCGCCGAGTGCGTCCAGCTGAGCCTGGCTCAGCGCCTGCACCTGGTTGGACGTCAGCGCGCAGATCTGCGTGCTGGTCAGTACCACCAGCTGCGCGGTGGTCAGCGCCTTGATCGACGGATCCTTCAGTGCCGCGATGTCGGTCGTTTCGATGGCCACGATCTGCGCCGTCGTCAGGCTGGCCACCTGGGTCGTCGTCAGTGCGGCGAACGAACGGGTCGACAGTGCCACGATGTCGGCCGTGCTCAGCGCGACGACCTGGCTGGTCGTCAGCGCACCCACCTGGGCGGTGGTCAGGGCGGTCGCCTGGGCGGTCGTCAGCGCGGCCACCTGCGCCGTGGTCAGGCCGTTGGCGATGCTGGCCGTCGACAGCGCGGTCAGCTGCTCGGTCGACAGGGCAACGATCTGCGCCGTCGTCAGCGCCGCCACCTGCGCGGTCTTCAGCGCGGCAACCGCATTGGTGCGCAGCGCACCCAGGTCGGCCGTCTCGATCGCGGCGATACCTGCGGTCGACAGTGCACCCACCTGCGACGTGTTCAGCGCGCCGACCTGGGCCGAGCTCAGGGCGACGATCTGCGCGGTGGTCAGGCCGCCGGCCAGCTGCGTCGTCGACAGCGCAGCGATCTGCGTGCTGCCCAGCGCACCCACCTGGGCCGTCGTCAGCGCGGCGATCTGGGCCGTGGTCAGCGCCGTGATCGATGCGGACTTCAGCGCGGCCAGGTCGGCCGTTTCCAGTGCCGCCACGGCGACGGTGCTCAGTGCGGCAGCCTGGGCCGTGGTCAGCGCCGCGGCTTGCGCCGTGGTCAGCGCCACGACTTGCGCCGTACCGAGGGCGTTCACCTGCGTCGTTTTCAGGCCGGCGATCGTGGCCGTCCGCAGCGCGGCGAAATCGGCCGTTTCCATCGCCGCGACCGACGAGGTGGCCAGGGCGCCGATCTGTGCCGAGTTCAGCACGCTGGCCTGGTCGGTCGACAGCGCGACGATCTGCGCGGTCGTCAGGGCCTGGACCGAGCCCGTCGTCAGCGCACCCACCTGCAGCGTGGACAGTGCGCCGATCTGGCTGGTCGTCAGCGCGCCCAGCTGGCTGGACTTCAGTGCGGCGATGACGTTGGTTTTCAGGCCGACGATATCGGCCGTCTCGATGGCGGCAATCGCCAGCGTGGACAGCGCGCCGAACTGCGCCGTGTTCAGGGCGCCGAACTGGGCCGAGTTCAGGGCCACGACTTGTGCCGTGTTCAGTGCGTTGGCCAGTTGTGCCGTCGACAGTGCGCCGATCTGTACGCTGCTCATCGCAGCGATCTGGACCGTCGTCAGGGCGGCGATCTGGCTCGTCGTCATGGCGGTGATCGCAGCGGACTTCAGCGAGGCCAGGTCAGTCGTTTCCAGCGCGGCAACCGCTGCCGTGCTCAGGGCGCTGACCTGGTTCGTGGCCAGTGCCGCGGCTTGGGCCGTCGTCAGTGCCACGACTTGCGCGGTGGTCAG
>DKJA01000018.1 GCA_002454505.1 Oxalobacteraceae bacterium UBA6704
CAGACAACGCAACAGCAGGAAAGTTCAGGCCGTTTCAAGAAGTTCGGGTGACAGAGCCCTTTTTTTGGCAGAGCCGGACTAATACACGTCCCGCCGATACCGCCCCGCCCCGGCCAGCCCGTCGACAGTCTCATCCCCCAGCACGTCGCGCAGCGCCCGGTCCACGCCGCCGGCCATGCCTTCCAGGCTGCCGCAGACATAGATGGCGGCACCGTCGGCAATCCATTCCCGCAGCGTTGCCGCAGCGGCCGGCAGCAAGTCCTGCACATACACCCGTTCGGCCTGGTCGCGCGAGAACGCAAGATCGAGCCGCGCCAGCAGGCCGGCCGCCTGCCAGGCCGCCAGTTCGTCGCCGTAGTACAGGTCGTGCGCGCGGTTGCGTTCGCCGAACAGCAGCCAGTTGCGGCCCTGCCCCGCTTCGGCACGGGCGCGCAGGTGGCCGCGCAGCCCGGCAATGCCGCTGCCATTGCCAATCAGGATCAGCGGCCGCGCCGCATTGTCTTCCAGCCGGAAGCGGCGGTGCTGCCGCAGCCGCAGCGGCACGACGCTGCCCACCTCCGCCTGTTCGCACAACCAGCCGGATGCGACGCCGCTGCTGCCGTCTTCATGCCGATGCAGCCGCACCAGCAGATGCACGCGCCCATCGCTGAAAACCGAGGCGATCGAGTATTCGCGGGGACGGTCCGGTTCCGCCGGCGCCACCACCTGCACCAGGTCGCCGGACTGCCAGGCTGGCAAGGCCCCGGCGGCGGGGGCCAGTTCGATGTGGCAGACCGGTGCGCCGGCACTGTGCGGATTCATCACGCGCCGCGCGACCAGGCGCCACGGCGCGAACGCGGGCGCGTCCCAGTCCGGCGCATCGCTGGTGCCGGCCAGGTGCGACAGGTGCTGGCGCCACAAGGCAACGTCGCGGCTGGCGCCCCGGTCCACTTCCACGCGGGAGAACAGCGGCTGCGCGCCCTGCGCCTGCAGCCAGCCGTCCAGCGCGCGGCCGAAGCCGCAGTATTGCGCATAGCTGCTGTCGCCCAGCGCCAGCACGGCGTAATGCAGCTGCGGCAGCGGCAGGCTGCCCGTCATCAGGCGGCCGGCAAAACCGGCGGCGCCGTCGGGCGCATCGCCTTCGCCATAGGTGCTGGCGATGAACAGCGCGCGGCCGGCGTTCTGCAGCATT
Source organism: Oxalobacteraceae bacterium UBA6704 (assembly GCA_002454505.1). Taxonomy (GTDB): domain Bacteria; phylum Pseudomonadota; class Gammaproteobacteria; order Burkholderiales; family Burkholderiaceae_D; genus Rugamonas. Next base: position 1,172 of record DKJA01000018.1, read on the forward strand.
GCGGCCGACACGTCAGACAGCTCGCACACCTGCACGCCGACGCCGGCCAGCCGCAGCGTGGCGGCCGTCTGCTGCGCCAGCTCCTCGCCGTTGCCCGTCTGGCTGGCGTAGGCGACGAGCCAGCCACCCGCAACGGCGCTGCCCGCCTGCGCGCGCTTGCGGCGCCAGTGCAGCCACGGCAGCAGACAGGAGGCGCCATAGGCGGCGAAGGCGGCGGCCGTCAGCGCCAGCCGCGTCGGATCGATGGTCAGAGGCATGCGGTTCTCGTCATGCCGCGTCGAGCAACGCCCTGAAATGGCTGCTCAGATGTTCGTGCAGGCCGCCGGCACCGCGCACGACAAAGCGGGCGGCAATGCCGCGCGCCTCGGCCATGGCCAGGCCTGCGTCGAGGCCCAGCACGGTCAGTGCCGTCGACCACGCATCGCAGGCCATGCAGCTGGCCGCGACGACGGTGACGGATGCAACGCCGTGCTCGATCGGTGCACCGCTGCGCGGATCGAGCGTGTGCGGATAGCGGCGTGCATCGTTGAAAAAGAAGCGGCGATAGTCGCCGGAGGTGGCCACGGCCAGGCCATGCAGCGCGGCGACGATGCCATCGTCTTTTCCCGGCGCATCGACGATCTGCTCCAGCGCCACCCACCACGGCTGGCCGTCCGGCTTGACGCCGGCACCGCGCAGCTCGCCCCCGACCTCGACAAGATAATGATGGCAACCCTGCGCGGCCAGCCAGTGCGCCAGGCAGTCGACACCGTAACCCTTCGCCACGGCGGACAGATCGAGCTGCACGCCGCCCGGCTGCAATGCGCTGCGGCTGGCCGGATCGAGCAGCACGCGCTGCACGGGCAATGCCGCCAGCGCCTGCTGCGGTGTCGGCGTGCTGAAGCCCGGCTGATCGTAACGGTTGACGGGGCCGAAGCCCCACAGATTGACGAGCGCGCCGGCGCAAGGATCGCAGGCGCCGCCGGACTGGCGGCACACGTCCAGCGCATACGCCAGCACTTCGTAGAACGGCGCCGGCAGCTGCTGCCACGTGCCGGCCGGCGCCCGGTTGAAGCGGCCCAGGTCGGAGGCTGCTTCCCAGTGGCTCATTTGCGCCACCACCTCGTCCAGCTGGCCCTGCAGGCCAGCCTGAAAATCCTCAGGCCCTGCCTGCACTGCCCGCACGGACCAGCTGGTGCCCATGCTGGTGCCGCGGTAATCGCGGATCGTCGCCCCGGCGGGCGGTGCCTCGGATGCGATCTGGTGCGGCAGCAGGACCCGGCGCATTACTGCGGCAGCACTTCCACGATGGCCGCATACGACGTGCGGCGCGTCTGTGCCTGCGGCGACTGGCCCTGCCCCTGGCCTTGCCCACGCGCCTGCGCCGGCCAGCTGGACGTCACCATGTACATGCCACCGGCCGGTGCCGTGAACGTGATTTCGCCGTTGGCATCCGTCGTGTGGCGGATCTCGCCCAGGATGCCGCGCTGGCGTACGCCGCCGGGGATCAGGCTGAACGGCTGGTTCGCGGCAGGTTTACCATCGAGCAGGAACTTCCACGTGACCTTGTCGCCCACCAGCAGCTCGTTCGGATGCGTCACCGGCACCAGTTCCAGGCCCACGCCCGTCGGCTTCGGCACGGCGCTCGGTTCGTTGGCCGTGACGAACGTTTCGATGCGGCTGGCCATATGCGTGACCTGCAGGTCCTGCGCATTGGCCGGCACATCCTTCGCCAGCGTTTCCTCGGTGCCGCGGAAGCGCTTCGTTTCGCCATTGAGCTTGTAGCTGGCGAACACGCTCTTGTTGACGAGCGCCACGCGGTAGGTGCCGTTCTTCGCCATCTTCACGTCGAAGGTATTGCGCAGCTTGCCGTTGAAGATGTTCTCCGGCGTGACGGCCGCGCCATCCGGGCCGGTAACGGCCAGGCCGTCCAGCTGCAGCGGCCGGAAATCGATGTCGAACAGGCCTTCCGAGATGGCCGCGTCGAACGTGACCCATGGCTCCTTGCCTTCGACGACGGTGGACGACGGCAGTATCCATTGCTTGTGTGCCTGGGCGCCGAACGCGGCGCCGGCCAGGGCCAGTGCAACCAGGGTTTTGGTGAAATTCATCAGGGTCTCCTTATGGCTTGACTTGCACGACGACGTTGCCCAGCTCTTCCTTGCCCTTGGCCGCGTATTCCTGCGCCCCTTTCGGCGGCCAGGCCACCGGCACCTTGACCAGCTCGCGGCCGCCCGCCTCGCGCGCCGCCTCGACCACCAGCGTGTACTGCCCGGCCGGCAGCTTGTTCAGCGCATCCTTCTGCACCGGGAACGTCAGCGTGTGCTCGCCCGGCGCGCGGGTGGCGCCGCTGACGCCGTCGACCGGCATGGTCAGCTCGCGGCCCGACTTGCGCCACCACTGGCGCATGTCCTTCAGCCACTTCTCGCCGGCCTTGTCCTTTTTCTTCGTGTCGTACAGCACAGCCAGGTTGGTCACCACTTTCTGGTCGGCGTTCTCCATCCACGCCGCGATGTACGGCTTGTGGTACTCCGCCACGTTCAGTTGCGGGACGTCCAGCTTCAGGGCCAGGTCGGCCGCCATCGCCTGCGCGCTGACCAGCGGGATGCCGAGGGCGATGGAGTAGCGTAATTTCATGGTTATGCCTTTTCTAATGGATGCTTAGTGGATGAACAGCAGTGCAATGACGATCGGGACCAGCATGCCCAGGCCGGCCATCGGCCAGGTGAACGGCCGCTTGGCCGCGTGGAATTTCAGGATCAGCAGACCGGTGATGCAGAACACCAGGCACAGCACGGCGAACAGGTCGATGAACCAGTTCCACGCCTCGCCCGTGTTGCGGCCCTTGTGGACGTCGTTCAACCACGAGATCCAGCCGCGGTCGGTGTTTTCGTATTCGGCGGCGCCATCGTCGAAACCGATGCGCACCCACGCGTCGCCGCCCGCCTTCGGCAGCGGCAGGTAGACTTCGTCCACCGACCATTCGGCGGGACGGTCGCCCGCATTGACGGACCACGTGTCGACCAGCCAGCGCCCGGCCGCCGCGGGCAGCGGCGCCTTGTCGCCATCGTGCTGCTCGCCAAATGCCTTGAGCTCCGCCACCAGCGCGGCCGGCGCTTCGGCCTGCTTGCGGACGATGGATGGCTTGGCCTCGATCTGGCTGGCGTGATTCAGCGTGATGCCGGTAATGCTGAACAGGAACATCCCCAGCAGGCACAGGGCGGAGCTGATCCAGTGCCACTGGTGCAGTTGCTTCAGCCATACAGCCCGGCTGGCATTCTTGGCCGTTGCCTGCAGATCCTGGTCGCTCAATTTCGCCTTCTGTGTGCTTTCGATGAATCATCAGATGATAATGATTATCATTTAACTAGTCAACGCAGGGGGCGGATGTTGATACAAACGATACAAATCTCCCCGGTACGGTGGCGTACAGACCACAGCAGCCGGCTTGCCTATCGTGGAGTCACTTACGGAAAAATAGCGAAAGGAGTCACCATGGCTGTATTCACGAAAGACGAGCTGGACGACCTGACGTCCCGCATCAAGGACGTCAAGTTCGGCATGTTCACCACCAGCGACGACCTGCGCATCCTGACCAGCCGCCCGCTGACGAACCAGCAGGTCGATGCCGACGGCAATATGTGGTTCTTTGTGTCCGACCAGGAAGCGTTTACCCGCGACCTGCTGACCAACCCGTCCGTCAACGTCAGCTTCGCCGACGTGAGCGATCACCTGTACGTGTCGGTGGCCGGCCGCGCCGAACTGCTGCGCGACCGCGCCAAGGCGGAAGAGCTGTGGAATCCGATGATCAAGGCATGGTTCCCGCAAGGCCTGGACGACCCGCACCTGGTGCTGCTGAAAGTGCGCATCCAGTCCGCCGAGTACTGGGATACGGGCAACAGCAAGATGGTCACGCTGTTCGCGATGGCCAAGGCGGCCATCACCGGCAAGCCGCCCACCGATATTGGCGAGCACAAGCATATCGGCCGATAAGCGTTGGCTGGGGACTGTCCCCGGCTTCATGGGGCCTGTCCCCGGGGTTGCCATTGACGTTGCTCTTTGCCGAACGAACAGCAACCCCCGGGACAGTCCCTTGCAGGGACAGTCCCCAACAAAAATCCCCGGCGCACCGGGGTTTTGTCTAGACGCCGGAACTCGCTTCCGGCCCGGGTGCACCGCCTTCGGTGCCCGGTGGTTCGCCACCCTGGCGGGCATCCTGCGGCCCGCTCTGGCGCGATCCCGGATCCGCGCTCTGGCGGTTGCCGGGAATGGGACGGTCCATGCGGCGCACTTCCGTCTCCGGCAGGTCGACATTGCCGATGCCGGGATGTTCCGTATCGACCAGCACGAAGGTGTCGTCGCTATGGTTGTTCTTGCGGGAGCTGTCAGGTGGCGTCATGCGTCATCTCCTGCTTGCCTGTTGCTGCGGATTAGCCCTGGCGGTTGTCGCCGCGGCTGTTGGTCTGATCGGCCGGACCGGCCTGCGTGGTCTGCTCGGCGCTGCTGTTACGCGCGGCGCTCTGGCGGTTGCCGTTCTTGTGGCTCATGGCCCCGGCACGGCGTGCCTCTTCCGACGTGAACTCGTGCGCGGTGCCCTTGGCATGCGCGGCACGGCCGCCTTCCGATGCAATCTCGCGCTGGCGCTGCGGATCCATCGATGCAAAGCCGCGATTCTTGGTCGCGCTTTGCTTGCTGCCGGTCGCTTCCCCTTGTCGAGGACCTCGGCTGTTACCCTGATTATTACCCTGATTTGATGCGGCCATGGTGGTTTCTCCTGAAGTGACGCTTTGGATTTTGACGTGATGGCAGAGAGGTGGGACCCGAAGCCCGATCGTTCACCGACCAGCGACGATCATTGTTATACGATCGGGCAACAGGAGAGGCCATGGTAGTGGAAGGCCTGACGAGCAAATATAGGACGTTTACATGTCTCGTTGTAGGATATCGCCTACCGAATTTCCATAGGGAAAATTAATTCCTCAGCCAGCAAGTACAGCCGGTCGCCGTCCGCGGGTTCGACCGGATGACCGCCCGTGAACGAGCCAAACGAGGGCAGGATGGCCCGCGTCGTGCCCACGACAAAGCAAGGTAGCCGCAGGGAATCGCGCCGGCCCGTCAGCCGGTAGACCGGGTGCACGTGGCCGGCCAGTACGTAACCGTCCGACGCCAGGTCGGGATGGTGACAGAACGCAAACGGGCCGATGCGATACGGTTCGTCCACCATGGCGATGCGCAGCAGCGCGGACGGGTCGCCGGCATGCAGGTCGTGGTTGCCCCGCACCAGCGTCAGCCGCAGGTCCGGGCGGCGCTCGCGCCACGCAAACATCGTCTGCACCGTGGCCGCAGCGTGCGCCGCCTTCGCATGGAGGAAATCGCCAAGGAACAGGATGTGTTCGATATCGTGCGCGGCCAGCAGCATGTCGAGGCCGCCCAGGTTTTCCGACGTGGTCCCGCGCGGCACGGGAATGCCCAGCGCGCGGAAGGCGGCCGCCTTGCCGAAGTGGATGTCGGCGATCACCAGCATCTTTTCGCGCGGCCAGTACAGCGCCTTCTCCGGCAGCAGCAGCACTTCCTCGCCGGCCAGCTCGATCGTCACGCTCATGGTCCGGCGGCCTTCTCCAGTTCGCGCAGCACGCGCGCCACGCGGTCCGACAGTTTTTCCGTACTGAGTTTTTCGCGGAAGCGCTCCACCATCAGCGCGAAGCCGAATGGCGTGGCCCGCTTCGTTTCATGGTAGCTGACGAAGCGCCCCTGCAATTCCTCCAGCGTGGCGCGCAGCCGGTTCAGTTCCAGTTCCTGCTCCAGCACTTCGCGCTGGGCCTGCGTCAGCAGCAGGTTGCCGGCATCGTGCTTGCGAAAGACTTCAAAGAACAGCGACGACGATGCCTGCACCTGCCGGTTGCTTTTCGGCTGGCCCGGATAGCCCTGGAACACGAGGCCGGCGATGCGGGCGATCTCGCGGAAACGCCGCTGCGACATTTCGGTGGCGTTCAGGCTGGCCAGCACGTCTTCCAGCAAGTGGTCGGTCGAGAACAGTTTCACATTACGGCCTTCCAGCGCGGCGAAAATGTCCGGCCAGGCGACGGCATCCGGTGCGAGCAGCTCGAAGCCGTAGTCGTTGACGGCGATCGAGAACGTCACCGGCCGCGTCTTGCCGACGCGGTAGGCGAACAGCGACGCCAGCCCGATGTGCACCGCCCGCCCGGCGAACGGATACATGAACAGGTGGTGGCCTTCGCGGCTGTGCAGGCTTTCGACGACGGTGCGCTGCGGCGTTGGCAGCGCCGACCAGCGCTGCTGGATTTCCAGCAGCGGCCGGATCGCCTGCATTTCCGGGCCCTTGTAGAAGCCCTCGGTGGCGAGGCGCATCTGCTCCAGCGCCGCATGGGCCAGCTCCGACGACAGCGGCATCTTGCCGCCCTGCCAGCGCGGCACGGCGCCTTTCGAACCGGTGGCCCGTTTCACGTAAGCGGTCATTTCATGGACGCGGATGAACTCCAGCACGCGCCCGCCGTACAGGAAATGGTCGCCCTTGTTCAGCCGCGAAATGAAGCCCTCCTCCACAGTGCCGATGCGGCCGCCGCTCTGGTACTTCACCTGGATCATCGCTTCCGACACGATGGTGCCGATGCCCATGCGGTGGCGCCGGCCGATCGCCACATCCGGCACGCGGTAGACGCCCTCGTCGTCCGGCAGCACGCGCCGGTATTCGGGATAGACGGTGAGGCTCTGGCCGCCGCGCGCGACGAAGTCCAGCGCCCACTGCCATTCGTCCTCGCGCAGGTCGCGGTAGGCCCACGCGGTGCGCACCTCGTCATACAGCTGCTGCGAACGGAAGCCGCCTCCCAGCGCCACCGTGACGAGGTGCTGCACCAGCACGTCCAGCGGCTTGTGCGGCGACGGCCGCGATTCCACGTCGCGCTCCTTCACCGCCTGGATCGCGGCACCCGCCTCCAGCAGCTCCAGGCTTTGCGTGGGCACCAGCGTCACGCGCGACACGCGGCCCGGCGCGTGGCCGGAGCGGCCGGCCCGCTGCAGCAGCCGCGCGATACCCTTCGCGCTGCCGATCTGCAGCACCCGTTCGACGGGCAGGAAATCGACGCCGAGGTCCAGGCTCGACGTGCACACTACCGCTTTCAGGTCGCCTTTCTTCAGCCCCAGCTCGACCCAGTCGCGCACCTCCTTGTCCAGCGAACCGTGATGCAGCGCGATGATGCCGGCCCAGTCGGGACGGGCATCGAGCAGGTTCTGGTACCACAGCTCCGCCTGCGAGCGGGTATTGCAGAACACCAGTGTCGTCGCGCTGCCTTCGATCTCGCCGATCACCGGCTGCAGCATCTGCAGGCCCAGGTGGCCGGCCCATGGAAAGCGCGACGGATGTTCCGGGATCAGCGTGTCGACGACGATCTCCTTGCGCAGGCTGCCCTCGACGATCGTGCCCGGCACATCGGGGCCCAGCAGCACTTCCTGCGCGCGCTGCAGATTGCCCAGCGTGGCCGACAGGCCCCACACGACGAGGCCCGGGTTCCACTGCCGCAGCCGGGCCAGCGCCAGCTGCGTCTGCACGCCCCGCTTGTTGCCCATCAGCTCGTGCCATTCGTCGACGATCACCATGTCCAGCAGCGCGAACTGCTCCTGCGCATCCGCCTTCGACAGCATCAGCGTCAGGCTTTCCGGCGTCGTCACGAGGGCGTCGGGCAGCTTCTTCGCCTGCCTGGCGCGCGCGGCAGACGATGTGTCGCCGGTGCGCGCATCGATGGTCCAGCCGGGCATCAGGTCGGCGCTCGACTCCTGCAGCGCGCGCAGCGTGTCGGCGGCCAGCGCGCGCATCGGCGTCAGCCACAGCACGCGCAGGCCGGCCTTGCGGCGCGGCGGCGACTGCATCGCCCGTTGCAAGGCGGCGAACCATACCGCATACGTCTTGCCCGAGCCGGTGGTCGCGTGCAGCATGCCGGACTCGCCATTCAGCGCGGCCTGCCACACGGCGCGCTGGAACGGGAACACCTTCCAGCCGCGCGCGGCATACCAGTCGTTGACGGCCTTGCTGGTGCGCTTCGTCATGCCGCCTCGTCCACCCCGCCCGCCTGTGCCAGCAGGCCTTTGAGCAGGTCCAGCGTATCGGCTTCCTCGACCGGCTTGTCGTCGCGCCGCCGCAGGATGCGCGGGAAGCGCACGGCGATGCCCGATTTATGGCGGGGCGACGCGGCGATGCCCTCGAAGCCGATCTCGAACACCATCGTCGGCTTCACGCTGCGCACGGGGCCGAAGCGTTCGATGGTGGTGCGGCGCACGGCATTGTCGACCTGGGCAATCTCGGCATCGGTCAGGCCGGAATACGCCTTCGCGAACGGCACCAGCACGCGCCCGCCGTTGCCGTCGCCATCCCACACGGCGAACGTGTAGTCGGTGTACAGCGAAGCGCGGCGGCCATGGCCCGCCTGCGCGTAGATCAGCACCGCATCGACGCTGTACGGATCGATCTTCCACTTCCACCACGTGCCGACATCCTTGGTGCGGCCCACGCCGTACTGCGCGCTGGCCGCCTTGATCATCATGCCTTCCACGCCGCGGGCGCGGGACTCCTTGCGGATCGTCGCCAGGTCTTCCCAGTGCTGCGCCCGCACCAGCGGCGAGATGCGCAACTGCGGCGCGTCCACCTCGGCCACCAGCTGTTCGAGCAGCGTGCGGCGCTCGCACTGGGGCAGCTTGCGCAGGTCCACGCCATCCCGTTCCAGCAGGTCGTAGGCCACCAGCACGGCGGGATACTCGGCCAGGAACTTCGCCGACAGCGCCTTGCGGCCGATGCGCTTCTGCAGGTCGGCAAACGGCGCCGGCACGTCGCCCTCACGCCAGACGAGGATCTCGCCATCGACCACCGTGCCATCGGGCAGGCGCAGCGCGGCCAGTTCCGGGAAGCGCTCCGTGATCAGGTCTTCGCCGCGCGACCAGATCCAGTTCGACTCGCGCGACACGATCTGCGCGCGCATGCCGTCGTATTTCCACTCGACCTGCCAGTCATCCAGGTCGCCGAGCGAGGCGGGATCGGCCTGCAATTGGTGGGCGAGGAAGAACGGGTAAGGCTGGCCGCCCCGCTGCGCATGCTCGTCCGGCGATTCCTGCGCGATCAGTTGCAGGAATCCCTTCGCCGTGGGGCTGACGCTGCCGTCCGTCCAGCCCATCAGCCGCTGCGCGATCAGCTTCGCATCGACGGCGGCGATGGCCGACAAGGCGCGCGTAACCAGCAGCTTCGATACGCCCACGCGGAAGCCGCCGCCGATCAGCTTGATCAGCAGGAAGCGCTCGCCCGTTTCCAGCTCGTCCCAGTAGCCGAACAGCGCGGCGCGGATCGCTTCCGGCGCGGCCCCGCGCAATGGCGCGATGCGCTGCTCGATCCACTCGGCCAGGCCGATGTCGCTGCGGTGCTTCGGCTCGGGCAGGATGTGGGCGATGGTCTCGGCCAGGTCGCCCACCGCGTGATAGCTTTCGTCGAACAGCCATTCGTCCAGGCCCGCGTATTCGGTGGCGTACTGGCGCAGCAGCTTCACCGGCACCGCCTGGCGCGGCTTGCCGCCGGCCAGGAAGTAGACGGCCCACGCGGCGTTCTCCGGTGCGGCGCTGCTGAAATACGTCTTCAGCGCTTCCAGCTTGCGGTTGGTCGCCGTGGTTTCATCCAGCTCGGCGAACAGGCGGGCGAATTCACGCATCGCCGCCCTCCCCCGCTTCATCGACGGCCTTGCGGGCGTCGGCCGTGCCGGCGGCGCGCGATGCGTCGGCCTTGTCCTTCACCACCCACCGTTTGGCCACCGGATCGGCCTCCGGCTGTGCTTCCGCCGGCGCACCATCTTCCGCTTCGTCGTCGCCATATTCCGTATCGAAGCCCTTGGCGTCGTAGCCGTTCTGGCACAGCCAGCGCACCATGATCGGGATCGAACCGTGCGTGACGACGATCCGCTCCGCGCCGGTGGCCTTGATGGCCGACATCAGGCCCGGCCAGTCGGCGTGATCCGACAGCACGAAGCCCCTGTCGACACCACGGCGGCGGCGGGCACCGCGCAACAGCATCCAGCCGCTGGCGAAGGCATCGGAGAAATCGCCGAAACGGCGTGCCCACGTGGTGCCGGCCGCCGACGGCGGCGCGATGACGATGGCACGCTTCAGTTCTTCCTTGCTGACATCGGCGACCGTCAATGTCGGCGGCAGCTCGACGCCCGCCTCGCGGTACACGCGGTTCAGCGGCTCGACGGCGCCATGGCAGACGATCGGCCCGATCGACGGATCCAGGCCGGACAGGATGCGCTGCGCCTTGCCGAACGCATAGCACAGCATCAGGCTGGTGCGCCCGTCGGCGGCGTTCTTGCGCCACCACGCATTCATGCCGTCGAAGGTTTCCTGCTGCGGTTCCCACCGGTAGATCGGCAGGCCGAACGTGGATTCGGTAATGAAGGTATCGCAGCGCACCGGCTCGAACGGCGTGCAGGTGGCATCGCCCTCGACCTTGTAGTCGCCCGACGCCACCCACACTTCGCCGCCGTACGCCATGCGCACCTGCGCGGAACCCAGCACATGGCCGGCCGGATGCAGCGAAATGCGCACGCCGTTATGCTCGACGGTTTCGCCGTAGTCGAGGCTCTGGACGGTGATGTCGCCCAGCCGCGACTTCAGGATGCCGATGCCGGGCGTGGCGGCCAGATAGTGGCCGTGGCCCACCCGCGCATGGTCGCCGTGGCCATGCGTGATGACGGCGCGCTCGACGGGCCGCCACGGGTCGATATAAAAATCCCCCGGCACGCAGTACAGGCCTTCCTTGCGCACCACCACCATGTCTCCGGACATCACAGCTCCTTCACGTTTGACTGCCAGTCTAGCCAGCGCGGCCAGGGCACTCTGTCCGGTAGCGCACCAAGGTGCATGCCGTGTGCGGAAAGCGGGTCAGAAGCTGGTCAGCAAGCCGCCGCAGAGAGAACAGTGTACATGATTGACATGAAAGACTGAGTTGCCTACAATGTAGCTATTCGAGGAGGAAACCATGTCCGATATTTCCGAATTTGCCCTGGAACCGGCCCCGTTCGATTCGTCGACCCGCCTGCTGGACGAGCTGGGCGCACTGTTCGAAGCGCCCGCCAGGGCGCTTTCCACGCGCGCCGTCGAAACCACCGTACGCAAGTCCGTGCGGCGCTTTGGCCGCGACAGCTCGCCGAAAGAACTGGAAGCGCTGCGCAAGGTCCTCAATGAACTGGTGTTTCAGATCAATCAACTGGAAAGCCAGGCGGGCATCGGGCAGAAACTGCTGGATCGCCAGGACAACGTGGTGCAGGCGGCGTTGCACGCGGCACGCAGGGGAGCACATGAACTGTCACCGGCCCCCATGACCACGGCGGAGTCGGTCGCGGCGGGCGATGCCGCCATGGCTGCCGCACAAACGAATTCCTTGGCAGGCATGCGGGCCCGCATCGCCAGCGGCGAGCTGATCGGTTCGGCGGCCTTGCAGGGCGCACTGGACATCAAACGCCAGGCCCTCAGCAACGCAGTGAAGGCAGGCCGGCTGTTCGCCCTCACGGGCCCTTCCGGCGAAAATTATTATCCGGCGTTTTATGCCGATCCCGGCCTGGACCGCCGCTCGGTCGAAAGCGTGGCCAAGGCACTGGGCACCTTGCCCGGTGCCGCCAAACTGTTCTTCTTCACCAGCAAATCCACGCTGTTGCAGGAAACGCCATTGGCGGCGTTGCGCAAGGGCCGGCTGGCCGAAGTGCTGACCGCCGCAACAGGCTTCGCTGCACGCTGACCATGGCTGCGACGTCGTCGCTGCAGCCGCCGCCCACCGACCTGCACAGGCAGGATCTCGACATCGAACCGGTACCGGCTGCGGCGCTGTGCCGGGTATCGCGCCATGCGACCGGCGAACCCTGGTTCGGGCGCAGCGGCGCATGCCGCTTGCCGCACTAAGGCTACATGAAGCCGTCCCGCTGCAGCACCATCGCGATTACTTGCGCACGCTGAAGGCCTTGCGCGTGACGGTCGGCTGATTCACTCGGGCCAGTGCGGGGCGCACTTGCGTGCCGGGGCGTCCGCTACACCGTCTGCACGAACTCCGCCATGAAGGTCTTGGTGGTGTTCTCCGGGAACTCGATGGTGATCTGGTCGCCCGCCACCGACAGCACGGTGCCGATATCGAACTTGGGCACCTTCACCTGCGCGCCGATGGCAAACGACGGCAGCGGCGGCAGCAGCGGCGCCGACGGTTCGGGCACCGGTTCGAAGACGGCATCCTCGATCTCGATGGGCTGCACGGCCGGCGGCGACACACAGTTGTCGCAGCAGCCGCAGGATTCCACGTGGGCGGAATCGTCGCCGAAGTAATCGAGCAGCAGCTTCCAGCGGCAGTAGCCGCTCTGCGCGTACGCGACCATCTGTTCCAGCGCATCGCGGTCGCGGTCCTGCTTGGCTTCGTAGATGGCGGCCAGCTTGTCGAAGTCGGCCGCCTTGGCATCGCGGTTCGTCAGCAGGTAGTCGAGCTTGCGGTTCTGGCGCAGCAGCTTGCCGTCCTTCAGCAGCTTCAGGCACACCTTCAACTGGCTGTCCGGCAGCTCGGGCACCGCATCGCGGATCACCGCGGCCTGGCATGGCACCAGCGGCACCGTGGCGTCGTAGATGGCGCGCAGGTCGTTGGCCGTGGGGTAGTGCTTGACGAGGAAGAACTGCTGCAGCCGCTTGTCGCTCTGGTAGTACAGCAGCGTGCATTCGGCCGGTTCGCCGTCGCGGCCCGCGCGGCCCGATTCCTGGTAATACGCCTCCAGGTTGGCCGGCACCTGCAGGTGGACGACGAAGCGGGTGTCCGGCTTGTCGATGCCCATGCCGAACGCATTGGTGGCCACCATCACGCGCCGCTCGCCGCTCATGAAGGCATCCTGGTTCTGCTGGCGTTCCTTCGCCGGCAGCTTGCCGTGATACAGCGCGACGCTCTCGCCCGCCTCCGCCAGCTTCGCATGCAGTTCCTCGGCCGCCTTGACGGTGGCGGCATAAATGATGCCCACGCCTTCCGTCTCGCGCACCAGCCGCAAGGCCTGGGCGGTTTTTTCATCCGGATTGGTGACCTGGATCACGCGGTAGGCCAGGTTCTGGCGGTAGATGCCCGTGTTGACGACGTTCAGGCGGCGTCCCAGCTGCCGGCCGATATCCTCCACCACTTCCGGCGTGGCCGTGGCCGTGAGCGCCAGCACGGGCGGGTTGTCCAGCGCGCGCAGCGCGGCGCCGATCTCCAGGTAGGCGGGCCGGAAGTCGTGGCCCCACTGGGCGATGCAGTGCGCTTCGTCGATGACCAGCAGCGAGATTTCGGTATCCTTCAGCACGGCGAGGAATTCCGGCGTGGCCAGCCGCTCCGGCGTGCAGAACACGATGCGGCTCACATTGCTGCGGATGCTTTCCAGCGCGGCCAATTCCTCTTCGCGCGACAGGCTGCTGTTGAGCTGGGCGGCGCCGATGCCGATTTCCTCCAGCTTTTCCAGCTGGTCCTTCATCAGGGAAATCAGCGGCGACACCACCACCGTGGTGCCCTTGAAGATCGAGGCGGGAATCTGGTAGCACAGCGACTTGCCGCCGCCGGTGGGCATGATGGCCAGCGTGTCGCGCCCGGCCAGCACGCTGTCGATGACGCTGCGCTGGCCCTCGCGCAGCTGGTCGACGCCGAACACGTCGCGCAGCAGGGAGCGGATCAATCGGGTACGTGCCGTTGCTGCACGCTGGACGCTGCGCTGCTCGCCGGCAGTCAGATTTCTGGTGACCATGTATGTTCGCTCGTGGACTATCGTAGCAACCAAGATAGACGCCGCGCGCGACAGTCGCCATAGGACGCAGCCTACTCTGCACGTAGGAGTGTGGCGAGAGGCCGTTTCAGGAATTGCTGAGCAGCGCGTAAACCACCATCAGCAGCCCGGCCAGCGACACCGACCACACCAGCGAACGCACCACCGGCACGCCGAACGCGTACAGCGGCACGTACAGGATGCGCGCGCCCAGGTACAGCGATGCGCCCCACAGCGTCAGCGGACCTTCGGCGCCCGCCACGTGGGCGGCCAGCACTGCGCCGACGAACAGGGGCAGCGTCTCGAACAGATTGTGCTTGGCGCGCTCCAGCCGGCCGGTGACCTTGCCCACCGGCGGGCCGTCGCCATCGCGCGCGCTGACGTTGTAGGCGGTGCCCGTCTCGCGCGTACGGGCCGACGAGTGCAGCAGGATCTGCACCACCGCCAGCACCAGGGTCCAGCCGAGTATCGTCAGTTCGGTGCTCATTGCGCGCTCCTAGGGTCGTTGTTGATCAAGTGCCGCCTGCAGATCCAGCAGGTCGTAGGGCTTGCGCAGGCAGGTGGCGGCAAACTCCAGCTGGTCCAGCGCTTCCTTGCCGTAGCCGGTGGAGAAGATGATGCGCATCGGCCGCACCGCGTCGCGGGCCAGCATCCGGCGCGCCAGCTCGATGCCGGACATGCCGGGCAGGCTGACGTCGGTAAACAGCACGTCGAACTCCTGCGCATGCATCAGCTGCCAGGCCGCCTCGCCGTCCGACACGCCGGACACCGTGTGCCCCAGCATGCCCACCAGTTCGCACACCATCTGCTGCGAGTCGAGATTGTCTTCCACCACCAGCACGCGCAGCGACGCATGCTGGGCGATCGCCGGTGCCGGTTCCAGCAGGTCGGCGCCGCGCCGGTGCTCGCGCGCCTGGATCTGCTGCTTGCGGTTGTTCAGCACGTGGCGCAGCTTGCGCGCCAGTTCCTCGCGCCGGTACGGTTTGCTGAGCAGCTCGAGGCCCGCGTCGAGCCGGCCGCCATGCACGATCGCATCCTGCGGATAGCCGGACGTGAACAGCACCGCCAGGTCCGGCAGGATCTGCTGGGCGATGCGCGCCAGCTCGGGGCTGCGCAACGCGCCGGGCATCACCACGTCGGTAAACAACAGGTCGATGGCTTCGCCCGATTCGACGATGCGCAGCGCCTGCTCGCCGTTCTCCGCCGCCAGCACGCGGTAGCCCAGTGCGGCCAGCATGTCCAGCACCACGGCGCGCACGCCTTCGTCGTCCTCCACCACGAGGATGGTTTCGCTGCCGCCCGCCAGCGGGCCGCCGTCGGCCGCCAGGTCGGCGGCACCCGGCACTTCGGCCTCGGCCAGCATGGTGCGGGGCAGGTAGATCTTCACGCTGGTGCCCTGCCCCGGCTCGCTGTAGATCTTGATGTGGCCCCGGCTCTGCTTGACGAAGCCGTAGGCCATCGACAGCCCCAGGCCCGTGCCCTCGCCTTCGCGCTTGGTGGTGAAGAACGGTTCGAAGGCGCGCTGCAGCACTTCCGGGGTCATGCCGGCGCCGGTGTCGGTCACCGACAGCATCACATACTGGCCGGCCGGCACGTCGACCAGGTTGTTGACGTAGTACTCGTCCAGCATCGCGTTGCCCAGCTCGATGGTGAGCCGGCCGGCGCCCTGCATGGCATCGCGCGCGTTGATGGCGAGATTGAGGATCACGTTCTCGATCTGGCCCGGATCGACCAGCGTGTTCCACAGGCCGCTGCCGACGACGGTCACCAGGTCCACCGCCTCGCCCAGCGCGCGGCGCAGCAGTTCGTCCATGTTCGACACCAGGCGGCCCAGGTCGGCCACCACCGGCTGCAGCGGCTGTCGCCGCGCGAAGGCAAGCAGCTGCGACGACAGCTTGGCGCCCCGTTCCACGGCGGCGATCGCCATGTCGAGCCGGCGGCGTGCGGCGGCGTCGCCACCGAGGTGCTGGGCCAGCAGGTGCAGGTTGCCGGAGATGATCTGCAGCACGTTGTTGAAGTCGTGCGCCACGCCACCCGTCAGCTGGCCCACCGCTTCCATCTTCTGCGACTGGCGCAGCGCCTCTTCGGCCTTGTCCCGTTCGGCGATCTCGCGCGCCACGCGCTGCTCCAGCGTGTCGTTCAGGTCGCGCAGCGCGGCCTCGATGCGGCGCCGCTCGGTGATGTCCGTCTTCACGGCGATCAGCGCCACGGGCTGGCCGTGTTCGTCGTCCAGCCGGCTCATGCTGCTGGCGATCCACACCCACGCACCGTCCGGCCGGAAGTAGCGCTTCTCGAACGTGAACGGCACGCCGGTGGCCAGCAGCCGGCCCACCTGCACGCGGTTTTCCGCCAGGTCGTCGGGGTGGATCAGGTCTTCCATGTGCAGGCCCAGCATCTCCTCCTCGGTGCGGCCCAGCATCCGGCACAGCGCGCCGTTGACGCGCGAGTAGCGGCCGTCCATGCTCAGCTCCGACAGGCCCACCGAGGCCTGGCCGATGATGGCGGCAAGGCGGTCCTCGCTGGTGCGCAGCTCCTGCTCGATCTGCTTGCGCTGCGTGATGTCGAACGCCACGCCCACGTAGCGGCGCTGCGCCGGCGTGGGTCCGTCGATCGCCTCGCCCTGCCGCGCCAGCCAGCGCAGCTCGCCCGTGTCGGGACGGCGGATGCGGTACTCGGTGTAGGCCAGCGGATTCGTGTCGTTGGCCAGCCGCTGCGGGCCCACGCGGTCGCGGTCGCGTTCGTCCACCAGCGTCACCAGCAGGTCCTCGGTGACGTCCACGTCGTCGGCCAGGCCCCACACGCGCCGGTATTCGTTGGTGACGGCCATCTTGCCGGTGGCGGGGAACCATTCGAAGCTGCCGATGCCGCCGGCCTGCTGCGCCATGCGCAGCCGCTCCTCGGTGAGGATATGCTCGGTCACGTCGATGCCTTCGACGAACACGCCCGTCACCGTGCCGTCCGCATCGCGCAGCGGCTGGTAGACGAAATCGAGATAACGCACTTCCAGCGCGCCACCGTGCTCCGCCAGCATGTGCAGCTTCAGCTGGCGGCCCACATACGGCACGCCGGTGGCATAGACTTCATCGAGCAGCGCGACGAAGCCCTGCTCGCGGATTTCCGGCAGCGCGTCGCCGACGGACTTGCCGACGATGTCGCGCCCGCCCACCAGCCGCAGGTAAGGCGGGTTGGCCAGTTCGAACACGTGCCGCGGGCCGCGCAGCACGGCCATGAAGCTGGGCGCCTGCTCGAACAGTTCGCGCAGCAGTCCCGTCTCCTCGCGCAGGCGGCGCTCCTGGGCCACGCGCTGCGTCACGTCGACCACGGTGCACAGTACGCCGCCGACCTCGCCGCAGGAGTCGAACACGGGCGTGTAGAACAGGTCGAACCACACGTCCTCCGGCACGCCGCTGCGCAGCAGCGTCAGCTTGGTGGCCGGATGCTGGCGCGTCTCGCCCCGGAAGCCCGCCGCCAGGATCGCCCGGTTCCAGTCCCAGATCTCCGGCCACGTACCGGGCACCGTGCCGCCCAGCGCCGCCGGGTGGCGCGCACCGGCGATTTCCACGTAGCCCTGGTTGTAGACCATCACATGCTCGGGGCCCCACATGAGCACCATCGCGATCGGTGAATTGAGCACGATGTCGACCGTGGTGCGCAGCGCCGGCGTCCATTGCGCGGGCGCGCCCAGCGCGGTGCGCGACCAGTCGAACGCGCGCACCAGGTCGCCCATGGCGCCGCCGCCGCGGGGCAGGTAATTCTCCCGCGTACCATGCTCTCCCGCCGCGCCGTTCATGCAGCCTGCTCCCGGCGCGGCAGCGTCACGGTGAAGGTGGTGGTGCCCAGCCCCTCCTCGGAAGCGACGGCGATGTCGCCGCCATGGGCACGCACGAAGGTGCTGGCCGTGTACAGGCCGAGGCCCAGGCCCTGCCCGGACTTGCGCGACTCGCCGCGGTGCTGGAACGGTGCGAAGATGCCGGCCAGCTGGATGACGGGAATCACGCCCCGGTTGGTGACGGTGATGCGCAGGCTGTCCGGCGCGCTGCCGTCCAGCCGCACCAGCACCGCGTGTTCCGGCTCGCCATGCTGCAGCGCATTGCCCACCAGGTTCGAGATCGCCTGGGCAAAGATGCCCGCATCGACCGCCGCCACCGTGTTGCCGCTGCCCTCCACCGTCACGCGCGACGGCCGGTCCGGCAGCACGAATTCGTCGGCGATCGTGCGGCACAGGTCCGCCACGTCCTGGCTGGTGCGCCGCAGCTGCATCTCGCCGGAGCGGATGCGCGCCAGGTCGAGCAGCTGGTCGACCATCTGCGCCATCCGCTTCGCGCTGCTCTGGATGCGCTGCGCCGTCACGGCCACCTTCGGGTGATCCGTCATCATCGGCAGCAGCATGGCGCCGTTCATCACCACCGACAGCGGCGTGCGCAGGTCGTGGCCCAGCACGGCCATGAACATCTCGTTCAGGTGCAGCGACCGTTGCAGTTCTTCGAGCTGCTGCGACATCTGCTTTTTCTGCTGATAGAGTTCGACGAACACCTTGACCTTGCCCAGCAGCGCCTGGGCATCGATCGGCTTGTACAGGAAATCGACGGCGCCCGCCTCGTAGCCGCGGAAGCTGTAGCTGGTCTCGCGCGACGCGGCGGTGAGGAAGATCAGCGGGATCGAACGGGTACGCTCGCTGCCCCGTATCAGTTCGGCCAGCTCGAAGCCGTCCATGTTCGGCATCTGCACGTCGACCAGCGCCAGCGCCACCTCGTGCACCAGCAGCAGTCCCAGCGCTTCGGCGCCGGAGGCGGCCTTCAGCAATGCGATGCCGGGCCGGGCCAGCAGCGCCTCGATCGCGATCAGGTTTTGCGGGACGTCGTCGACGACGAGGATATTGATCGGTGCAGTCACAACGTATGTCTTCGGTTCTCGGGGGTGGACGCAGAAAACCGGCGGCGCGAACGGACGGGCCGACGGTTCTGGCGGGAGGCGCCATCGTAACAGCATTTGCCAATTTGACAGCGCATGGTTGAACGCCGGGCGGCCGCCCTCGCGCCACCGCCAATCGCGGTAAAATCGCCGTCTTTGCCCCGACCGAATCCATCATGACCTTCACCGTCGCCGACACGATCTACCGCACCGATACCCCAGAAGCCAAGGAAACCATGTACGCCGACCTGCGCTCGCAGCTGTCCGGCCTGCTGCACGGCGAAACGGACTGGATCGCCAACACGGCCAATTTCAGCTCCTTCGTGTTCAACACGATGCCGGACCTGAACTGGGCCGGCTTCTACTTCCTGCCCACGCCGGACGAACTGGTACTGGGTCCGTTCCAGGGCAAGCCGGCCTGCATCCGCATCAAGCGCGGTCGCGGCGTGTGCGGCACCACGGTGGAAAAAGGCGAATCGATCGTGGTGCAGGACGTGCACGCGTTCCCCGGCCACATCGCCTGCGACGTGAATTCCCGTTCCGAGCTGGTGGTGCCCGTATTTGTAAAAGGCGCGATCGCCGGCGTGTTCGACCTGGACAGCCCGCTGCCGAACCGCTTCGACGACGTCGATGCGCGCGGCATCGAAGCGCTGGTGCGGCTGCTGGAACAGACGGTGGTTTGAGGCGGCGGCGCGCCCGGCCCGGCCGGGCGGTTCAGACCAGCAGTGCGGCGCTCATCGACTTGGCCTGCTCGGCCGCGTCGTCCAGCACCGCGGCCACTTCCGGATGCGCTTCCAGGTATTCCGCCAGCGCGGCGGTGCGCGACAGGCCCTGGTCGGCGGCATGGGGCAACGGCGACGGCACGGGGCACAGGTGGCGCGCCACCAGCAGCGTGTCGCGCAGGCCTTCCGGCGGAATGCCCACGCCGGCGCCGCGCAGCGACACGATGGCAAGCGCCACCGGCTCCGGCACCTGCAGCTTCTTCATGATTTCGCGGGCGATGATTTCCTGCGCCGCGCCCATCCACTCTTCCGGATCGTCCAGCAGGCCGGGGATCACGTCGGCGCGGCCCAGCAGGTAGAAGCCGCCCACCTCGTGCATGATGCCGGCGAACAGCGCGGTGTCGGCCTCGGTGTGCGTGATGCGGTCGGCGATCACATAGGACAAGGCGGCCACGTGGGCCGTGTACTTCCACAGCTGCTCGGCCTGCATGCGCAGCTGCGGGTCGCGGATCTTCGAGCCGAACTGGCGCACCACCATCGCGGCGGCCAGCGTGTACAGATTACGGTAACCGAGCCGCATCACGGCCGTCCGCACGCCCGTCGCCAGCGCGGCGCCGTTCGAGCGGAACACGGCCGAATTGGCCAGCGCCACGGCGCGCGCGGCCAGCACCGGCTCGGCCAGCAGCTTGCGGATCACGTCTTCGTCGTGGCAGTCCGGATCGGCCAGCGTCAGCTGCAGCGTCAACGCAGCGTTGACGCTGGTGGGGAACACCAGTTCGCCGCGCTGCGCTTCCGACACGATCAGCGCGAAGTCTTTCAGTTTTTCCATATGTTAACTATACCCGTGATAGGCGGCGATACAACAGTCCGCGCGCGAAAAACTGCTGCCGGCAGCCGGCCCGCGCGCCCTGCGGCCACCGGAGTACTGGCGCGAATCAGGCCGCTGGCATTATCCGCGGAACGGTGACAATTTTAATGAATTTGCAGCGCTTTAAATCTTGACGATGCCGCGGCGATGAACCTAATATGAATCAAGGCGTTTTATTTTTTACAAGAAAACGCCTTTTGCACCGCCTTAGTGCGATGCACCAAAATGTTATCACGGCCTGTCCAAAAAAGCACACTGATCCATCCAGCGAAATCGCCTAAGTCCGCCAGCAGCCACAGTCCTGAGTTGCTTGCAAAATGGAATGTTGCGCGTAATCACAGCTAGTTTGCATCGCACAAATTAAATCGTGTGGGAGGCGGTGATAATGAATAAAACGGAATCCGCATTACTCAGGTTGCGCGACGCGCTGATATATATCGAGCTGGATGGCCAGCTGGAAGATACGCTGCGCCGCTTATCCGAAATTGCATGCGAGATACTCAGCGCGGATCGCTGTGTAATAACTTTATTTCGCGATGCCGCACCGCCGGCCGGCGCGCCGATTCCGCAGGCCGCCTTCGGTGCGCTGGTGCTGCGGCGGCGCGGCCGCCCCGTCCAGGCGAGCCGCGCGGCGCCGCAGCGGGATGTGATGTTCGCCACGATCATGCTGCACCGGCAGCCGATCGGCGTGATCCACGCCCACCGCGGCGCCGGCAGCGCGGCGTTCGACGCCGACGACCTGCAGCTGTTCAGCATCGTCACGCCGGTGCTCGGCAAATCGATCCAGGTGCTGCAGCTGCAGGGCATCCTGAACTCGCGCTTCACGCAGATCGCGCTGTCCCGGTCCAGCGATCCCACCATCGGCCAGATCGTCCAGGGCGCGGCGCAGAACCCGAACGCCATCGCGCGCCTGCTGGCCAAGGCGTTCTACCGCGAGATGACCAGTGCCGGCTTCGACTTCAACCAGATCCTCCATGCCGCCTCCGAAGTGATCTCGGAGCTGACGGCCAGCCTGCGCAAGCATCGCAAGCACAGCCGGCATCCCGCCGCGCTGGCGGGCGACAGCGCGGCCACCGCCGCGGCCGACCGCACGGGAGAAACGGCATGAACCTGCGCGACCGCGACGCCGCCCTGCTGGCCGGCACGATGCCGTTCGACGCCGTGCACCACCGCTTCGAGCGCCTGGCCCTCACCTACCCCGGCGCCACCGCCGTGCGCTGCGGCAGCAGCGTGCTGACCTACGGCGAGCTGGACTGCCAGGCCGATGCGCTGGCCTTCCACCTCCAGCGCCGCGGCCTGCTGCCCGGCCACTTCTGCGCGCTGCACCTGGCGCCGTCGTGCGCGCTGGTGCGGGCGATGCTGGCGGTGCTGAAGGCGGGCGGCGCCTTCGTGCTGCTCGATCCGGCGCTGCCGCCGGACCGCATCACCGCGCTGACCCGTTTCTTCGACCCGGCCGTGCTGCTGACGCAGCAGCGCTGCCCCGCCGCCACGGACCAGGGCACGCTGGTGCTGCGCTGCGCCGACGGCCACGCCGACCTGCCCTATGCATGGCCGGACGAGCATCCGGTGCAGCCGCGCGCCACCGCCTGCGCCGTGCCGTACCAGCAGGCGCCGCGCAACTTCGGCATCGCGATGCTGACCCACGAAGACCTGCATGCCCTGTGCGAGGCGCCCGCCGCGCCGCCCGGCTCGCAGGCGATGGCCGTGCTGTGGGGACCGCTCACGCACGGCGCACCCGTCACGCTGGCACCGTAAGCAGGCAAACCAGAAGCATCCCAAGACACCAGGAGGCTGTCATGCAAGCCAAGGCACCCGACGCGCCCGTCGTCATCGTCCTGTCGCCGCCGCACACACTGCGTCCGCAGTTGCCGATCGCGGCCTGCCGCGCCAATGCACTGGGCCTGCTGGACGTGGGTGCGCTGCCGCTGGCCGACGGTCCGGCGGCCGCGCACGCCATCGGCCGGCTGGCGCAAGGCGCGGGGCGGGGCCGCCAGTGGGGCGTGCGCTGCGACCTGTTGCAGGGCAAGGCCGCGCTGCTGCGGCAGGCCAGCGCGGCACTGGCGCTCGACATCGAACTGCCCGTGCTGGTGCTGGGCGGCGTGCGCCGCACCGACCTGCGCCGCGTGCTGCAGCTGGCGCGCTGCAGCGCCCGCACCGTGCTGCTGGAGGTGACCGACCTGGACATGGCCCGCGCGGCGCAGACGGCAGGCTACGACGGCGTGATCGTCAACGGCCACGAGGCGGGCGGCCGGGTCGGCCGGCGCGCCGCCTTCATGCTGGCCCAGGAGTTCGACGGCGCGCTGCAGCTGCCCTACTGGCTGCGCGGCGGCATCGGCCTGCACACGGCACCGGCCGTGATGCTGACGCGCGCCGCCGGCGTGGTGCTGTGCGAGCAGCTGTGGATGGCCGACGAGGCGCAGGCCGAACCCGGCGCGCGCACGTGGGGCCGGCTCGATGGCAGCGAAACGGCGCTCGTCGGCGAAGGGGCCGACCAGTACCGCTATTTCGCCCGCTCCGGCCGCGCCAGGCTGCGCGCGCTGGAACTGGCCGTGGCGGCCGGCGCGGACTGGCGCACGCTGCTGCGCGAGCACATCGCCGCGGCCGACGATCCGCTGCTGCCGGCCGGCCAGGACATCGCCTTCGCCGCCCCGCTGGCGGAGCGCTTCGGCACGGCCGGGCGCATCGTCACGGCGATCCGCGACAGCATGGCGTCCAGCCTGGCGCTGGCCGCGCAGCACACGCCGCTGGCGCCGTATGCGCCGCTGGCCGATGCGCACGGCACCCGCTACCCCATCGTGCAAGGGCCGATGACGCGCGTGTCCGACGTGGCGCCGTTCGCCCGCGCGGTGGCGCAGGCCGGCGCGCTGCCGTTCCTGGCGCTGGCGGTGCTGTCCGGCCCCGAGGTGCGCACCATGCTGGAACAGGCCCGCGAACAGATGGCGGGCGCGCCGTGGGGCGTCGGCATGCTCGGCTTCCTGCCGCTGGAACTGCGCCAGCAGCAGATGGCCGTGCTGCGCGATATCCGCCCGCCTTACGCGATCATTGCCGGCGGCCGGCCCAGCCAGGCCCGCGAGATGGCGGAGCTGGGCATCGCCGCTTACCTGCACGTGCCGTCGCCCGGCCTGCTGGCCAGCTTCCTCGACGGCGGCGCGCGCCGCTTCGTGTTCGAAGGCAGCGAGTGCGGCGGCCACACGGGCCCGCGCACCAGCTTCGTGCTGTGGGAACAGGCGGTGGCCGCGCTGGCCGCCGCGCCGCTGGACGATGCGTCCACGGTCCACGTGCTGTTCGCCGGCGGCATCCACGATGCGCTGTCGGCCGCGATGGTGTCCGTGCTGGCCGCACCGCTGGCCGCGCGCGGCATGAAGGTGGGCGTGCTGATGGGTACCGCCTACCTGTTCACCGACGAGATCGTGCAGAGCGGCGCGATCGTCGAACAGTTCCGCCGGCAGGCGCTGGCCTGCACCGAGACGGCGCTGCTGCAGTCCGGCGTGGGCATCTATACGCGCTGCGCGCAAACGCCGTTCTGCGACGAATTCGACCGGCTGCGCCGCGAGCTGGTCCTGGCCGGCAAATCGGAGGAAGACACGCTGATGGCGCTGGAGATGCTCAATATCGGCCGGCTGCGCATCGCCTCGAAAGGCATCTCCCGCAACACCGACACGGCCCCCGAAGCGCCTCGCTATCGCGCACTGCCGCCCGACGAGCAGCAGCGCGAAGGTTTGTACATGCTGGGCGACGTGGCGCGGCTGCGGCACGAACCGCTGGCGCTTGCCGACCTGCACGCGGCAGTCAGCGCGCGCAGCACGGCGCTGCTGCAGCGGCACCACGACGCGGCCCGCGCGGCACAGGCCAGGCCCGTGCAGCAGGAGCCGGTGGCCATCGTCGGCATGGCCTGCCACTTCCCCGGCGCCCGCACGGTGGAAGAGTACTGGCACAACATCCTGCACGGCACCGACACCATCCGCGAAGTGAGCGACGAGCGCTGGCCGGCCGCCGAACTGTTCGATCCGCGGCGCGGCATCAAGGACAAGGTGTATTCCAAGTGGGGTGGCTTCCTCGACGACGTGCCGTTCGACCCGCAGCGCTACGGCATTCCGCCGGCCAGCCTGGCCCACATCGAACCGGCCCAGCTGCTGACGCTGGAAGTGGCCCGCCAGGCGCTGGCCGATGCCCGCTTCGACCGGCTGCCGTTCCCGCGCGGCCGCACCGCGTGCATCATGGCCGTCGGCGGCATCGCCGACCTGAGCGCGATCTACAACTTCCGCACGCTGCTGCCCGTCTACCTGGCGCGCGTCGCTGCCGTGCCGGCCGAACAGCGCGAACGCATCGTCAGCACGCTGTTCGAGCACGAGCTGCCGCCGTGGACGGAAGACACCTTCCCCGGCATCCTCGGCAATGTCGTGTCGGGCCGCATCGCCAACCGGCTCGACTTGGGCGGCAGCAATTTCACCATCGATGCGGCCTGTGCGTCGTCGCTGGCGGCGCTCGACGCGGGCGTGCGCCAGCTGCGCGATGGCAGCGCGGACGTGGCGGTGGTCGGCGGCGCCGACTGCGTCAACGGACCGCTGGGCTTCATGTCGTTTGCGCAGACGCATGCGCTGTCGCCGCGGGGCCGTTCGCGGCCGTTCGATGCGAGCGCGGACGGCATCGCCATCAGCGAAGGCGTCGGCGTGGCCGTGCTGAAGCGGCTGTCCGATGCGGAGCGCGACGGCGACCGCATCTACGCGCTGATCCGCGGCAGCGGCAGCGCCAGCGACGGCCGCCACCGCAGCCTGACGGCGCCGCACCCGCCCGGCCAACTGGCCGCGCTGCAGCGCGCGTACGACGATGCCGGCGTGGCGCCGGCCGCCGTGCAGCTGATGGAGGCGCACGGTACCGGCACGCCGCTGGGCGACCGCAGCGAGGTCGAGGCGCTGCGCATGGTCCTCGGCAGCACGGCACGCCCGCGCTGCGCGATCGGCTCCGTCAAGTCGATGATCGGCCACACCAAGGTGGCGGCCGGCATGGCGGGACTGATCAAGGGCGCGCTGGCGCTGCACCAGCGCGTGCTGCCGCCGACGATCGGTGTCGAACGCCCGATCGACGCGGTGGGCGGGCCCGGCTCGCCCTTGTACGTCAACAGCGAATGCCGGCCCTGGCTGGCCGAACCGGGCGCGCCACGTTATTGCGGCGTCAGCGCGTTCGGCTTCGGCGGCACCAACTTCCACGCGGTGCTGTCCGACTACGCGGGCGCCTACCGGCAGGACGACCGCCGCGACCTGCACCCGCGCCCCGTCGAAGTGTTCGCGCTGGCCGGCGCCGACCGCGCCGAACTGGCCGCCGGCCTGACCCGCCTCGAAGCGGCGCTGCGCGAGCCGGCGCCGCCCGCGCTGGCCCAGCTGGCCTATGCGCTGTACCGCGAACAGCACGTGCTGCGCAAGGCCAACGGCGGGCAGCCGTGCCGGCTGGCGTTCTGCGCATCGACCATCGCCGAACTGGCGGCTCACTGCGCGCGGGCGCAAACACTGCTGCAGGCACCGGCCGGCGCCACGGTGCCGCCGGGCCTGCACTTCCGCGAAAGCGCCATCCACCTGGGCGGCGTGTGCTTCCTGTTCCCCGGCCAGGGCGCGCAGAAGCTCAACATGCTGCGCGACCTGGTCACCGGCATGCCGGACCTGCACCACCACTTCCAGCACAGCGGCACGGACGACACGCTGCCGCAGCCGCCCATCGCCGAACTGGTCTATCCGCGCCCCGTGTTCAGCGATGCGGAGCGGGTGCTGCAGCAGGAGGCGCTCAATGCCACGTCGGTGGCGCAGCCGGCGCTGGGCATGGTGGAGATGGCCGCCTGCGAACTGCTGGGCCGCTTCGGCCTGCGGCCCGACTTCGTGGCGGGCCACAGTTATGGCGAGTATGCGGCGCTGTGCGCGGCCGGCGTGATCGCGCCGGCCAGCCTGCAGGCGCTGTCGCTGGTGCGCGGCGCCCTGTCCGAACTGGCGCCGCCGGGCACGATGGCGGCCGTCGACACGGACGCCGCGCGCACCGCTGCGCTGCTGGCCGAGCACAATATCGACGCCACCGTGGCCAACCTGAATGCGCCGGACCAGACCATCGTGGCCGGCAGCATCGAGGCGATCCGCCGCGCCGCGGCACTGCTGCCGGCGGCCGGCGTGCGCGTCAAGCAGCTGGCGGTCGGCAGCGCGTTCCACTGCCGGCAGATGGAAGCGGTCGGCGAAGCGCTGGCCGAGCACCTGGCCCGCACGTCGTTTGCCGCGCCCCGCATCCCCGTCTACAGCAACCTGACCGCCAGCCCCTATCCGGACGACCCGGCCACCATCCGCGCGCTGCTGGCGCGCCACATCGCCGAGCCGGTGCGCTTTGCCGATTCCGTCGATGCGCTGTACCAACGGGGCGCCCGCGTGTTCATCGAGTGCGGCCCGGGCATGGCGCTGTCCGGCCTCGTTGCCCGCAACCTGGCGGGCCGGCCGCACCTGGCGCTGGCCGTCGACGCGCCGGGCCGCAACGGCTGGCAGCAGCTGGGCCAGCTGCTGTGCCAGGCAATGGCCGCCGGCCTGCCGCTGCATTTGGCGCCGTGGTTTGCCGGCCGCGGCCTGGCACAGCACGACCTGGACGAAGCGCGGCAGGCGGCCCGGGCCGCCGCGACGCATGGCCCGCTGACGTGGCGCGTCAACGGCGGCCGTGCCGCGCCGTGGGTGGCACCGCCCGCCAGGGTCGCGCCGCCCCTCCCGGCGGCGCCGGACGTGCCGGTCGCCGTACCGCCGCGCCGGCCACCGATTCCCCGCAGTCCCATAAGGAGATTCACCATGAACGAAGCAGAGCTGATGCCGGAGGGCCGCCCGCCGGCCATGCCCGGCGTGACGGACAGTGCCTACGCGCACATCCAGCATGGGCTGGTGCGCTTGCTCGACCTGCAGTGCGAGCAGCAGCGCAGCCTGCGCCATTTCCTCGATTTCCAGGCGCAGCTGGCCGGCATGCAGCTGCGTGACGGCGCGGCCGGCCAGCCGGATATGGCGCTGGTGGCCATGGCGCCGGCGCCGGCGCTGGCGCCGCTGAACGCCGCGCCCCGCATGGCGCCCGCGGCAACCAGGCCTGCGCCGGAACCCGTGCCCGCCGCCGAGCCGCTGGGCGCGGCCGTCGCGCCGCCGGTGCTGCCGGCGCCGTTCGATCCGGCCGCCGCGCCGGCTGCCGGGCCGATCACGCTGTCCGCGTCGTCCGCGCCGCTGGCGGATGCGCCGCCGACGCCGGAGGAATTCCGCGCCGAGCTGCTGAAGGCCGTGTCCGACCGCACCGGCTACCCGGTGGACATGCTGAACCCGGATGCCCACCTGGAGGCGGAGCTGGGCATCGACTCGATCAAGCGCATCGAGATCTTCAGCGGGCTGACGGAGCGCTACCGGCTGGTGGGCGATGGCGACGAGGAGAGCGTCATCGAAACGCTGTCCGGCTTCAAGTCGCTGAACGACATCGTCGGCTGGTATGCGGCGATGGTGGCTGGCGCGGACGTGCCGGCGGCGCTGCTGGCGGGAGGGTCCACGCCAAAAAAAGCGCCGGCTCCACTTCCCCTGCCCGTTGAGGAAGTGGAGTCCGACGACCCGGTGCTGTGCTACGTGGTCGGCACCAGTGCCGCCGCCATGCCGGCGCCCGGCACCGCCATCGAAGGCGGCAATGTGCTGCTGGCCGGCGCCGACAGCCCGCTGGCGGCGGCACTGGCCGCGGCGCTGGCCGCCGATGGCCACACGGTTTCCCGGCTGATACCGGGCGACGCCACCATCGCGCTGGGGGACGAGCGCTGGCAGGCCGACCTGGCCGATCCCGCCGCGCTGGCGCCGCTGGCGGAACTGCTGGCCGCCGCCGGCCGCACGCCGCGAATGCTGGTCAACCTGATGAGCTGCGCCGGTACCACGGAAGACGCTCGCCACGACGATCACCATGGCGACGCGCGCGCGCTGTTCCTGCTGCTGAAACTGTTCGAAAGCCCGCTGAAGCAGGGCGCCGGCCGGCTCGTCAACGTCACGTCGTTCGACGGCCGCTTCGGCCTCGGCGGCGCATCGCTGCCGCCCGCCGCCAGTGCCGGCACGCTGGGCGTGGCCAAGTCCGTGCGGCGCGAATGGCCGGCGCTGCGCGTCAAATGCATCGACATCGCGCCGGCGCTGGAGCCGGCCTGGCTGGCCGCGCAGGTGGCCGCCGAACTGCGCAGCGATGAACCGGCAGCGGAGGTCGAAGTGGAAGTGGGTTATGGGCCCGAGGGACGCTGCCGCATCGACCTGGCGCCGCGGCCGGCCGGCGGCGACCTGTCCGCGCTGGCGCTGGAACCGGGCGCCGTGCTGCTGGTGACGGGCGGCGCGGACGGCATCACGGCCGACATCACGCGCATGCTCGCGCAGCGGTACCGGCCCCGTCTCGTGCTGGTGGGGCGCAGCGCCCTGCCGGGCGAGGAAGACGAAGCGACGGCCGCGGCGACCGACCCGGCCGCGCTGAAGCAGCTGCTGATCGCGCAGATGCGCATGCAGGGCGCGGTGACGCCGGCCAGCGTCGATGCGGCGCTGCAGCGCATCCTGAAGGACCGCCGCATCCGCGCCAACCTGGCCGCCATGCGCGAGGCCGGCTGCGAAGTGGAATACCACGGCCTGGACGTGCGCGACGATGCCGCGTTCGGCCGGCTGATCGACGACCTGTACATCCGGCTGGGCCGCATCGATGGCGTGCTGCATGGCGCCGGCATCATCAGCGACAAGCTGCTCGGCGCGAAGCCGGTGGCGGCGTTCGACGCCGTGTTCGATACCAAGGTGCGCCCCGCCCTCGTGCTGGCGCACAAGCTGGACCTGGCGAGCCTGCGCTTCCTCGTGTTCTTTTCATCGGTGGCCGGGCGCTTCGGCAATATCGGCCAGGCCGACTACAGCGCCGCCAACGAAGTGCTGAACAAGCTGGCCGGCCAGCTGGCCCACGCCTGGCCGCAACTGCACGCGGTGGCCATCAACTGGGGGCCGTGGGATGCCGGCATGGTCAACGACGACCTGCGCAAGCTGTATGCGGCTCACGCGATCCGGCCGATCGCCGTCGACACGGGCCTGCGCCGCTTCATCGAGGAACTGGGCCGCGGCGCACGCGGCCAGCCCGAAGTCGTCATCTCGTCCAGCATCGGCCGGCTGGCGGCATTGCAGTGGGGCCGCTGACCCATTCTTCATCTCTGCCAACCAGGAGAATCCCATGAACCATCCGTCTTCCGCGCCGCTGCTGGTGAACTTCCAGCCGGCCCAGGTCAGCAAGCCCGTGTCGCAGAAGATCGCGCTGCAGATTTCCGCGTTCGGCCTGGCGCGGGGCTATTGCAAGCAGCACGGCATCGCCAGCATCGACGGCATGCTGAACGTGCTGCAGGAAATGCGCGGCAAGTTCGACAAGTACGGCGTGTCGTCGAACCTGATCCGGCGGCGCCAGCTGGTGCTGTTCCCGCGGCTGCGCGACATGCGCATCTCCGGCGGCGAGCTGGTACTGAGCAAGCCGGAACACGAGCACCTGCAGCTGTTCGCCGACCAGAACGACACCAAGGGCCTCGACCTGAAGCAGCGCCACGCCAGCTACGGCAAGATCGTCGGCGACTGCCTCGACGACATGTACGCCGACACGCCGCAGGCGCCGGACGACCTGATCCACGTCACCTGCTCCGGCTACCTGGCACCCAGCCCCGTGGAGCGGATGGTCGCGCGGCGCGAGTGGTTCGACACCACCGTCACGCACAGTTACCACATGGGCTGCTATGGCGCTTTCCCGGCGATCCGCATGGCGCATGGCTTCCTTGCCTCGTCGCGGGCCGGCGCCGCGCGGCCCAAGTCGCAGGTGGACATCGTGCACACCGAGCTGCTGTCCGGCCACCACAATATCGAGGACAGCGGCATCGAGAACATCATCACGATGACGCTGTTTGCCGACGGCTTCGTCAAGTACTCGCTGTGCACCGAGGAACACGCCCGCGAGCACGGCCTGCGTGGCCTGCGCGTGCTGGCTTATGAAGAACACCTGCTGCCCGATTCGGCCGACGACATGACGTGGGTGCCGGCTGCGCACCAGTTCCAGATGACGCTGTCGATCATGGTCCCGGTGATCATCAAGCGCCATGTGCGCGCGTTCGTGACGAAGCTGCTGCGCGGCGTGGGCATCGACTTCGAGCGTGACCGCGCCCGGCTGATGTTCGCGATCCACCCGGGCGGGCCGAAGATCGTCGAACACGTGCAGGAGGAACTGGGCCTCGATCCGGACCAGGTGGCCATCAGCCGCGAAGTCTTCCGCGAGCACGGCAATATGTCGTCCGCCACGGTGCCGCACATCCTCAAAGGCATCCTGGAAGAAAAGGCGATCCGTGCCGGCACGCCGGTGGTCTGCCTCGGCTTCGGCCCCGGCCTGACGGTCACCGGCCTCGTCGTGGAGAAAACGTGATGGCTGCCAACGCCTCCCTGCTCGCGCCGGGCGCGCGGCCGCTGGTGGGCCGGCTGCACGAGCTGCACGCGCAGGAAGCGCTGCGCGATACGTGGCCGGCGCAGCCCGTACCAGCGCGGCTGCCGTTCGTCGGCACCGTCGTCAGTCACCGGCCCGGCGTGGACGTGACCGTCGAACGGCCGCTGCTGCCGGCCGAAGACCGCTACCTGGCCGACCACGACTTCGTGCACGTACCGGGCATGAAGGCGGCCAACAGCTTTCCCGTCGTGCCGATGACGATGAGCCTGGAGATGATGGCCGAGGTGGCCGCCTGCCTGGTGCCCGGGCATGGCCTGGTCGGCATCGAAGATGTCAACGCCGTGCGGTGGATCGTCGCCGGCGACGGCGGCGCCGACCGGCTGCGGATCGCGGCATCGATCGAGCTGCATGACGGTCCGGCCGGCCGCCACCGCATCGCCGTGCGCATCCACGCGGGCGACGAGCCGCAGCCGTCGATCAGCGCCCGGCTGCTGTTCGGCCGGCACTATCCCGCCGCGCCGCCGTCATTGCCGACCGCGCAGCATGCGGCCGCGCTGGAATTCGATACCGCAACCGCCTATTCGCGCCGCCTGATGTTCCACGGCCCGTGCTTCCAGGCGCTGTGCGGCGCGGCCACGTTGACTGCCGGCGACGTGCGGGGCGAACTGGTCGTGAAAGCGCCGCGTGCCCTGTTCGCGTCCACGGCCGCGCCGCAACTGCTGCTCGATCCCGCGCTGCTCGATGGCGTCGGCCAGCTGGTGGCGCTGTGGTCGTTCCACCACCAGCAGCAGGCCGCCTTCCCTGTCGGCATGGGCCGGCTGACGCTGTGCGGGCCCACGCCGCCGCCGGGCACCCGCGTGCCGGCGCGCGCCGTGATCCGCGGCCGGCAACTGAAGATGCTGATCGCCGACCTGGAACTGGGCGACGGCCGCGGCGGCACGTGGCTGCGCATCGACGGCTGGCGCGCCTGGCAGTTCGCGTGGGATCCGCAGATGATGGCGTTCCAGCGCGATCCGGTGGTGCAGCTGCTGAGCGATGCGCAGGCAGTGCCGCTGCCGCCGGATGCCGCGCCCGTGCAATGCCGGCGCATCGGTGCAACGCGGGTGGCCCACTTCGACCCGGTGCTGCTGGCACGGCACTATCTGCAGCCTGCCGAAATGGCGCAGTTCCAGGCAGTGGCTGCGCCGCGCCGTATCAGCTGGCTGCTGGGCCGCGTGGCCGCCAAGGATGCGGCGCGTGCCTGGCACGTGGCGCGCGGCGGCATGCCGCTGCACCCGGGCGACTTCGCCATCGACAACGAAGCCGGCGGCCAGCCCCGCGTGGAACACTGGCCGGACGAAGCAGCGCCCTGCATCAGCATCGCCCACTGCGGCAGCGAGGCGGTCGCGCTGGCCGGCGACGGGCCGGTGGGCGTCGATATCGAAGCGATCGCGCAGCGTGACGAAGCCTGCGTGCAGGCCTTCACCACCGACGGCGAACGGGAGCTGCTGGGTCGCCGCACGGGCGCCGTGCGCGACACGTGGCTGACGCGCCTGTGGTGCGCCAAGGAAGCGATGGGCAAGCGCATGGGCAGCGGCGTCGTGCCGGGGCCGCAGCATTTCGTGGCGCAGGCGCTGTGCGCGGACGGCAGCCTGCGCATGTGGCATGCGCACAGCGGCACCGGCAGCGTCGTCACCACGCTGCACGCGGGCGGCCACATCG
Source organism: Oxalobacteraceae bacterium UBA6704 (assembly GCA_002454505.1). Taxonomy (GTDB): domain Bacteria; phylum Pseudomonadota; class Gammaproteobacteria; order Burkholderiales; family Burkholderiaceae_D; genus Rugamonas. Next base: position 33,601 of record DKJA01000018.1, read on the forward strand.
TCGCCTTCGACCTGGGTCCCCGCTCCGGCGGCGACGGCAACTGAAAGGACCACCATGGCAACCAGCGACACGTTCCCCGTCGTCGAACTGCGGCGGGTCAGCAAGCATTACCAGCTGGGCGACAGCCGCATCGATGCGCTGCGCCAGGTCAGCCTGGCGATCCGGCCCGGCGAATTCATCGCCGTGTGGGGGCCTTCCGGCTCGGGCAAGTCGACGCTGTGCAATCTGGTCGGCATGCTCGACACGCCATCGTCCGGCCACGTGCTGTTCGATGGTGTCGACGTCGGCACGCTGTCCGACAATCAGCGCAGCACGGCGCGCAACCGCAACATCGGCTTCGTGTTCCAGAACTTCAACCTGGTGCCCGTGCTGTCGGCGCTGGAAAACGTGATGCTGCCGCTGCAGGTGGGCCAGGCCAGCGGCCGCACGGCCCGCGCAGCGGCCGCCCGGCGGCTGGAAGAAGTGGGCCTGGCGTCGCACATGGCGCACCGGCCGGCGCGCATGTCCGGCGGCCAGCAGCAGCGGGTGGCGATTGCCCGCGCGCTGATCGGCTCCCCCGTGCTGGTGGTGGCCGACGAACCGACGGCCAACCTGGACAGCACGAATGCGTTGCGCGTGATCGCGCTGATGCGCGAAATCAGCCATGCCGAGGGCACCGCCTTCGTGTTCTCCACGCACGACGAGCGCCTGCTGGAACGGGTCGACCGCCGCCTGCGCATGCACGATGGCATCCTGACCGAGGAGCCGGGCGCCAGCCATCCCGCCGTACCGGTGCCGCCGCCAGTGCCCGCTGCGCAGGTGGCGTCATGGTGACGTGGCTGAAGCTGGCCGTGCGCAACCTGTTCCGCAACGGCCGCCGTTCGTTCTTCACGGTGCTGGCGACCGGCCTGGGCTTCCTGGCCGTGAACGTGCTGGGCGGTTTTACGGCGTACATGTTTACCAGCCTGCAGCACGGCTACATCTACGGCGAGGCAAACGGCCACCTGACCATCTTCCGCCAGGGTTTCCTCGACAAGGGCAAGCTCGATCCCACCCGCTTCCTGCTCGGCGAGCAGGAGCTGCTGGGTATCCGCAGCGTGCTGCAGCACCATCGTGAAGTGCTGGTGGTCACGCCGCAGCTGCAGATCTCCGGCCTGCTCAGCAATGGCCAGGTATCGACCATCTTCATCGCCGGCGGCCGCGTGCCGTCCGACGTGGCGGCGATTGCGGCGCTGGGCAGCCAGGGCACGGACAAGGTGCGCCGCTTCGATGGCAGTCCATTGTCCGATGCCCGCACCTTCGGCATCGGCGTCAGCCACGGCCTGGCGCGCCAGCTGAACCTGCAGCTGGGCAGCACGGCGGTGGCGATGGCGCCCACCGTCAGCGGCCAGATCAACGCGCTCGACGCCGAACTGGTGCAGCTGATCGACGCGCCCGTCGAAGCGCTGGACGACAAGCTGGCCACCGTGCCGCTGGCGTTCGCGCAAGCGCTGTATGACACCACCAGTGTCGATCGGGTAACCGTTGTATTGGCAGCCGATGCCGATCCGTCGGTGCTGCGCACCACGCTGGCCCGCGAGCTGGCGCAGGCGGGCCTGCATGTCGATGTGCGCACATGGGAAGAGCTGTCGCCGTTCTACACCAAGGTGAAGAAGATGTTCGACGTGATCTTCCTCGTCAGCTTCCTGATCGTGTTCACCATCGTCGTGATGAGCGTGGTGAACACGTTCACGATGGCCGTGATGGAGCGCACCCGCGAGATCGGCACGCTGCGCGCCATCGGCGTCAAGCGGCGCGGCATCGTGGCGCTGTTCACGCTGGAGAGCATGGTGCTGGCCGGCTTCGGCACGCTGCTGGGCGCCGGTTTGACGCTGGGCGTCGTGGAACTGATCCGCTGGCTGCAGCCCACGTGGATTCCGCCGCAAATGGCGCGCCGCGTGCCGCTGCAGATCCACTTCGTACCGCTGTATTGGCTGGCCAGCTGCGCGCTGCTGACGGTATTGTCCGTGTTTTCCGCCGTGCTGCCGGCGCGCCGTGCCGCACGCATGCCGATCACCAGCGCGCTGGGGTTTGCCTGAGGAGGCGGCGATGCGGCGACTTTATCTGCTGACTGCTGTACTGCTGCCCTGCGTGCCGGCATGGGCCGATACCCAGGCCGTGCTGAAGGCGGCCGACGAGGCACGCGGCAACGTGCGCGGCATCGCCTGGCAGGTCGCCATCGAAGCGATGCAGGACGAGCGCGTGCTGGACAGCCTCGTCTACGACATCAAGGCCCGTTCGTTCAACGTGGCCGGCGTCAGCATGGCGCCGCCGAAGTACCGGGGCAACAAGATCCTGATGCTGGGGCCGTCGATGTGGTTCTACAAGCAGGGCCTGTCGAAGCCCGTGCCGATCTCGCTGCGCCAGAAGCTGATGGGCGATGCGTCCTACGGTGACATCGCCTCCACCAATTATGCCGGCGACTACGAGGCCACCGAACTGCCGGACGAAGAAGTGGGCGGCGAGCCATGCTACGTGTACGACCTGAAGGCGCGCACCGAAAAGGTCACGTACGAGCGGGTGCGCTACTGGGTATCGAAGGCCCGGGAAGTGGGCGTGAAGGCCGAGTACTACACGGTGTCCGGCAAGAAGTTCAAGTCGGCCGCGATGGAGTACGGCAACCTGGTCAACGTCGACGGCAAGGCGCGGCCCTTCCTGTCCCGCATCACGCTGCGCGGCGAACTGCTGAACGGCGCCCTCACCCATTTGACCGTGCGCGAGCCGCGCGTGGAGCCCCTGCCGGATTATGTGTTCGACCTGAACCTGTTCATGCGCTGACAAGGAGACCGCCGTGCCGCCGCCTTCGATCCGTCGTGCCATGCTGGGCTGCGCCGCCGCGCTGGCCTGCCCTGCGATCCTCGCCCAAACCGCCGAACGTTCGCTATCCAGCGAGCTGCGCGACGGCTTTTATTCGCGCATCAACGTGCTGGGCTTCGGCCTTTACCAGGATGTCGAGGAAGACAGCGCCATCAACCCGGGCAACCTGCTGGCCCTGCCGCGCCACGAGGCGCAGGTGCTGCTGCGGCCCGACTTCAACCTGACGTTCCGCCGGCTCGAACTGGGCATCAAGCCCCGCTACGAGCTGTCGCGCCGCCGCACCGAAGCGCAGCAGCCGGGCGATCCGGGCTTGATCCGCCGCACCAACAACGGCAGCCATTACTTCGTCAACGAGGGCTTCGTGCGCTACCGGCTGACCGATACGCTGCTCGTGAACGGGGGCCGCGAAAACCTGCAGTGGGGGCCGGCGGCGCTGGCCTCGGTATCGAACCCGTTCAACGCCAACAACGGACGCAACAACCCTAACCTCGAACTGCCGGGGCTCGATTATGTGCGCGCCGTGTATGTGCCGACGGCCGCGCTGACCGTGTCGGCGATTGCCAATGTGGGCAAGGGACGGCTGGAACACGTGGGCCCGTACGCGAAGACGTATGCGCTGAAAGCCGACTACACGGGCGAAGGCCATTACGCGTCGGTGTTGCTGTCGCACCGCGAAAACGGCGGCAGCCGGATCGGCTTTTTCGGCGGCTGGAACGTGTCGGAGGCATTGCTGCTGCACGTCGAGGGCAACGCCGACCAGTCCCGCGACCGGCCCGCCGGCACGCCATCGGACCGGCAGTTGCTGGCCGGCGGCGCGTACACGCTGGAGAATGGCGCCAGCGTGACGGCGGAGTTCCTGTTCAATCACAGCGGCTGCGCGCGCGGCCCGATCGCCGACTGCCTGCGGCTGCGCGGCACGCTGACCGATCCGCGCCACCCGTTCAACCGGCGCCGCTACGCGCTGCTGCAGTACGTGGACACGAAAATCCACGGCAACATCAACCTGGTGGGACGGCTGATCCGCAACCTGGACGACGATTCCACGCAATACGTGCTGAACCTCGAGTACGAACTGGGCGACCACTGGCAGCTGTACCTGATCCCCACGCTGTACCGGGGCCGCCAGCACAGCGAGTTCCGCAGCGTGCTGGGCAAATCGCTGTTCGTCGGTGCCGCCTACACATTCTAAGGAGCGATCATGTCCCAACAACCCAGCTTCGCCGTGCTGACGATCGGCAGCGGCGGCTTTCTCGGCTCCACGGTACGCGACATCACGCTGGCCAATGCCCTGCGCCAGCGCGGCTACGCGGTGGCCGTCTACTGGATGCTGGAGACCAACGCGGACCTGGTCGATGCCGGCATCGCCCAGCGCATGCTGTGCTACGGCACCCGCTATCACTTCAAGCGCCCGTCAATGCTGCTGGACCGCCTGCTTGGCCCCCTGCTGTTCCTGACGCCGAAGGCGATGCGGGTGGCCACCGTGCAGCGCAGCGATGGCTATGTACACCGGCTGCTGGAACACATGGTCGGCGCGCAGTTCCGGCCGGCCGGCGAAGCGGACCTGGCGCGCCGCCTGGCCCGCTTCATGAAGCGCGACGGCATCACGCACCTGCTGCTCAGCTTTGCCTCACTGGGCCCGCTTGCGCTGGATGCGCGCCGGCGCGGCGGCCACCCGTTCGATTACCTGGTCACGTTCCAGGGCGACGAGCAGTTCGCCGAATACGCCCGGAAGGCCGGCGTGTTCCCCGCCTTCCGCGAAGGCGTGAACACGGCGCTGCGCGCGTCGCGGTGGCCGGCGGTGACCGTCAGCGCCGATTACATCGACCGGCTGGTGGCGGAACTGGACCTGCCGCGCAGCGCGATGAAGGTCGTCTACAACGGCGTGGACCTGGCCGCGCCCGAGCGCGCGCCATTCGCGCTGCTGCAACAGGCCTTCCCGGGCCTGCGGGAAGACGTGCCGATCGTGCTGTTCCTGGGCCGCCAGGATGTCGAGAAAGGCATCGACCTGCTGCTGTATGCGGCGCGGCTGCTGGCGGCGCGCCACGTGCCGCTGCAGCTGGTGATCTGCGGCTCCACGGCGCTGGGCCAGGGCTACCGCAACGTACTGGCCGCGATCGGTGCCCACCTCGGCCTGAGCATCCATCATGGCGGCACGGTCAGCCACGCGCTACGGCAGGCGCTGTACGCGTACAGCCACTGCGTGGTGTACCCGTCCATCAACCGCGAGCCGTTCGGCCTTGTCGCGGCGGAGGCGATGAGCCAGGGCACGCCGGTGCTGGTGCCGGATTACGGCGGCATCGGCGAAGTGATACGGGACGGCTTCAAGGCCGGCGGCCTGACGTTCCGTACCTGGGACAGCGGCGACCTGGCCCGCCAGCTCGAGCGCCTGCTGACGGACCGCGAACTGCACGCCCGCCTGGCGCACGATGCGCCCATCGTCGCGCAACGCTTCAGCGTGGATGCGATGACGCGCGGCGTGCTATCGCACATGCAGATCGGCAGCGACGCGCGCCGGCACGTTCGCGAGCCGGCCGATGCCGCCTGATGCGCGCAATGTGCATGGCCCTGGCGTGTTCGCCAGCGCCTGCTTCGTCACGCTGGTGACGGTTACTGGCGCGGCGGCTTTGGCCACCACCACGCTGCTGGCGGACCTGCGCTCGCCGCTGCTGACCGGCGTGGCCTTCGTCGTGCTGCTGCACGCTTATGCCATTGCACTGCACCGCCTGTTGCTGCAGGTGCTACCGCTGCATGAAGGGCCGGTCGTTGCCGGCACGCGGGCCGCCTTCGGCTACCAGCTGCACCTGCTGTTCTACCTGATGCTGTTCAATTCGCTGATCCGCAGCCGGGTGCTGCCGATTCCGCTGATGCGGCTGATTTATCTGGCGCTGGGCGCGCGGCTGGGCGCGGGGACTTACTGCGCCGGCACGATCTTCGATCCGGTGTTCGTCACCGTCGGCCACGACACACTGATCGGGGAAGCAGCGCTGCTGGTGCCGCACGTGCTGGAAGGCGGCGCGCCGGCCCACTTCCCCATCGCGATCGGCAATCACGTGACCATCGGCACGCATGCCGTGGTGCTGTCCGGCGTGACGATAGCCGATCACGCCATCGTCGCCGCGCACGCGCTGGTCACCAAGGGTACCGCGATCGGCGCGGGCGAAGTGTGGGGCGGCGTGCCGGCCCGGCGGCTGCGCGGGGCCACCGCCGAACTGCCGCCCCTGGATCAAAGCGCGTAGATGCGCCTCAGGCGATCTTGCTCAGGCAATCTTGCTCAGGCAATCTTCGTTAGTTGCGAAATCCGGATATCGGCCTTGCCGCCTACCGCTGCGACCAGCGCCTGGAAATGGGCGGTGTCTTCGTGTTCCTTCAATGCCGCGACGCTGTCCCACTCTTCCAGCATCGTGAAGCTGGCCGGCGCGTCGTTGTCGACGTGCAGCTCATAACGGCGGCAGGCCGCTTCCGCGCGGCTCGGCGGCACGACCTGTTCGAGGGCCTGGCGGACAGTGGCCTCGTGGCCCGGTTTGGCCACGATGGTGGCGACGACGATCAGACTCATGCTGGTTCCTTGTGGTGTGGTGAATGGGGCAAGGGTTTCATGATGGTGCCGCTCAGCGGAAAAGAAAAGGCTTGTGCGACGAAGATTTCCGCACCAGCCTCCACTTTTCTAGAAGTTCGTCACCACGCGCAGCATCACCGTGCGCGGATCGCCCAGCGGCAGCACGTTGTTGCTCAACACGCCCGCATAGTAATCGCGGTCGAACAGGTTCTTCACGCTGAGCGTCACACGGTAGCGCGCAGCCTGGTAACTGAGGTTCGCATCGACCGCCGTGTAGCCAGGCACCACGTACGACACGGAAGGCCCGGACTTCTCGCTCTCGTAGCGCGCGCCGATGCCGCCGCCCAAGCCCGTCAGCACGCCGGAGCGGAAGCGATAGTTGGCCCACAGGCTGCCGCTGCGGCGCGGCACGTTCAGCAGGCGCTTGCCCACGGTGCCGCCATTGTCCTCGGTGACCACGGCATCGATGACGGCCAGCGCCGCCTGCACGTCCCAGCCGTTGCGCAGGTCGGCACCGACTTCCGCCTCGAAGCCGCGGGTCTGTTCCTCACCCGTCTGCACCTGCGCGCTCGGCAGGATCGCGATGTGCTCTTCGTTCGGATCGGCGGTGGTGACGTTGCGGCGCTTCAGGTCATACACCGCCACGCCGCCCGTGATGCGGCCATTGTCGAACTCGAACTTGGCGCCGATCTCGGCCTGCTTGCCCTCCTCCGGCTGGAACTGCACGCCGAAGAAATCGCTGCCGCTGACGGGCAGGAACGACGTGGCGTAGCTGACATATGGCGAGATATGCGGCGTCAGGCGGTACAGCAGGGCCACGCTGCCCGTGTTGGCGTTGTCGCGCAGCTCCGACGTGGTGTTGGCCAGCTCGTTGTACAGCGTGTTCTTGATGCGGTCGTGGCGCAGCGCGAGGCTCAGGTTCAGCTGCTCGGTGAGCGCCACCTGGTCGCGCAGGTACAGCGCCGCGTACGACACCTTGGTGGTGGTCTGGCTGTTCGGCGTGGCGGGGCACGTGTAGTCCTGGTGGTACACAGGATTGAAGATGTCAATCGCCGGCAAGCGGCAACTGGTGGCGCCGTAGCGGACGTTGTCGCTGTTCAGGTCCAGCCCCGCCAGCACCGTGTGGCGCATGCCGGCCACGTCGAAGGCCCGCTCCAGGTAGGTGTCCAGCGCCACGTTATGGCCATGCACGTCCTGCATCGAACCGCTGCGGCTTTGCGTCCTTTCGTCGGCCGCGAGCGCGCCCAGCGACACGAAGCGGCCGTCGACATCCATGTCCAGCCAGCGGAAGTTCTGCCCCAGTTTCCAGCCCGTGTCATAGCGGTGCACCAGGCTGTAGCCCAGCGTCGCCTGCTTCGAGTGATAAGGGCCGAAGCCCGGCTCGCCGTTGAACTGGTCGCGGTCGAACGCGCCGTTTTTATTCGGCAGCAGCGTGCCCTTCACCGGCGCGCCCTGGTTGCGCAGGTATTCGCGCTTGCTGTACGACGACAGGATGGTGAAGTCGGTGTTCGGGCCGAAGTCCAGCGACACGGACGGCGCGATGTAGCGCTTGTTGAAGTACACCTGGTCGATCGGATCGTCCTGGTTCGACCACATGCCGTTGATGCGTACGGCGGCCTTGCCGGTTTCGTTGAGCGGGCGGCCCAAGTCGAAGTCGACCTGCTTGAAGTTGTCGGTGCCGTAGGTGGCCCCCAGCTGGTTAAACGCTTCGGCGCGCGGCCGCTTGCTGACCATGTTCACCAGCCCGCCCGGCTGCACGAGGCCGAAGTTGATCGATGCCGGGCCTTTGAGGATCTCGATGCGCTCGACACCGAACACGTCCTGCCCCACCCACTGGTTCTGGCCCCGTTTCAGGCCATCGATGTACAGCGATTCGGAAGCGCGCTGGCCGCGGATGATGAAATCGTCCCAGCCGCGCCGGCCCCAGCTGCCCGCGGCGACGCCGGCACTGCTTTGCAGCGCCTCGGCCACCGTTGTGACGGCGCGCGCATCGAGCAGGTCGCGCGTCAGCACGCTCACCGATTGCGGCGTCTCCAGCAGCGACAGGTCGGACTTGGTGCTGCTGCCGGCGCGGCGCGCGGCGAATCCCTGGTCTTCCTCACGCTCGCCCGAGACTTCGACGACCTGCATCGTGGGCTCGGTGGGTTGGGACGGCTGGGCGGGTTGGCTATCGGTGGCGGCGTGGGCCGCGCCGAAAAACGGCATGCAGGCGAGGACGAAGGCGTGGAGAGGACGGGGAGCGGGGAGCAGACACTTGGGCATTGAACCGATGACCTTACATGAGAACGAGTCTCATTATCGTTCACAAGTGAACTATTCAACACTCCCATAAGGGAGGGGTGGGTGTCACGGTAGCCCCTGCCCTGGTCACTCCAGTTTGACGCCGTCGACTTCGATCAGCCGGTCCAGACGCAGCGTGTCACCGCTATCCAGCGACAGATAATCCGCGCCGCTGCGGGCGAAGACATCGGTGATGACGGCGCTGACGGTTGCCGCATTACCGGCGTCGTCGCGGTAGACGATCGGCACCGGCTTGCGGCTGGTCGCGTGGATTTCCAGCAGGTCGTGGAAGTCGCAGCTGATTGGGTGGTAGGTGGATGCGTGGTCGGTCATGGTGGCTCCTTGCTTGGGCGGTCAGGCGATGGTACGCCGGAAGTGACTGCCGCGTTACCCGCCGGCGAACGACGCGCCCGGCCTCGGTAACCTTGACGGAAAACGATGCCTCGAGCGATTCGGTGGTGACCGGCCGCACGAGCTCCTCCGCCGTCCATGGGCCGAAGTGGACGAACGTTCCGACGCCCCAATGTGCGCTTGCCACGGCCCGGTCGCCCGATACGCAAACTGTCGTCGCACGACGTGCTTTCGCTGACGTCTGTCGGGAACTGTCAGGCACCTACGCTTGCTGTGAACCGTAGAGCATCCTCCGCAATCTCGTTCATCGACACTGCCACCCCTCCCCTGTAGTCGATCGCGAACAGTCGGCCTAATCCGCCGGGACCCACTGCCCAGAAGAGCGGCGCCTGGCAACGCCCCAAGGCTTGCCATTTCCGATACGCGTTGACGGCGCGGCTGTCCGCAGGCTCGGCATCAGTCTCGCCGTCGCGACAGGCCACAGCCATGAATTCGATGAGCTTATCGACTTCCCGTCTGGTCCTCTTTATCTCCCCAGCCACCGCCATGGTATCGCCATCGTCCTCCCGGTACGCGACAAGGTCGAACGCCCAGTCCTTCGATTGCATGCCCAGACGCCCGGCGGGCCAACCATATTGCACATGCAGGCGGGCCAGAGTGGCCACGGTGATAATCGGCTCGAGCGCGAGATTGATTGGGCGCGGCCGCACGGCCTTCGGACCGCACTCCCAAAAAATGACTTCCTGGACCTTGCTGCGTGGCGCGCGCAAGCGGCCGCCATGGTCCGAGCGGACAAGGCCGCTATCAAGCCCCGTCATGAACCACTCGGCGTCAAAAGCATCGAGGCGGTATGTCGGGCGAAAACCCTCGACGCCGTATTGGCGCCTCGGATCATGCGCGTATTCGGGCAGCCACACGTCCAGCAAGCGTCGCCGGAATTCTTCGAGCGGACCATCTCCAACGCCAGTGAAGTGCGCTTCATCATGCTTCATCGGAACGCCCATGACCGTGGCGATCTTCCAGCCGTGCGTGAACAGTGAAGTCCGGATTCCGCCAATGGATCCTGGCGATCGCGCAGACGTTTTTCTGGAAATTGTCCCGGCTCTGCAACTTTGGCAAATGGGAGTCAGCAAACGTGGGCATGGCAACCTATTCAAGAAAGAAGGATAAAGCCGCTCGCAGCGAATTTGCCATCATATACCGCCGATGCATCGAAGCTTGGCCGCTATGGCAAGGACAGCCATGCTGTGATCATGGAGATCCTGGGTGCGAACGAGCGCCAGTACCACGTGGCAGCTGGAAAGGCCCATCGGAGTCGACAAGGACCGGATGGAGCACATTACACGCCCCCGCCGCCTGCCAAAAACACAAACCCTCCCCCCAAACCGGGTAAAATGCACGCCCATCCGCCCCGCATCCAGCCGCACCGAACACATGAACGCCCCAGCCGAAATCAACGCCGCCGCCGTCAAGAACAGCCCTGCCGAAAAGGTCACCCCAATGATGCAGCAATACCTGCGCATCAAGGGCGAACACCCGTCGATGCTGGTGTTTTACCGCATGGGCGACTTCTATGAGCTGTTCTACGACGATGCCGAAAAAGCGTCGCGCGTGCTCGGCATCACGCTGACCGCACGCGGTCATGCGAACGGCGTGCCGATCAAGATGGCCGGCGTGCCGTTCCATTCTCTGGACGGCTACCTGGCCAAGCTGGTCAAGCTGGGCGAGTCGTGCGCGATCTGCGAGCAGATCGGCGATCCGGCGCTGTCCAAGGGGCCGGTCGAACGCAAGGTGGTGCGCATCGTCACGCCCGGCACGCTGACCGATTCGGACCTGCTGCCGGAAAAATCGGAGCGTCCGCTGCTGGCGATGGCCATGCTCACGCAGCGCAAGAACGTCACGGCCGGCCTGGCGTGGCTGTCGCTTGCATCCGGCAGCCTGAAGCTGATGGAGTTCTCCGGCGACCAGCGCAGCGTCAACGCGCGCCTGCAGCAGGAGCTGGAACGCATTGTGCCCGCCGAGGTGCTGCGCGCCGATGGCGGCGACCTGTTCGACGAGATCACCACCTGCCACGTCAACCAGGTGCCGGAATGGCACTTCGACGTTGTTCACGGCCACAAGTCGCTGCTGGACCAGCTGGGCGTGGCCACGCTGACCGGCTTCGGTGCGGAAGGCATGGGGCCCGCGTTCGGCGCGGCCGGCGCGCTGCTGCGTTATGCGCTGTCCACGCAGGGCCGCGGCCTGCAGCACGTGAAGAGCCTCGCTTGCGAAAACGAATCCGAGTTCATCGGCCTCGATGCCGCCACGCGCCGCAACCTGGAGCTGACGGAAACCATCCGCGGCCAGGAGTCGCCGACGCTGTTCTCGCTGCTGGACCACTGCCGCACGGCGATGGGTTCGCGCCTGCTGCGCCACTGGCTGCACCATGCGCGGCGCGACCAGGCGGTGGCGCGCGGCCGCCACGATGCCATCGCGGCGCTGATGCAGGATGACGCCACCGGCTCGCTCGGCTTCCACCTGCAGCAGGTGCCGGACGTGGAACGCATCACCACGCGCATCGCGCTGCTGACGGCCCGCCCGCGCGACCTGGCCGGCCTGCGCGACGGCCTGCAGCAGTTGCCGAAGCTGCAGCATGCGCTGGAACGCGTGCTCGATCTCGACAGCGCCGACAGCCTGCTGCACAAGATCCACCGCCAGTTGCAGACGCCGGATGCCTGCGTCGACCTGCTGGTGCGCGCCGTGATGCCGGAGCCGGCCACGATGGTGCGCGACGGCGGCGTCATTGCGCGCGGTTTCGATGCGGAGCTCGACGAGCTGCGCGGCCTGTCCGAGAACGCCGGCCAGTACCTGGTCGACCTGGAGACGCGCGAACGCGAGCGCACCGGCATCGCCAACCTGCGCGTCGAGTACAACCGCGTGCACGGCTTCTACATCGAAGTCACCAACGGCCAGGCCGACAAGGTGCCGGACGATTACCGCCGCCGCCAGACGCTGAAGAACTGCGAACGCTACATCACGCCGGAACTGAAAGCGTTCGAAGACAAGGCGCTGTCCGCGCAGGACCGTGCGCTGGCCCGCGAGAAGGTCCTCTACGAACAGCTGCTGGCCGACCTGGCGCCGCACATCGTCACGCTGCAGACGATCGCGCAGGGCATCGCGCAAATCGACACGCTGACGGCACTGACCGATCACGCGCTGCGCAACAACTGGTGCGCGCCGCAGCTGGTGGCCGAGGCCTGCATCGACATCCGCGAAGGCCGCCACCCGGTGGTGGAAAACCAGATCGAGCGCTTCATCGCCAACGATGCGCGCCTGCTGGCCGATCGCCGCCTGCTGCTGATCACCGGCCCGAACATGGGCGGTAAATCCACCTTCATGCGCCAGGTTGCGTTGATCACACTGCTGGCATATGTGGGCAGCTACGTGCCGGCCGCCAGCGCGACGATCGGCCCGATCGACCGCGTGTTCACCCGCATCGGCGCCACCGACGACCTGGCCGGCGGCCGCTCCACGTTCATGGTGGAGATGACGGAAGCGGCGTCGATCCTGAACGGCGCCACCGAACACTCGCTGGTGCTGATGGATGAAATCGGCCGCGGTACGTCGACGTTCGACGGCCTCGCGCTGGCGTGGGCCATCGCGCGCCACCTGATCGACACGAGCCGCAGCTTCACGCTGTTCGCCACCCACTACTTCGAACTGACGCAGCTGCCGGAGAGCCATCCGACGGCGGCCAACGTGCACCTGTCCGCCGTGGAGCACAAGGACAGCATCGTATTCCTGCACGCGGTGCAGGACGGCCCGGCATCGCAGAGCTACGGCCTGCAGGTGGCGCAGCTGGCCGGCGTGCCGCAGACGGTAATCAAGGCGGCGCGCAAGCACCTGGCCCGCCTGGAAGCGCAGGCGCTGGAGACGACGCCGCAGCTGGATCTGTTTGCCGTGCCGTCGGCCGAGGCGAACGACGACGAGCCGGCGCCGGCGGCACCGGCGGACAACCCGCAACTGCGCGAGCTGCTCGACGCGCTGGACGATCTCGATCCGGATGCGCTGTCGCCGCGCGAAGCGCTGGAGCGCCTGTACCAGCTGAAGCGCCTCGCCCCGGCATGATGCGCCGCGCCGGCCTGGCCTGCGTGCTGATCGGCGCCCTGGCGGGTGCCGCGGCATGGGCCGCGCCGGCCAAAGATAAAAGCTTCGAGTTCGCCGTCATCGGCCACACCTTCCCCGGCGAGTCGGGCGACGAAGACCTGCAGCGCACGCTGGTCCGCGCCGGCAAGGAGAAACCGGCGTTCGTCATCGCGGCCGGTATCAAGTCCGTCAACGAACCGTGCAGCGACAGGCTGTACCTGCAGCGGCGCGGCCTGCTGCAGGAATCGGCGCGGCCGCTGGTGCTCGTGCTGGCCGGCAGCGACTGGACCGACTGCCGCAACTCGGCCGGCCGCTCCAATGCGATCGAACGGCTGAACCGCATCCGCGAAATCTACTTCGACGGGCAGGAGGCGCTGGGCGCGAAAAAACTGGATGTGAGCCGCCAGTCGACCATCCGCAAGTTCCGCAGCTATGCGGAGAACGCCCATTGGGAACAGGACGGCGTGCTGTTCGCAACGCTCAATCTCCCCGCTCGCAACAACCACTTCCTGCCCGAGGCGGGCCGCAACAGCGAGTACGAGGACAGGCTCGTCGCCAACCGCGCCTGGTTGCAGCGGCTGTTCGGCCTGGCCAAGCGGCGCAAGCTGGAAGGCCTCGTGCTGTTTTCCGATGGCGACGTGCGCGTGCACGCGGAGCCGGGTTTCTCGCTGCCGGCAGTGTTCTCGGCGAAGCAGGACGGCTTTGCCGAAACGCGCCGGCTGGTACGCACGCTGGCCGAGAAATACCAGGGCAAGGTGCTGCTGGTCGATACGAATGTCGAGCGCGATGCGAAGGTGGAGGACCAGCCGGGCACCGTCACATGGCACGGCAACCTGGGACACGTGACGTTTGCCGGCGAGTGGAACGTGGTGCGCGTGGCGCCGGGCGGCAAGCAGCTGTTTGCGGTGCCCTCAGCCGTACCCGCCAAAGACAACGGGCAGCCGAAACTGCCCGTCAAATAAGCCTGCTACTGCACAGCGATCCTAGTGGATCGGCTGGCTGCGGAAGTGGTCGCCTTCTTCGCCGTCGTCCTCGTCGTCGCCGTGGTGATGGCCGTGAGCGCCGTGCACGTGTTCGTGGGCGATTTCCTCGTCCGTGGCTTCGCGCACGTCCGCCACTTTCAGTTCGAAGCGCAGCGCCATGCCGGCCAGCGGATGGTTACCGTCCAGCACGACCTTGTCGTCGGCGATGTCGGTCACCGTGAAGATCATCGCTTCTTCGTCGTTGTCGCCATCCGGCATGCCTTCGAACTGCATGCCCACTTCCAGCGGTTCCGGCAGGCGCGAGCGCGGCTCGACCTTGACCAGCGCCGGATCGTAGTCGCCGAATGCATCGTCCGGTTCGATCTGGATCGTGTTCGTGTAGCCGACGTCCTTGCCTTCCAGCTCTTCCTCGATCTTCGGCAGGGTGTTTTCGTAACCGCCGTGCAGGTACACCATCGGCTGGCTGCCGTCTTCGATCAGGTTGTTCTGAGCGTCGGACAGTTTGTATTCCACGGTCACGACGGTGTTCTTCGCGATCTTCATTGCGTTTCCTTTCTTGTATAAGCTGGTGCGGATTATACTCCGTGGCCGCAGGGGGCACCGCTGCCTTGATTGTTATAATGGGGGATGAAAAAACCCGCCCCGCTCCGCCTTCTCGGCGACCTCACGCCCGCGCAATTCATGCGCGATTACTGGCACAAGAAACCCCTGCTGATCCGGCAGGCCATCCCCGGCTTCCAGCCGCTGCTGCCGTTCGACGAACTGGCCGAACTGGCCACCAAGGACTACGTCGAATCGCGCCTCGTCGCCATGACCGACGGCGAATGGGACATGCAGCACGGCCCGCTGCAGGAACTGCCGCCGCGCACGCAGCGCGAGTGGACCATGCTGGTGCAGGGCGTCAACCTGCAGAGCGATGCGGCCGATGCGCTGCTGCGCCAGTTCCGCTTCGTGCCGGATGCCCGGCTCGATGACCTGATGGTCAGCTTCGCCACCGATGGCGGCGGCGTCGGCCCCCACTTCGATTCCTACGACGTGTTCCTGCTGCAGGCGCAAGGCCAGCGCCGCTGGAAGATCGGCCCGCAGAAGGATCTGTCGATCATTGAAGGCCTGCCGTTGAAGATCCTGGCGAACTTCACGCCGGACGAGGAATTCGTGCTGGAACCGGGCGACATGCTGTACCTGCCGCCCCACTACGCGCACGACGGCATCGCCATCGGCGACTGCCAGACGTATTCGATCGGCTTCCGCTCGCCTTCCTACCAGGAGCTGGGCGAAGCGTTCCTGCAGTTCATGGCCGACTCGATCGACCTGCCGGGCCGCTATGCGGATCCGGACCTGGAAACGTCGAACAAGCCGGCCGAGATCCCGAAGCACATGCTGACGACGATCGCGGACGAGCTGAACAAGATGCAGTTCACCGAGGACGACTTCACCATCTTCCTGGGCGAACACCTGTCCGAACCGAAGCACAATGTGTTCTTCACCGGTCCGGAAAAGCCGCTGACGGCGGGCCGTTTCGAGCAATCGGCCAAGAAGAAAGGCGTGACGCTGTCGCGCAAGACGCAGATGCTGTACCGCGGCAAGAACGTGTTCATCAACGGCGAGTCGTTTGCCATCGGCCGGGCCGACAAGGTCGCGCTGGAAACGCTGGCCAACCAGCGTGCGCTGACAGGCAGCGAAGTGGCGGGCACCTCCGAAGACGTGATGGAAGCGCTGTACTCCTGGTACACCGACGGCTGGCTGCAACTGAACTGACCGAGCTGACTATATAAATAACAGGAGCGGCGATGGAAACGCACAAGTTCGATACCCGGGCAAGCTTCCAGGCCGCTCTCGACGACTGCTTTGCCCGCGCCCGGCTGACGCTGCGCTGCTTCGATCCGGATTTTGCCACCTGGGAACTGGGCAGCACCCGCAACGACACCCTGCTGCGGGCCTTCCTGCGACAGGGCGGCCGGTTCCAACTGGTCGCCCACGGCACCGCCCGCCTCGAGCGGGACGCGCCCCGCTTCCTGCGCCTGCTCCAGGATTATGCCCATGCCATCGAGTGCCGGGTGACCAACCGTTCACTGCGCCACCTGACCGATTCTTTCTGCATCGCCGACGAGCGCGATCTCGTGCGGCGCTATCACAGCGATTTTTTCCGCGGGGAAGCAGAAATTGATGCGCCTTCGTCAACCCAATCCGCGTTGGAGCGTTATACCGCTATCTGGGCCGAAACAAACCCTGGTTTGCATGCAAATGTTACTGGATTGTAAGCAATAAATCGGTACAATTTGCTTGTTCGACAGGTAAGTCGGTACGGGTGCGAAAGCGTGCAGCACTGGCCGTTCCGCAAACATTGTGATTACGCAAAATAGTTGCGAAATCATCTTGTGTTGCTATTGCGACGCACCAAGAATCGCTATAATATTCGGTTAGGAAGTTTCCGTTGTCTAGGGCACCTTATGGTCCGCAAGACCACGAAACGCCCTCTTGAGCGATAATTACCGGTAATTATTCATCGCAACAATGTTATTATTCTGTGAATTAATTAAGGAAAACAAATGAAAAAATCCCTGCTGATCGCCTCCCTGCTGGCTGTTGCTCTGGCTGCTTGCTCGAAAAAAGAAGAAGCGCCTGTCGCTCCAGTGGCAACCCCAGAAGTCGCTGCTCCAGCTGCTGACGCTACCGCTCCTGTCGTGGCTCCTGCTGCTGACGCAGCTGCTCCAGCTGCTGACGCTGCCGCTGCTGCTGCTTCGGACGCTGCTGCTGCCGCTTCCTCCGCTGCTTCCGCAGCATCGTCGGCTGCTGACGCTGCCTCCGCTGCCAAGTAATCAGCCTGGACGAACGCCGTCTCCGGACGGCATTCGAACGACAAACCGCCCCTCGGGGCGGTTTTGTTTTGGGCGCGGGGTTTATCGCAGGATTAATACGCCACCGTGAAGCGCGCCCGGCTGTGCGCCGCGCGCTCGGCTTCGTCGAGCATCGCCACCGCGTAGTCCTGCAGCGAGATCCGGCTGTCGCCCGCTGCATCGACCAGCAGCTGATCCGTACCCAGCTGGAACTTGCCGGTACGCTCGCCCGGTTCGATGTGGGCCGCCGGACTCAGCATCGTCCAGTCCAGCCCGGGCTCGGCCTGCAGCAGCTTCAATGCCTGGCGGGCGCCTTCCGCCGTGGCTTTCCACTGCGCCGGAAACGCGGGCGTATCGACCAGTTGCACGCCCGGTGCCACTTCCAGGCTGCCGGCACCGCCGACCACCAGTAAACGCGGTACGCGTGCCGCCTTCGCCGCGGCGATCACCGTCTCGATGCCGCGTACGTAGTAGCCGTAGACATCCTGCTGGGCATGACCGCTGAACGCGCTGATCACGACGTCCATCTCGGTTAGTTGCAATTCGAGGGAGGCCGCATCCTGCACGTCGACCTTGACGGCATGCACACGCTCGCCGGCAGGCACTTTCTCCGGATGGGAAACGAGCGCTTTGACTTCGTGGCCGCGCGCGACGGCTTCGGCCAGCAATACGGAACCGATATAACCGGTGGCACCGATGAGGGCAATCTTCATGGCAATTCCTTTCATTAATGAATTATGACTGGCACCAATGATCCTTGAATTGATTGCCTGAATAAACGGGTGGCGCCATAATTCATTAATCAGGATTTCTAATTAATGCGATGGCGCTTCCGGGACAAATCGATCTGAACGATCTGCTGATCTTCACGGCTGTCATCGAGGCGGGCGGCTTCTCGAAGGCGGCGCAACGGCTCGGCGTGGCGCCGGCCAAGGTCAGCCTGGAAGTGGCGCGACTGGAAACCCGGCTCGGTGCCGCGCTGTTCACGCGAACCACGCGCCGCGTCGTGCCCACCGAGGCAGGCCAGGCGCTGCATGACAGCTGCGCGCCGCTGCTGCTGCAACTGCGCGCGGCGGTGGACGACGTGCATTCCTCCGCAACCGAGCTGACCGGCAGCCTGCGCATCACGGCGCCGACCGATCTGGGCGCGCAATCGGTGGCGCCGGCCCTGGCCAGCTTTGCGGCGCTGCATCCGGCGCTGGCCATCGACCTGCGCACGGGCGACCGTATTGCCGACCTCGTCGGCGAAGGCATCGACGTGGCGATCCGCATGGGCTGGCTGCGCGACTCGTCGCAGCGGGCCGTCAAGCTGGCGGAATTCGATCAGTACATGGTGGCCGCGCCGGCATATCTGCGTCGGGTTGGCATGCCGGAAACACCGGATGAGCTGGCCGCGCTGGAGTGGATCGCGCTGACGCGGCTGCCCGCGCCGCTGACGTGGAAACTGACCGCGCCGGACGGCACCGCCCACACGCTGCAATTGCGCGCGCGGCTGCGTACCGACTCGGCCGACGCGCTGCGGGCGATGGTGAAGCATGGCGCCGGCGTCACCATCCTGCACCAGTACGCCGTGCAGTCCGACCTGCGCTCGGGCGACCTTGTGCAGCTGCTGCCCGGCTGGACACTGCCCACGGGCGGCACCTACGCCGTCTTCCCGCCCGGCCGCCACGTGCCGCGCAAGGTGCATGCGTTCGTGGCGTTCTACCGGGAATGGCTGGAAAAGGAAAACCGGTGACGGAAAAACCGGTGACAGGCTCCATTTTTCGGGAAATATTTCTCCGAAAATGGTGCCTGTCACCGGTTTTAGGTGTGGCGACCGCTGCTATCCAGGCGGCGTAAAAAAAACCGGCCAGCGGCCGGTTTTTTTGTGCGGAACCGAATTACTTCAGCTCGTCCTGCAGCAAGGTGAGGATCTTCTCGCCGGTTGGCGTGGTATCCGGCTCGGCCTTGTTGTTCTGCACCGTGACTTCGCTGCTGTTGCCGGTCGGCGCAGCCTTGACGATGATGCGGTAGCGTTGCGCTTCCTTGTCCGCTTCCGACGAGCCCCAGCTGAACAGGCGGCTGAAGAAGCCTTTCTTCTCGACCTGGTCGGCCACGTAGCGCACGAAGTAGATGCCCTGCACGCGGTCGCGGTCTTCCACGGTGAAGCCGGCGCGGTCCAGCGCCAGGCCCACGCGGCGCCACGAGCGGTCGAAGCCTTCGTCCGTCTCGACGTGGCGGGTGGCGCCCTCGCCTTTCAGGAACGCATGCAGCGGCTGCACGATCGCGTTGTCGACGGCCGTACGGGCCGCGGTTTCTTCCGTGCCGCCCAGCTTGGTCAGCAGGCGGGCCAGGAACACGGCTTCCAGGTTCGGGTCGGAAGGACGCGGCATCCACTGCACCACTTCCTTGTCCGTGCCGCGCGCCACTTCCTCGGCGCCGCGGTGGCTGATGTAGATCTCCGTGGTGCCGTCGGCATTGCGTTCGACGCGGGTGCGGAACTTGTCGCGCTCGCCGGACGAATAAGCCGAGTCGAACACCTTGCCGATGGTGCGGCGGATGATGTCCTGCGGGATCTTCGCGCGGTTTTCGTTCCACTCGGTTTCCATCACGCCGGCGGTGGCGTTGTCCAGCGCCAGCGTGAAGCCGGACTCTTCCCAGAACGTTTTCAGCTGCGGCCACAGCACGTCGGCCGGCTGCTTGACGACCAGCCAGCGCTGGTTGCCGGCGCGCTCGACGCGCACCTTGTCGTTGCCGGTGCTGGCCACTTCGTTGCCGACTGGCGCGGCAACCGCCGGGCCCGTGCCTGCCGCTGCACCAGCCTGGCCGGCGCGTTGCGCGGCGTAACCGGATGCCGTCGCGACACCGCTGTTATTCGTGTCGGGCAGCGCGTAGCGGTTGTCTTTCTGCAGCTGGGTCAGGTCGGGCGGCACGTCCAGCGTGCTTGCCTTCTTGGCCGACTTGTAGTCCACCGTGGTCTTGCCGACGACCGACTCGACCATGCCGCAGCCGGTCAGGCTGAGCATCAGGGCGCCGAGCACGAGGCCGCTTTGCGGAGAGAGAGAAGCTTTCTTTGTCATGTGGTAACTGAAGTAAACGCTGAAGAAAACAGCTGGGTTGAACCCGCGTCAGTTCGCACGGACGCGGTCCGGGCTTTAGGCCAGCACGCCGGCATCGGCCAGCGCGGTGCGCACGACCTGATGGCATTGTGCTGCAAGGGGAACGAGCGGCAGGCGGATGCCGGCCGGGATCCGTTTCATTTCCGCCAGTGCCCATTTGACGGGAACCGGGTTCGGCTCCACGAACAATTGCTGGTGCAGCGGGAAGACCTTGTTGTTGATCTCGATGGCGGTGGCGATGTCGCCGGCCATGGCGGCGGTGCACAGCTCGGACATCGCGCGCGGCGCCACGTTGGCGGTCACGGAAATATTGCCCTTGCCGCCGGCCAGCATCAGCGCCATCGCGGTGGGATCGTCGCCGGAGTACACGGCGAAATCGGCCGGCACCTGGCGCAGCAGGTCGAGGCCGCGGCCGATATTGCCGGTGGCATCCTTGATGCCGACGATGTTCGGAATGGCGGCCAGGCGCAACGTCGTCTCGGTGGACATGTCGGCGACAGTACGGCCGGGCACGTTGTACAGGATCACCGGCAGGTCGACCGCTTCGGCGATCGCCTTGAAGTGCTGGTACATGCCTTCCTGGGTGGGACGGTTGTAGTAAGGCACCACCTGCAGCGTGGCATCGGCGCCTGCTTCCTTGGCGTAGCGGGTCAGCGTGATCGCTTCCGCCGTCGAGTTGCCGCCGCTGCCCGCGATGACGGGAATGCGGCCGGCCACGCGGTCGACGCAGGCCTTGATCAGTGCACAGTGTTCGTCCACGGTAACCGTGGCCGATTCGCCCGTCGTGCCGACGATGACGATGCCATGCGTGCCCTCGGCAATGTGCCAGTCGATGAGGTCGTTCAGGCTGGCGTAGTCCAGGCTGCCGTCCTCGTTCATCGGGGTCACGATTGCAACAATGCTGCCCTTAATCATAATTAAACCAATTGCAAAAAGATTTAAAACGTCGATTGTAGACGATAGGCCGTGCCAGTGGTGTATTTCGCACTGGAATCAAGCCTCGAATCCACCCGGTTCAGGCCGCGTCGCAGCACAGCAGTGCGGCTTCGCGGGGGAACTCCGGCTTCACGGCGACGATGCGCTGAAGCATCTTCTGGCGGGCCGGCGTTTCCCTGCTGTCATTAACGATGCCGTCCTCGAATGCGATGACACGCAGGCCCTGCGCGCCGGCCAGCGCCAGCAGTTCGCCCTGTTTCAGCAGGAAATCCGGGTTACTTGGCTTGCCGAACGCGGCATTGCCGTCGGCGAAGGTTTCATAGATCAGCACGCCGTTGGCGGCCAGGCTGCCGATCATGTCCGCCAGCAGCGGGCGGTGCAGGTAGTTCGTCACGACGATGCCGGCAAAGCGCCCTGTCCCGAACGGCCAGGCCGCGCCGTCCGCCTCGAGGTCGATCTGGCTCGTGACGATGCCGGGCCCGGCGGCGGCGGCCAGCGCCTCCGGGTTGCCGTCGACGGCCACCACGGCATGGCCCAGCGTCACCAGGTGCCGCGCATGGCGGCCCGTGCCGCAGGCCAGGTCCAGCACTTCGCCGTTCGGGATCACGGGTGCGAAGCGCTGCACCCAGGGGGAAATTTCATCGTTCATGGTTTACTCGCGTCTTTACGTATAACTGAGGCCCATTGCCTCGCGCACATCGCGCATGGTTTCCTGTGCCAGCTTGCGGGCCGTGTCGTTGCCATCGGCCACGATGGCCCGCACCAGCGACGGATCGTCCAGATAAGGCTGGGCCCGCTCGTGCATCGGTTCCTGTTCGGCCACGATCGCATCGATCACCGGCTGCTTGCATTCGATGCAGCCGATGCCCGCCGACCGGCAGCCCTTCTGCACCCATTCCTGCGTGGAGGCATCGGAATACACCTGGTGGAACTGCCAGACGGGGCATTTCGCCGGTTCGCCCGCATCGGTGCGCCGCACGCGCGCCGGATCGGTGGGCATCGTGCGGATCTTGTGCGTCACCTGTTCCTTGTCGTCGCGCAGCGCGATCGCGTTGCCGTAGCTCTTGGACATCTTGCGGCCGTCCAGCCCCGGCAGCCGCGCCGCGGCCGTCAGCTGCGCCCGCGGTTCGACGAGGATCAGCTTGCGGCTGCCTTCCAGGTAGCCGAACAGCCGCTCGCGGTCGATCATCGACAGGCTGCCCGCGTCGTCCAGCATGGCGCGGGCCTGGGCCAGCGCGGCATCGTCGCCGTCCTGCTGGTAGCCGGTGCGCAGTTCGTTGTAGAGCCGGGCGCGCTTGCTGCCCAGCTTCTTCACCGCATCCTGCGCCTTCTTCTCGAAGCCGGGCTCCTTGCCGTACAGGCGTTTGAAGCGGCGCGCCAGCTCGCGCATCATTTCGATGTGCGGCACCTGGTCCTCGCCCACCGGCACGGTGCTGGCCCGGTAGATCAGCACGTCGGCCGCCTGCAGCAGCGGATAGCCGAGGAAGCCGTAGGTCGACAGTTCCTTGCCGGCCAGGTTGTCGATCTGGTCGCGGTAGGTGGGCACCCGCTCCAGCCAGCCCAGCGGCGTGGCCATGGACAGCAGCAGGTGCAGCTCGGCATGCTCCGGCACGCGCGACTGGATGAACAGCGTGGCCTGGGTGGGATCGACGCCGGCAGCCAGCCAGTCGACCAGCATGTCCCACGTGGCTTTCTCGATGATGCCTGGATCGTCGTAATGCGTCGTCAGCGCATGCCAGTCGGCCACGAAGAACAGGCACGGTTGCTCGGCCTGCATCGCGATCCAGTTCTTCAGCGCGCCATGGTAGTGCCCCAGGTGCATGCTCCCCGTGGGACGCATGCCGGAGACGACGCGGTCGGGATACATGGCAGCGACAGGTCAGCCCAGCAGCATGCGGAACGGCCACGCCAGCAGCATGATGATGCTGATCACCGCACGCACCATCGTCAGCAGCACCGAGCTCAGCACGCCCGTGTACATCAGCACGATCAGCGCGATGAAGATGTAGGGCGTGAACCGCTCGATGCGCGCATAGCGCCGCGCCAGCTCCATCGGCAGCAGCGCCGTGACGATGCGGCCGCCGTCGAGGGGCGGCACGGGTATCAGGTTGAACGCGCACATCACCGCATTGACGATCACGCCGGCCTGGGCCATCGTCGTCAGGAACGGTTCCGTCACGTTCAGCGCCTGCAGCAGCATGCCCCAGATGGCCCAGGCCAGGCCCATCGCCAGGTTGGCGGCCGGGCCGGCGGCCGCCACGAAGCCCATCTGTTTCTTCGGGTTGCGCAGCCGGCTGTAGTCGACGGGCACCGGCTTGGCATAGCCGAACGGCATCTGGATCGTCAGGTACAGGATCAGCGGCAGGATCACCGTGCCGAACGGGTCGATGTGCTTGATCGGATTGGGCGTCAGGCGGCCCTGCTGCTCGGCAGTGTTGTCGCCGAAGTAACGGGCCACATAGCCATGGGACGCCTCGTGCAGCGAAATCGCGAACAGGACGGGAATCGCATACACGGCGACGGTCTGGATGGCTTGGTTGATATCGCTCATGGGCAAAATTTTACCAGACCGCCGGGGGCGGCCCGGTGGGGCAAAAGAGGTGGGAAGGTAAAGATAGGCAAAGGTGCCCGGCGGCGCGGCGAATTACAGGCCGACCGCGGCGGGATCGCCCCGGCCCAGCCGCACCAGCACCGGTTCGGCGCTGGTCAGGTCGACGACGGTGGTCATTTCCATGCTGCAGGCGCCGCCGTCGATGATCAGGTCCAGCTGCTTGCCGATGCGGTCGTTGATCTCGTCCGGATCGTTCAGCGGCTCCGTCTCGCCCGGCAAAATCAGCGTGGACGAGATCAGTGGCGCATCCAGCTCGCGCATCAGCAGTTCGGCGATCGGCGATTCCGGCACGCGCAGGCCGATGGTCTTGCGCGACGGGTGCGACAGCCGCCGCGGCACTTCGCGCGTGGCTTCGAGGATGAACGTAAACGGCCCCGGCGTGACGGCCTTCAGCATGCGGAACTGCTGATTATCCACCCGCGCATACACGCCGATCTCGGACAGGTCGCGGCACAGCAGCGCCAGGTGGTGCTTTTCGTCGATGCCGCGGATGCGGCGCAGCTTTTCGACTGCGTTCTTGTCGTCCACCTGGCATACCAGCGCGTAGCAGGAATCGGTGGGAATGGCGACGACGCCGCCGCCCTGGATGATCTGCGCCGCCTGCTTGATCAGGCGGGGCTGGGGATTTTGCGGGTGGACCTGGAAGTATTGACTCATAGCCCTCGACTCTTAGCGGATTGCCTGCAGCGCGGCGATGCGCTGCTCGAACGGCGGGTGGGTGGAGAACAGCGCGGACCAGCCGCCGCCGGTGATGCCGGAAGCGGCCATGTTCTGCGGCAGCGCACCCGGTTCCATGCCGCCCAGGCGGGCCAGCGCATGCTGCATCGGCGTGCTGCTGCCCAGCAGCTTGGCGGAACCGGCATCGGCGCGGAATTCGCGCTGGCGGGAGAACCACGCCACGATGATCGAGGCCAGCAGGCCGAAGATGATTTCGCAGACGAACACGGTGACCATGTAGCCGATGCCGGGGCCGCGGTCTTCATTGTTATTACGCAGCAGCACCTTGTCGACGAAGAAGCCGACGATGCGCGCCAGGAACACGACGAAAGTGTTCACCACGCCCTGGATCAGCGTCATCGTCACCATGTCGCCGTTGGCGATGTGCGCCACCTCGTGGCCCAGCACCGCTTCCACTTCCTCGCGGTTCATCGACTGCAGCAGGCCGGTGGACACGGCCACCAGGGCGGAATTTTTAAAGGCGCCGGTGGCGAAGGCATTCGGCTCGCCGTCGTACACGGCCACTTCGGGCATGCCGATGCCGGCCCGCTGGGCCAGGCCCTGCACGGTCGACACGAGCCACTGCTCGGTGGAGTTCTGCGGCGCGTCGATGACGCGCGCGCCGGTGGACCACTTGGCCATCGGCTTGGACATCAGCAGCGAGATGATGGCGCCGGTGAAACCGACGACGAGGGAAAACGCCAGCAGGCTGCCCATCTGCAACTGTCCGCCCGCGCCGGGACGGCCGATGCCGAGCAGGGACAGCACGATGGACAGCACCAACATCACGGCGAGGTTGGTGGCGATAAACAGAACGATGCGTTTCATTGATTATTCTCCGGTTAAAAACCGATATGTATGTAGGGGTATTGATGCAAATTACAAGACCGCCGCCAGGCCGGTGTGGCCTGGCGGGGCAAACTTCAGAACCAGTCGTGCCAGACGGGCGTCACGTGCGGCGGCAGCGGCGGCAGTGCCGCGAAGTCCACGCGGGCCTCGCCGGGCGCATGGAAGTCGGTGCCGCGCGAAGCCAGGAAGCCGTAGGCATTGGCCAGCTGCGCGTACACCGGATACTGGTCGGGCGTGTGGCTGCCCGTCACCACCTCGATGGCGGTGCCGCCCAGCTGCTTGAATTCGTCGAACAGCACGCCCTGCTGGAGCGGCGTGAAACGGTAGCGGCCCGGGTGGGCAATGACGGCCACGCCGCCCGCGCCGACGATCCAGCCGATGGCATCCTGCAGGCTGGCCCAGCGGTGCGGCACGTAGCCCGGCTTGCCTTCGCTGAGGTATTTGCGGAACACCTCGGGAGTGTTGGCGCAATAGCCCTGCTGCACGAGGAAGCGGGCGAAGTGCGTGCGCGACATCAGCGCCGGATTGTCGACGAATTCCAGCGCCCCTTCGTAGGCGCCGGGAATGCCGGCCTTGGCCAGCTGCACGCCGATCTCGCGGCCCCGCGCATCGCGCCCCTCCCGGGTAGCGGCCAGGCCGGCCAGCAGCGCCGGATTGTTCTCGTCGATCTGCAGGCCGACGATGTGCACCGTCTCGCCGCCCCACGTGATGGAAATCTCCACGCCGGCCACGAAGCGCATACCCTGCTCCAGCGCCGCCTGCCGCGCGATGGCCGTGCCGCCCACTTCATCGTGGTCGGTCAGCGCCCACACATCGACACCCGCGTTGCGGGCATACTTCGCCACCGCGGCAGGCGCGAGGACGCCGTCGGAAACATTGGAATGGCAGTGCAGGTCGACTTTCAGCATAACCCCATTGTACGCGAGGATGGGGACTGTCCCCGCAGGGGCCTGTCCCCGGGGTTGCCTTATCTGCCAACGCAAACTCTAATTCAGCCTGTCCCGTTACTTCAAAAACCCCTCAATCATCCCCGCCAGCATCCCCGGCTGATCATGATGCACCATATGCCCCGCCCCCGGCACCATCTTCGGCGTCACGTTTGCAATATGCGCCATGCGGCGATCGACCTCGCGGCGCCCTTCTTCCCGGCCGCCGAGCCACAGCCACATATTCGTGTCCTCGGCCTCGACCCACAGCACCGGCGCCGTGATGCGCTGCCAGCAGGCCATGATGTCTTCCGCGTGGTAAGGCAGCGGGCTGGCCTGCTTGTGCACCGGGTCGCCGAGGATTTCCCATGCGCCGGCGGCGTTCTGCGCCGACCAGTGCGGCGCGAGGAAGGCGGCCCGTTCGTCGGTCAGCCGGGGATTGGTTTTCTGCAAGCGCGCCGCCACCGCAGCCAGGCTGGGATAGCCGCGCATTTCGGGCGGTGCCAGCAGCTCGTCCAGCCACTTGGCGTAGCGCTTCGGCGCATCGTCCGGCACCGCGCCTTTCAGGCCGAAGCCTTCCAGGTTGACGAAACGGCGGATGCGTTCCGGCCGCACGCCCGCATAGATGCCGGCGATATTGCCACCCATGCTGTGGCCGACGAGGTTCACCTGGCCGTCCGGCTGGTAATGGCGCAGCAGCGCATCGAGGTCGGCGAAGTAATCGGGGAACCAGTAGGTGTCCGTGCCGGCCCGCTCGGTCAGGCCGAAACCGCGCCAGTCCGGCGCGATCACGTGCCAGTCGCCCTGCAGGTGATCGACGACGAACTGGAACGAGGCGCCGATATCCATCCAGCCATGCAGCATGAAGATCTTCGGTGCGCCCTCCCTGCCCCAATGGCGTACGTGGGTGCGCAGGCCGCGCACGGTGACGAAGTCGGAACGGGAAGGTGTCATGCGCTGGGACCTCATTGGAGCATCTTGAAAAGACGGGCGGTGCCGCAATATGCGGACCTTGTCGCCGCGAAAGCAGGATATTAGCACGACCGTTCTAATAACAGTTTTCAACTCGTGCGAGGGCGTAAAATACCGCCAATCCACTCCCTCGACAGGCCGCCATGACCATTTACCAGCTGGGCGAGCACGCCCCCGAGATCGACGCCACCGCCTATGTTGCCGACAGCGCCACGCTGATCGGCAAGGTGACGCTGCTGGCCAACAGCTCGGTATGGTTCGGCGTCACGCTGCGCGGCGACAATGAACGGATCACCATCGGCGAGCGCAGCAATGTGCAGGAAAACGCCGTGATGCACACGGACATGGGCTACCCGCTGACGCTCGGCAGCGACGTGACCATCGGCCACATGGCGATGCTGCATGGCTGCACGATCGGCGACGGCACGCTGGTCGGCATCGGCGCCGTCGTGCTGAACGGCGCCAGGATCGGCCGTGGCTGCCTGGTCGGCGCGGGCGCGCTGGTCACCGAGGGCAAGGAATTTCCCGACAATATGCTGATCATCGGCTCGCCCGCCAAGGCGGTGCGCGAACTGACGGCAGCCGACGCGGCGCAGCTGAAAGGCGCCGCCAATACGTACGTGAACCGCGGACAACAATATAAAACGCAACTCAAACAGATCGGATAAGGCATGACCCAGGATACGCTGCAAAAATTCATCTTCGACAACGCCGCCGTGCGGGGCGAGCTGGTCGACATCTCCGCCACGTGGCGGGAGATCCAGTCGCGCCACCAGTACCCGCCTGCCGTCAAGCGGCTGCTGGGGCAGATGGTGGCCGCGGCGGCGCTGCTGTCGGCCAATCTGAAGTTCAACGGCTCGATCGTGATGCAGATCCACGGCGACGGCCCGGTGCGCCTGCTGGTCGTCGAATGCGATTCGCAACTGCGCATGCGCGCCACCGCCAAGCTGAACGAGGATGCGCAGATTGCCGACGATGCCAACCTGACCGACCTGCTGAACCAGAGCGACTGCGGCCGCTTCGTCATCACGCTCGACCCGGCCGAGAAAGTGCCGGGCCAGCAGCCTTACCAGGGCGTCGTGCCGCTGGACGGCGAGGACGTGGCCACCGTCATCGAGCACTACATGCTGCGCTCCGAACAGCTGGACACCAAGCTGTGGCTGGCCGCCAACGACGAAGTGGCGCGCGGCCTGCTGCTGCAAAAGCTGCCGCTGCACGGCGGCAAGGCGGAAGCGCATCCGATCACATCGGAAGAAGCGCTGGAAACGTGGAACCGCGCCTCGATGCTGGGCAACACGCTGAAGGAAGAAGAGATTCTCGGCACGACGATCGACGTGCTGCAGAAGCGCCTGTTCTGGGAAGAGACGATCCGCGTGTTCGACCCGGTACACCCGAGCTTCCACTGCAGCTGCACGCGCGAGAAAGTGGGCAATATGCTCAAGATGCTGGGCCAGCAGGAAGTCGAGGACGCCCTCGCCGAGCAGGGCAAGCTGGGCATCGACTGCGACTTCTGCGGCACGCATTACGAGTACGACGCCGTCGACTGCGCCCAGCTGTTCGCCACCAACGCGCCGGCCGAGGCGCTGATCCATCCGGGGGCAGTGAAGCACTGACACGCGCGCCGCAATACCGGTGAAAACCGGTGACAGGCACCATTTTTCGGGAAATATTTCCAAAAAAATGGTGCCTGTCACCGGTTTTTTTTTCGTCATCACCACGTCACATCCTCCAGCTACGCTGCGCTTCGTTGCATTTTTTACCAACTTTCTAAAGAAGAGTAAAACGCATGAAGAAGCAGATCAAGGCCGCCATGCTGGCGAGCCTGGCCCTCACGCCGCTGGCAATGGCACAACAGGTCGCGGCAGCCGTCGCGGCAATGGAAGCACCCGCAGCGGTGGACAGCAGCAGCGAGGCCGCGGCGGCGGCGGCCGGCCCGATGGCCACCGTGGAAATCGCCACGCGCCGCACCCGCTCTTCCGTCGCACTGAAGCAGGACGAGATCCAGAAAATCCTGCCCGGCACCAATCCGCTGAAGGCCTTGCAGACGCTGCCCGGCGTCAGCTTCCAGACGGCCGACCCGTGGGGCAACAACGAGCAGAACCTGTCGCTGTTCGTGCACGGCTTCTCCGGCCAGCAGCTGGGCTACACGATCGATGGCGTGCCGCTGGGCGACCAGCAGTACGGCAACTACAACGGCCTGTCGCCGCAGCGCGCGGTGATCTCGGAGAACGTGCGCGGCGTGGTGCTGTCGTCCGGTGCGGGCGACCTGGCCACCGCGTCCACCAGCAACCTGGGTGGCACGATCGAAACCTTCTCCGCCGACCCGCTGGCCGAACGCAATTTCGCCGCGCAGCAGACGCTGGGCAGCCACAAGACGTCGCGCACCTTCCTGCGCTACGACACGGGCCGCTTCGGCGACAGCAGCGCCTACATCGCCGCGATGCACCACGAAGCCCGCGCCTGGGACTTCAAGGGCCGCCAGGGCGGCGACCAGGTCAACGCCAAGTTCGTCAACGACAACGCCACCGGCCGCCTGACGCTCTACTTCAACTACAGCGACAAGATCGAACCGAACGAGGACAGCACCGTCCACGCGGCCACCGAGAAGTACCAGCCCTACACGCGCCCTTTCCTGTACCCGGACTTCAATGCGGCGCTGGGCTACCTGTCGCCGACCGGTGCCACGCCGACCGCCGAGGGCAATAACTACCGCAACTACTACAGCGATGCGCAGCGCGAGGACTTCCTCGGCTACGCGAAGTACGAGTGGAACCTGTCCGACAACACCACGTGGTCGAACCAGGTGTACTACCACTACGACGACGGCGTGGGCGTCGTCGCCGGCCCGATCGGCGTAGCCGGCCTGCCCGCGCTGTTCGCCGTCTACTACCCGAACCAGAACCTGAAGCAGGTGTTCGGCAATTCCGGCTACGCCACCCGCACCACCGAATACCAGATCAACCGCGCCGGCTGGCTGTCCACGCTGCAGACGGAGATCGGCAACCACAAGCTGCAGGCCGGCCTGTGGTTCGAGCATAACGAGTCGCAGGCTTACCGCCGCTGGTACGCGCTGGACGTGAACAACCCGAGCTCGCCGTACGACCGCCCGGAAAATCCGCTGATCACGCAGTACGGCAGCGAGATCGAGAACAAGGTCGTGCAGCTGCACTTCCAGGACGAATGGCGCGTGCGCCCCGATTTCGCCGTGCAGGGCGGCTTCAAATCGAGCCTGCAGTTCGCACGCGGCATGATGCCCGTGCAGCCGAAGCTGGGCGCCATCTCGGGCGGCTCGACGGCGCTGCCGGAAGGCGATATCGACACGAAGAAATGGTTCCTGCCGCAGCTGGGCGCGCGCTGGGACGTGTCCAAGAACGAACAGCTGTTCGCCAACGTGCAGAAGAACATGCGCCAGTTCGTCACCTACGGCGGCGGCGGCGCGTCGCCATGGTCGCTGGCCAGCCAGTCCGCCTTCGACCTGTTCAAGGCCACCGCCAAGCCGGAGACGTCGGTCACCTTCGAGGCAGGCCTGCGCACCAGCCGCACGCTGGATGCCGGGCCGCTGACCGGCTTCGACGGCCAGGTCAACGTCTATCACGTGAACTTCAAGGACCGCCTGCTGCAGATCAGCCCCACCCCGGTGATCTCGGCGATCATCGGCGGCAATCCCGTGCTGGCCAATGTGGGCAGCGTGAAGACGGACGGCATCGACATGTCCGGCACCTTCCACTTCGGCCGTACCTTCAGCTTCTACGACGCGATCTCGTACAACCGCTCCGAGTACGACGACAACTACTCGAACGGTGCAGCCACCGTGCCGACCGCCGGCAAGAAGGTGCCGGGCAGCCCGGAATGGATGAACAAGTTCGTCGCCTCGCTGAACCTGGGCCAGACGGAATTCCAGCTGAGCGGCGACTACGTGGGCAAGCGCTACGCCACTTATACGAACGACCTGCAGGTGTCGAGCTACTTCCTGCTGGGCCTCGGCGTCTCGGGCCGGCTGCCCTTCCTCGACGGCGGCTGGGTGAAGAATGCGCGCTACCGCGTCAACGTCACCAACCTGGCCGACCGCAAGGGCGACCTGAACGTGGTCGTCGGTGCCGCCGACAAGACTTACAATACCTTCCCGATCGCCCCACGGCAGGGCTTTGTCACCTTGATGGCGGACTTCAAATGACCATGACTTTCGACACCCGGCGCCACCTGTCGCGCCGCACCTTCATCGCCGCTTCCGCGGGCGCTCTGTTACTGCCTGCGGCCTTCGCACAGGTGCCGGCCAAACGGCCATTGGTGTTCGCGCACCGCGGCGCTTCGGCACTGCGTCCGGAGCACACGCTGGCCGCGTATGAAAAGGCCATCGCCGACGGTGCCGACTACATCGAGCCCGATCTGGTGTCCACCAAGGACGGCGTGCTGGTTGCCCGCCACGAACCGCTGCTGACGGAAACGACGGACGTCTCAAAGCGCCCCGAATTCGCCAGCCGCCGCGCAAAGAAAACCATCGACGGCGAAACCTACGATGGCTGGTGGTCGGACGATTTCACGCTGGCCGAACTGAAGACGCTGCGCGCCGTCGAACGCATTCCGCAGGTGCGGCCCGGCAGCGCGCAGTACGACGGCAAGTTCCAGGTGCTGACGTTCGAAGAGGTGATCGAGTTCGCCGCCGCCCAGTCGAAGGCGGCCGGCCGCGTGATCGGCCTGGTGCCTGAACTGAAGCATTCGGCCTACTTCGCGAAAGTCGGCCTACCGCTGGAAGACCGCTTCATGGCCACGCTGGCGGCCCACGAATACACGCGCCGCGCACCGGTCGAGATCCAATCGTTCGAAGTGGACAACCTGCGCTACCTGCGCGACAAGCTGGGCAAGCGCGCCAACCTGCGCCTGATGCAGCTGGTCGGCGACGGCCCCATCACACCGGCACGCATGCGTGAAATCGCCCAGTATGCGGACACGATCGCGCCGAACACGCGCGGCCTG
This sequence comes from Oxalobacteraceae bacterium UBA6704, assembly GCA_002454505.1. Classification (GTDB taxonomy): domain Bacteria; phylum Pseudomonadota; class Gammaproteobacteria; order Burkholderiales; family Burkholderiaceae_D; genus Rugamonas. The sequence continues at coordinate 65,651 of DKJA01000018.1, forward strand.
ATCCCGCTGGCGAAGGACGGCAAGCTGGCCGCACCGACGCCGCTGGTAGCCGATGCCCGCGCCGTTGGCCTGCGCGTGGAAACGTGGACGTTCCGCCCGGAGAACCGCTTCATCGCTGCCGACTTCCGCGACGGCCAAGGCGAGAATGCCCGCAACGAGGCCGGCTCGATCGCCGAGATGCGGCGCTACATCGCGCTGGGGCTGGATGGCTTCTTCAGCGACGACCCGGCGCTGGGCGTGCAGGCCATCAAGGGCTGAGGGCTGGGGACTGTCCCCGCAGGGGCCTGTCCCCGGGGTTGCAGTTTGCCGGCACGCCAGCAAAGTCAAGAACACCCCCGGGGTTGCAGTTGCCGGCACTCCAGCAAAGTCAGGAACAACCCCGGGGACAGTCCCGTTCCGGGACAGTCCCCGCACCCCTCCTGCACTCGCCCCCGATTCCGTTTACAGTCATGCCTTGTCCAACCAAGGAGCAGGCATGACCAACAAGGCACTCATCGTCGGCAGCAGCGGCGTCATCGGCAGCGCGCTGGCCGAACGGCTGCTGGCCGAAGGCTGGCAGGTGCACGGCGTTTCGCGCGGCCGCACGCCAGGCGTGGCGGGCGTCCACCAGATCAGCGCCGACCTGACGTCGCCCGACGTGGCGCAGGCATTGGCGGGCGTGAACCCGACCCACGTGTTCATCACCGCGTGGTCGCGGCAAGCCACCGAAGAGGAAAACATCCGCGTCAACGGCGCGATGGTGAAAAACGTGCTCGATGCGGTCGGCCCGGCCGGCACCGTGCGCCACGTGGCGCTGGTAACGGGCCTGAAGCACTACCTCGGCCCGTTCGAAGCCTACGGCAAGGGCGCCGTGCCGATCACGCCGTTCCGCGAGGAGCAGGGCCGGCAGGATGTGGCCAACTTCTACTACGAGCAGGAAGACCGCATGTTCGCGGCGGCGCAGCAGTACGGCTTCACGTGGAGCGTGCACCGCCCGCACACGATCATCGGCTACGCGATCGGCAATGCGATGAACATGGGCCAGACGCTGGCCGTCTACGCCGCGCTGTGCAAGCACACCGGCCAGCCGTTCGTCTTCCCCGGCAGCGCCGCGCAATGGACCGGCCTGACGGACATGACCGACGCCCGCCTGCTGGCGCGCCACCTGCAGTGGGCCTCCACGAACGACGCGGGCCGCAACGAGGACTTCAACGTCGTCAATGGCGACGTATTCCGCTGGCAGTGGCTGTGGCCGAAACTGGCCGAGTATTTCGGCATCGAAGCCGCACCGCTTCCTGCTGACATCAGCCCGCTGGAAGCGCGGATGACCGATGCGCCCGCGCTGTGGCGCGAGATCGCCCAGCAGCACGGCCTCGCCGAACCGGACGTGACGCGACTGGCTTCGTGGTGGCACACGGATGCCGACCTGGGCCGGCCGATGGAAGTGATGACCGATATGAGCAAAAGCCGCAAGGCCGGCTTCCTGGATTACCAGGCGACGCCGGAGGCGTTCTTCGATCTGTTCGAGCGGTTGAAGCGGGAGAAGCTGATTCCTGCTTGATTCCTTGGGGACTGTCCCCGCAGGGGCCTGTCCCCGGGGTTGATTTTGATTTTTGAGGACCGCATACAGAAAAACAACCCCGGGGACAGTCCCCTGCGGGGACGGTCCCCAGCCACTACTTCAGCGATGCGGCCAGATCCAGCCAACCCTGCGGCTGCGGCTTGCCCCGCTCCCGCACGCCGAAGAACGTCACCACCAGCTCGCCCTCGTTGTCGTAGAACTCCACCGACGTCACGCCCGCCCGCTGCAGCACGTAGCCGGCCTTGAAGGCCTTGTCGCGCAGGTGCAGGTTGAAGTCGGGGTCGAGCACGTTGAAGAAGCCGCCCGCTTCCTGCACCTTGTTGATCTTGCCGCTGTAGATCTGCGTCACGCCGCCATTGCCGAGGAAGGCCATGATCGGCACCTGCTGCGCGGACGCCTGCTCCAGCAGCGTGCGCACGGCCTGCGGCATCACCTTCTGCACCACGCCGGCCGGCGCCAGGCGCAGCGCCTGCTCGCGCGTCAGGCCAAACTCCGAGACGATGCGGTTGAACTGGTGCACGTCCGTCATCTCCTTCCACGCCAGCTGGAATTCCTTGACGTCGACGGCGCTGTCCGGCTTCGCCGGCTTCTTGTCGACCGCCGGCACGATCACCAGCTTGCCTTCCTGCTGCGGCTGACGGAAGTCGGCAACCAGCTTGTCGAATACGGGCACCTTCGTCTCGTCCTTCAGATACAGCTTGTGCACCGCATTGCCGCCGCCGTCGAAGAACTGCAGGCTGCGCGACACGGCGCCGTCCTTGCCCGGCTGGACCACGGCATACGCGAACTTCCACTCGGTGAAGTGGAAGCGCAGGTCGATCGGGCCGCCGAGATAACCGCCGGCGATGTTCAGCTGGCGTGCTTCGCTTTCCGCATCCTTGGCACCGGCATCGCCCTGCTTTGCTTCGGCCAGGCGGGAAGCGACGCCGGTCACCTCGATGACGCCGTTCTCGTTGCGCGTCAGGCCCATCACCTTGCCCAGGTCCAGCGCGCGGCGCATGATTTCGCGGGGCGCGTGGTCGGTGTTTTTCAGGCGCGTGGCGGTGGCGCCGACGGTGGTGTCGAGCAGCTCCGCTTCCGACACGCGCAACGTGCGGGCCGCATCGCGGATGCCCAGCTTCGGTTGTTCGGCGCGCAGCGTGGTCCAGCGCTCGGCCAGCGTGGCCGCCTGCGCTTGCGAGATGAGCAGGGCACCTGCCATGGCCAGCACGGTGCGGGCCAGCAGATTGCGTGGGTGGGTCTTCATGGTCTTCTCCTTGGTGGATCAGTAAATCAGCTTGAACGTGACGGCGGCATAGCGGCCGGGACGGGACTGCCGTTCGATGTCGGCGATCGTGGCGGCCGTGGTGCCGGCGGCCAGGCTGCGCGTCGAGGCGTAGTCCCAGTATTTTTTGTCGGTCAGGTTGTATATGCCGGCCGTCAGCATCGCATGCGTGCCGATGTTCCAGTATGCCGTCAGGTCGGCTACCGTGTAACCCGGCACCGCAAAGCGCGCCGCCGTGGTGCCGGTGATGACGTCGGGTTCGGCCTGCTTGCCATGCACGCTGATGACGGACAGCGCGCCGCCGCCCCGCTTGGCCGGATCGTCCCACGCGAACGTGGCGCTCAGCTTGCGCGGCAAGGTGGAGGCGAGTTCGCCTTCGTCGCCCGTGTCGGTGTTGAGCACCTTGCTGTGCTGGACGCCGGCCGCCACGATCACGCTGGCGCCGTTCAGCGCCGGGGCCCACTGCTTCAGGTCGAAGTTGCCGGAGACTTCCACACCCCACGTCTTCGCGTCGCCGATGTTCTCGGGCCGGAACAGGCCCTGCGTGATGGTCGGGAAGTTGACCGGATCGGGCGCCTGCGTCACGTACTCGATGAAGTCCTTGTACTTCGTGTAGAACACGGCGGCGTGGCCCTGGATGCCGGGCGCCGCGTGGCCGTTCAGGCCCAGCTCGAACGCATTGCTGGTTTCCTTTTTCAGGCTGCCGTTGCCCAGCACCGCATAACCATTGCCGGTGCCCGTGTAGCTGAACGAGTCGTAGGTGCCGGTGATCTCCGATGCATTCGGCAGCCGCGTGCCGCGCGAGTATTTGGCATACGCTTCCAGCTGCGGGTTCAGCTTCGCCGTCAATGCGAGGCTCGGCGTGAAGTAATCGTCGGTCTGCTTGTGCAGTTCCTTCGCCGCCGCCGGGACGGCCACGACGTAGTTCTGCAGGTTCTTCGGTTCGAGCTCGCGCCGGTCGTAGCGCAGGCCCGGCGTCAGCGTGATGCTGTCGGACAGCGCCAGGTCGGCGCGGCCGAACAGCGCCAGCTTCGTCGTGTCCGTGTCGGCCATGCGGTTCTTGCTGGTGATCTGGTGCGCGCCCGTGGCCAGCACGGTGCGGTCCTCGCGCCATGGCCGGCGGCTCTCCACCTTCTCGCCGCTGAAGCCGTACACGAGGCGGTGCTTGCCGAACTGCTTGCCGGCGTTGCTGGCCAGGCCCAGGCTCTTGTTGTAGAAGCCCGTTGCGATCTCGCGCCACACGGGCTGGCCCTGGGTGATGTAGCGGGAGTGCGTGTCGTCCTCGACGCGCGCATCCTGGTAGTAGATGCGCGATTCGAGCGTGTCGAACAACGCCGTGTTGCCGGCGAACTGGTGATCGAGGCTGAAGCGGTCGCGCTTCGTTTCCGAATCCATCGTCACGCCTTCCGGATACAGCGTGCTGGTCTTGTTGATGAAGGCGCGGGCGTGCTGCGTGCGGTAAGCGTCGATCGTCGCGGTCAGCTTGTGGCCTGCCAGCGGCGACCAGGCCAGCTTGGCCAGCAGCGCATCGGAATCCCAGTCGTCCGGATTGTCCACGCCGTTGCCGTTCGATTCCAGTTCCTTGCCGTCGCGGTGCACGTACACGGCCAGCGCTTGCAGGCCGCCGCTTTGCACGGCGCCGGTCAGCGCATGCATGCGCATATTGTTCGAGCCGTCGTAGCCGAACTTGTAGTCGGCGTAGACCGGCTTGCTGTCGCCGACATAGTCTTCCGGCGCCTTGGTCGTGAAGCTCACCGAACCGCCCAGGCCCGGCGTGCCGCTGCCGGCCGCCGTGGTGCCGGACGTGATATCGACTTCGCGGAAGGTCTCGGGATCGAAGTAGTCGCGGCCGATGCCGAATGCGTTCAGCGTCGAGCCGTCCGGCTTCGGTGCCGCGTCGGGCAGCGAGATGCCATCGAGGTCCATGCTGACCCGGTTGCCGTCGATGCCGCGGATATTGAAGCCCGAGTTGCCCGTGCTGTCCCACACGCTGCCCGAGCCGCTGGCGCCGTTCGGCACGCTGATCAGCGCTTCGTACTTCGTGATGTTGAACATGTCCTGCGCGCCGCGCCGCTGCAGCTCGGTGGCCGTGACGGTGGTGTTGGTGCCGACGGTCTTCGTGTCGTCGCGCTTGGCGGTGACGAGGATTTCGCCCATGGCGGTGGTGGATTGGGCATGGGCCAGCGAGCCCAGTGCGGACATCAGTAAGGCCGGCAGCAGGCGCCGGCGCGCGGAGAGGACGTGCATGGTATTCCAGTCAAGAGTCGTTGGCAGCTGGCTCTTGGACCTGGCACGCAGGATGGCTGGCGGTGGAGCGCCATCTTAATGGAAATGATTCTTATTTACAAGCAGAACAATGTTGGCTGGGGACCGTCCCCGCAGGGGACTGTCCCCGGGGTTGATTTTGATTTCCGTTGTACTCGGGAGAACGTCAAATTCAACCCCGGGGACAGTCCCTTGCAGGGACAGTCCCCAGCCAACGACAGCCAACCTACGGCTTCTTGACCGGCTCCTCCACCGGCATCGGCGGTGTGGCGCCCTCGTCCGGGGCGGACTGGCCCTTGTGCAGGATCTGCACGTAGATCTCGTTGTCCTTGATCATCGACAGCTCGTAGCGCGCGCGCTCCTCGACGGCGCCGGTGCCGTCCTTCAGGTCGCGCACTTCGGAGTCGAGCTTGGCGTTGCGGCGGCGCAGTTCGTCGTTCTTGTCGTGCGCCGCGTCGACCTGCTGTTCCAGGTCCTGCACGCGAAGCCAGCCGCCTTTCCCCAGCCACAGAGGATACTGAATCAGCAGCAGCAGGACTGCCAGGGCAAGGGTAATCAGACGCATAGGGAATAAAGAACCGGCCGGGAATCCCGGCCGGCTGCACAGTCAAAAAGTTGCTCTAGTTTAGAGTATCAACGCAGATTATAGAATGCTTCGCGGCCCGGGTAGCTGGCGACGTCGCCCAGGTCTTCTTCGATGCGCAGCAGCTGGTTGTATTTAGCCATGCGGTCGGAGCGGGACATCGAGCCCGTCTTGATCTGCAGCGCGTTCATGCCGACGGCGATGTCGGCGATCGTCGAGTCTTCCGTCTCGCCCGAACGGTGCGAGATCACGGCCGTGTAGCCGGCGCGCTTGGCCATCTCGATGGCGGCGAACGTCTCCGTCAGCGTGCCGATCTGGTTGATCTTGATGAGGATCGAGTTGGCGATATCCTTCTGGATGCCTTCCTTCAGGATCTTCGTGTTGGTGACGAACAGGTCGTCGCCCACCAGCTGCACCTTCTTGCCCAGCGCGTTGGTCAACGTGGCCCAGCCATCCCAGTCTCCTTCGCCCATCGCGTCTTCGATCGAGATGATCGGGTACTTGTCGCACCACGTGGCCAGCAGGTTGGTGAATTCCTGCGCGGTGAGGGACAGGCCCTCGCCTTCCAGCTCGTACTTGCCGTTCTTGTAGAACTCGGACGCGGCGCAGTCCAGGCCCAGCGCGATCTGCGTGCCCGGCTCGTAGCCCGCTTCCTCGATCGCCTGGATGATCAGCTTGATCGCTTCCTCATGGCTCGAGACGGACGGCGCGAAACCGCCTTCGTCGCCGACGGCCGTCGTCAGGCCCTTCTTGTGCAGGATCTTCTTCAGCGTGTGGAACACTTCGGCGCCGTAGCGGATCGCTTCCTTGAAGGTCGGTGCGCCGACCGGGATGATCATGAACTCCTGGATGTCCAGGTTGTTGTCGGCGTGCGCGCCGCCGTTGATCACGTTCATCATCGGCACCGGCATCTGCATCGCGCCCGAACCGCCGAAGTAGCGGTACAGCGGCAGGCCCGCTTCTTCAGCGGCCGCTTTCGCGACGGCCATCGACACGGCCAGCGTCGCGTTCGCGCCCAGGCGCGACTTGTTTTCCGTGCCGTCCAGGTCGATCAGCGTGCGGTCCAGGAAGGCCTGTTCGTTCGCGTCCAGGCCCATGATCGCTTCGGAGATTTCCGTGTTGATGTTCTCGCAGGCCTGCAGTACGCCCTTGCCGAAATAACGCTTCGGATCGCCGTCGCGCAGCTCGATCGCTTCGCGCGAGCCGGTCGAGGCACCCGACGGTACGGCCGCACGGCCCATCACGCCCGATTCCAGCAGCACGTCGCACTCGACGGTCGGATTGCCGCGCGAGTCGATGATCTCGCGGCCGATGATATCTACGATTGCACTCATGGTAAGTCTCCAAGGTATGGGGGAAACAGGCAGCGCGCGGTGTGAAGTGGTGAGAATTGACCCGCCCGCAAAATTGCAGCAAGGGTAACAGAGGATGGCTTTGTAGGGAAGCGGCACGCCTTACTACAAAACGGCCGCGTGGCTGGGGACTGTCCCTGCAAGGGACTGTCCCCGGGGTTGAATTTGACTTGCGAACCGCGAACAAAAAACAACCACGCGGTTGAAGTTTGCCGGCACGCCAGGGAATTCAAGAACAACCCCGGGGACAGGCCCTTGCAGGGACAGTCCCCAACGAAAAAGGCCCGTACAGCAAGCTGCACGGGCCCTTTCACGATGCCGAAGCGGCGCCCTACTCGAAGCTGCTCTCGAGGAAGCCAGCCTTCTTCGTGATGCGATCCAGCTCGATCAGCGTGGACAGCAGCTCCTTCATGCGGCCCAGCGGCACGGCGTTCGGGCCGTCCGACAGCGCGGTGGCCGGCGTCGGGTGGGTTTCCATGAACAGGCCGGCCACGCCGACGGCAACGGCCGCGCGCGACAGCACGGGCACCATCTCGCGCATGCCGCCCGACGAAGTGCCGTTACCGCCCGGCAGTTGCACCGAGTGCGTCGCATCGAACACCACCGGTGCGGCGGTCTCGCGCATGATCGCCAGCGAGCGCATGTCCGACACCAGGTTGTTGTAGCCGAACGAGGCGCCCCGTTCGCAGGCCATGAAGTTGTCTTCGTTCAGGCCCTTCGCCCTGGCGGCGGCACGGGCCTTGTCGATGACGTTCTTCATGTCGTGCGGCGCGAGGAATTGGCCCTTCTTGATGTTCACCGGCAGGCCCGATTGGGCGCAGGCGGTGATGAAGTCCGTCTGGCGGCACAGGAAGGCAGGCGTCTGCAGCACGTCGACCACCGCCGACACTTCCTCGATCTCGTCAATCGAGTGCACGTCCGTCAGCACCGGCACGCCCAGCTCGCGCTTGACGTCGCCGAGGATTTCCAGGCCCTTGTCGCGGCCGGGGCCGCGGTACGACGTGCCGGAGGAACGGTTGGCCTTGTCGAACGACGACTTGTAGATGAACGGGATGCCCAGTGCGGCGGTCATCTCCTTCAGTGCACCGGCCGTATCGAACGCCATCTGGCGCGATTCGATCACGCAGGTGCCGGCGATCAGGAAGAACGGCTGGTCGAGGCCGATATCGAAACCACAGAGTTTCATGCTGCGTCTCCTTGCTGGGCGCCGGCGCCCTTGTGCGTCAGCGCGGCCTTGATGAACGACGTGAACAGCGGGTGGCCGTCGCGCGGCGTCGATTTGAATTCAGGGTGGTACTGCACGCCCATGTACCAAGGGTGCACGTCGCGTGGCAGTTCCATGATTTCGCACAGGTCTTCCGTCGGCGTGCGCGCCGCCACCACCAGGCCCGCTTCTTCCACGCGGCTCAGGTAATGGTTGTTCGCTTCGTAGCGGTGACGGTGACGCTCGGTGACCACGCTGCCGTAGATCTCGTGCGCCAGCGTGCCCGGCTTGACGGCGCAGGCCTGCGCGCCCAGGCGCATCGTGCCGCCCAGGTCGGAATTGGCATCGCGCTTCTCGACCTTGCCGTCGTGGTTCTGCCATTCGTCGATCAGCGCGACGACCGGCTGGTCCGTCTGCGGCTCGAACTCGGTGGAGTTGGCGTTCGTCAGGCCGGCCTTGTGGCGGGCGTATTCGATCAGCGCCACCTGCATGCCCAGGCAGATGCCCAGGTAAGGGATGCCGCTTTCGCGGGCGAATTGCGCCGCCTTGATCTTGCCTTCCACGCCGCGCTTGCCGAAGCCGCCCGGCACCAGGATCGCGTCGTACTTGGCCAGGTCGGCCGTGCCCTTCGCTTCGATCTCTTCCGAGTCGATGTATTCGATATTGACGCGGCTCTCGGTATGGATGCCGGCGTGGCGCAGCGCTTCGGTCAGCGACTTGTACGACTCGGTCAGGTCGACATATTTGCCGACCATGCCGATCGACACTTCCTGCTTCGGATTTTCCAGCGTGTGGATCAGCTTCGACCACACCGACAGGTCGGCCGGTGCCGGCTCGATGTCCAGCGCCTCGCAGATGATCGCGTCCAGGCCCTGGTCGTGCAGCATCTGCGGCACCTTGTAGATGGTGTCCACGTCCCACACGGAGATCACGGCCTGCTCTTCGATGTTCGAGAACAGCGAGATCTTGGCGCGTTCGTCGTCCGGAATGGCGCGGTCGGCGCGGCACAGCAGCGCGTTCGGCGAAATGCCGATCTCGCGCAGTTTCTGCACCGAGTGCTGGGTCGGCTTGGTTTTCAGTTCGCCCGCGGAGGCGATGAACGGCACCAGCGTCAGGTGCACGAAGGCGCAGTTCTTGCGGCCGGCGCGCAGGCTCAGTTGACGGGCCGCTTCCAGGAACGGCAGCGACTCGATGTCGCCGACGGTGCCGCCGATTTCGCACAGCGCGACATCGTAGCCTTCCGCGCCACGGCGGATGTAGTCCTGGATTTCGTTGGTGATGTGCGGGATCACCTGTACGGTCTTGCCGAGGTATTCGCCGCGGCGTTCCTTGCGGATCACGGATTCGTAGATCTGGCCGGTGGTGAAGTTGTTCACCTTGCGCATGCGCGTGCTGATGAAGCGCTCGTAGTGGCCGAGATCCAGGTCGGTTTCGGCGCCGTCGTCGGTGACGAACACTTCACCGTGCTGCATGGGGCTCATCGTGCCCGGGTCCACGTTGATGTACGGGTCCAGCTTGAGCATGGTGACTTTGAGGCCGCGCGATTCGAGGATCGCGGCGAGGGAGGCGGCGGCAATCCCTTTACCAAGGGACGACACGACGCCGCCAGTGACGAAGACAAATTTGGTCATTGCGAGATAGGGTGCCGATTGGCACGCTGCGGGAAATTGCAATTATAGCGTAATCCGCCCGTTTCTTCACCATGCCGGCCCGAATTCGGGCAAATGCGCTGGCACCTGCCGCGCCGAAAAATGTGCGGGAACGTACAGACCCGCCGCCGCCCGGGCCGGACAATATCATTATTTCAACAGGAGGCCACCATGAGCTACGAACGCGATGCATACGGTAACTACGTCGACCAGGGCCACCAGGGTCCCGGCCCGCGCCTGATGGGTGCGGACACGCTGATCGGCGATCACATCCACAACATGAAGGACGAACACCTGGGCTCCGTCAAGGAAATCATGCTCGACATGCAGACCGGCTCGGTCGGCTATGTCGTGATGGCATCCGGCGGCGTGCTGACGATCGGCGAGAAGCTGTTCGCGATCCCTTGGGAAGCGCTGACGCTGGACACGGCCAACCACCAGCTGCGCCTGAACATCGACAAGGAACGCATCGAAAACGCGCCCGGCTTCGACAAGGACAACTGGCCCGACATGGCCAACCAGGCCTGGGCCGCCGAAGTGCACAACTACTACGGCACCAGCGCCAGCAGTGCCAGCCGTGCCGCCGGCCTGAACCGCGACGTGTTGTGAAGGTCCGGCAACCTGGCTTCAGCAGGGTTGCCGGCTCAAGTACCGGTTGAGTCCTGCGCGGGCCGCCGGCTGGCTGGCATCGGTGCCGATGATGTCCGCCACTATCGGCCATAACCCGGCCGCTACGCGCCCTCTTCGGAGGGCGCGTTTTTGTTGGCGGGGGACTGTCCCTGCAAGGGACTGTCCCCGGGGTTGTTTTTGACTTTGCCTGAACGCCGATAACTTCAAAATCAACCCCGGGGACAGGCCCCTGCGGGGACAGTCCCCACCCACTGCATCGGCATATCCGCAATGCCGTCATGCTCGACCCGCGGCCCCGTCGCCACGAACCCCAGCCGCAGATACATTGGCATCCCATGGGTCGAGGCATTCACCGTAAACACCCCCGGATTGCCGCGTGCGATGGCTTCGTCGCGGGCCAGCAGCCACAGCTGCCTGCCCAGGCCCTGGCCGTGCAGCGCTTGCGCCACGAACAGGTGGAACAGGTGGCTGTTGTCGCGCATCGCCACCGCGCCGGCCAGCGCGCCCTCCCGCAGCGCCACGTGATACTGGTAATTGTCCTGTGCCAAGTAGCGCCGCTGCGCCGCGATACCCACGTTGGCGATGAAGGCCTCGGCGCCCTCCCCGTCTGGATGCAGCGTCAGGAACGGCAGCAGGTCCATGATCAGGTTGCCGATGGCGTCGGCATCGTCGACTGTGGCGGGGCGGATGGTCAGGTTTTCCATGCAGGCATTCTGCCAGACCCGCGTACGATAGACAGCCGGTTGCCGAAAAACGTATCAAAAATGCTAAGATGCTCGCAGGACACTCTTTTCAAAGGTGCAGTCTTGGCGATCACGGCAACTTCAGGCAATGCCTCCGCGGCTATCACCGCGCACCGCCCTTCGTGGGCCGATATGAAAAAGCATTATCCCGACAAGAGCGTGACCACGGCCACGCTGTACGACACGAAGATCGGCGGCAAGTTCGTCAAGCTGTACGAGCACGACGCCTATGCGAACACGTGCGCCGTGCGGATGTCGTACGGGCTGAACCGCAGCGGCCTGAAGCTGGGCAAGGCGCCCAGCAAGGGCGGCTCGGAAAAAGGCGGCGACGGCTACACCTACTGGATCCGCGTGAAGGACCTGAAAAAGGAACTGGAAACCCGCTTCAAGGGCGCGGACGAGGAACTGGCGCTGCCGGTCGTCACCGCGGCGCAGATCGCCGACAAGCCGAAGGCCGAGGCCGCCTTCAGCGACCGCGTGACGAAGGCGCGCGAATTCATCACCAAGAAGCTGGGCAAGCGCAACGGCATCGTCGTGTTCGAAGTCTCCGGCTGGGGCGACGCTTCCGGCCACTTCACGCTGTGGGACGGCGCGGCGCAGAAACTGGCCTACGCCACCGACCACGATGACAACACGACCAACACCTATTATTTCTGGCTGACGATGCTGGTGTCGGCCGAGAAGATCGTCCAGACGACCAAGGTGAAATTCTGGGAGCTCAAATGACGCGCATGCTGTGCCTGTTCGCCTGGCTGGCTCTGTTTGCCATCGCCCCGGCGCGTGCGGCAGACCCCTGCCCCGCCGCGAAGAAAGGCGGCGACTGGTCGGCCGCCTGCCTTGCCGGCGAAGGCAGCGAGCGCCACGTTAAGCCCAAGTATCTGAAGCGCCTCGCGTGGAACAAGCACGGCATGGCGACCATCGTCGTGGCCGAACCGCGCGAACTGCTGGCGGTGGACCGCAGCGGCAAGGTGGTCATCCCGAATATCCGCCACACGGGCGACTTCGATTATCCGGATGCGGAACGGGGCATCGGCCGCTTCACCGTCAGCGATGCGCAGGGCAAGCCGAAGTGCGGCTACTTCGCGGCGGGCACCTTTGCCGTCGTCGTCGCGCCGGAATACGACCAGTGCCAGGCCTTCCGCGACGGCGCCGCGCAGGCCTGCAAGGATTGCGTCAGCTATTGCCGCGACCAGGATTGCCACGACAGCGTGCTGGTCGGCGGCCACGGCGTGGTGCTGGCGCCGGACGGCAAGGTGGCGCGCATCCATGCGCCGCCGACGCTGGACAATGTATGCGGCAAAGGCACCAAGGCCAGCGTGGAACAACATGGCGCGACGGCCGTGCTGCAATGCCCGCCCGCTGCCGATTCACCGTTCAAGCTGTAGCTCATTTCAGGAAAAAAGAGGATCCGATGGCTGGAGAGATCATCCGCAAAGGCGACCGCACGAGCCACGACGGCACCGTGCTGGAAGGCTCGCCGACCGACATCTGCCATGGCAAGCCGATCGCCTACATCGGCCACAAGGTGCACTGCCCGAAATGCAAGGGCGACTATCCGATCGTGGAAGGCGTCGTCACGACAACGCTGTACGGCAAGGGCGTGGCCGTGGCCGGCATGAAGACGTCGTGCGGCGCGACGCTGATCCCCACGCAGTTCACGGATACCGTGGAAGCGGCCGGCGGTTCGGGCGGCGGGGGCGGCAGCGCGGCTACCGCGGTGGTGGCCGCTGCAGCAACCGCGGCCGCCGCGGCGGTCATCAAATCGCTGATGCAGGACGATGGCGGCGACGACGAAGCGGCCAAGGAAAAGGCCGTCAAGCGCATCTGGTGGAGCTACGGTCCGGACAAGACCGAGGTGAGCGATGTGTCGCGCCACTACGTCGACCTGAACCTGCATGTGGAGACGGAAAACTATGCGCCCGGCGAAACGGTGGAAGTGGTGCTGGAAAACGACGACGGCACGGAAGTCCAGGCCGGCAAGCAGCAGCTGCGCGTGCAGGCCAAGGTGGACGGCGACAATACGGCCACCGTGATGAACGTCTTCCAGGGCAAGACGCTGGAAATCGGCGTCATCGGCTGACCGGCCGGATCACGCGTGCAAGGCCCGGCCGAAGAACAGCGCGCCGGGAATCGGATTGAACACGTACGGCGCGATCGGCGCAAAGCCCAGCGACGTGTACAGCTTCACCGCAGCCGTCATCGTGCCCAGCGTGTCGAGGCAGATGGCGCGGTAGCCGGCTTGGCGCGCTTCGTCGCACACGCGCTCGGCCAGGGTGCGGCCCAGCCTGTGCGAGCGGTAGGCGGCGCGCACGAACAGCCGCTTCATCTCGGCCGTTTCGTCATCGACGGGGCGCAGCGCCACGCAGCCGATCGCACTGTCGCCATCCCACGCCAGCAATATCCGTCCACCAGGCGCCGCGTATTTGCCGGGCAGGTTGCGCAGCTCTTCCGCGAAGTTCTGGAAGCACAGGTCGATGCCGAGCGTGGCCGCATATTCGCGGAACAGTTCGCGCACGGCGGCCAGGTCGCGTGGCAGGTCCGCATCGCGGATGGTGATCGTGGCGGTTGGTGACTCGTTCATCGCAAGCCTCCGGCAGCGCAGTCAGTGATGGCTTTATCGTAGCGCAGGCCCCGCGCCGCCGGGGCCGCGCGATGCTTTCGTGCGTGCGATGGTTCGCATTGGCGCGCTCTACGGCTCAGCTCGTGTCCACCCTGGGGGGCATCGCAGGGAATTCGTGGAGCATGCTCCACGCCTGTGATGCGGTCATGGCATGCATGCCATGGCTCCTTCCAACCCGCCTGATCTGTATGGAGTTATTTCAGATGGGTTGGAGAGGTGATGGCCTGCATGCCATCACCGCTTTGCCGGCGCTGAGCTGCGCTCAACGAAACCCCGGCAAAGCCCCCAAGGTTGGACACGGACTCGGCCATATAGCGTCATGGCGCGCGCAGCGCGCCTTCGATGCACGTGACGGCGCTGCCGCCCACCTCGATGCGGCTGCCGGCGATGCGGATCGCGATGCTGCCGTCGCGGCCCACTGCCTGGCCTTGCGCGATATCGAAATCGATGTCGCCGACCTGGCCCGCGTGGCGCAGGAATGCCGCCACGCTGCCTGCACCGCTGCCGCAGACGGGGTCTTCGTCGACGCCATGGGCGGGAGCGAACGCGCGGATTTCCAGCAGCCGTTGCGGGGTTTCCGGATGCGCGCCGAAGATCACCACGCCCGTATGGCGGCCCTGTTCGTCCTGCTGGCGCATGCGGGCCAGGTCCGGTGCGACTGCCAGCACGGCATCCGCATCGGGCATTTCACCCAGCCAGTTGAGCATGCAGGCAT
>DKJA01000137.1 GCA_002454505.1 Oxalobacteraceae bacterium UBA6704
CCGCCAGCGTCAGGAAGGCGATGATGATGCCGGTCGGGCGGCTGACGATCGTGCGCACTTTCCCCAAATCCGAACTGCTGTCGGCGATGAACTTCGTAATCATCCCCGCGCTGATCGGGCCCCTGCTCGGTCCGACCGTCGGTGGCCTGATCGTTTACTGGCTGTCGTGGCGGGAGATCTTCTTCATCAACGTGCCGGTGGGCCTGGCCGCGATCTGGCTCGCCCACAAATACATGCCGGACTATCGCGGCGACGGCCCGCGGCCGCTCGACGTGATGGGCCTCGTGCTGTTCGGTACCGGCATCGCGCTGCTGTCATGGCTGCTGGAGATCTTCGGCGAACACCGGCTCGACGTCACGTCGTGGTCGGTGCTGTTCGCGATTTCCCTCAGCCTGCTGGCGGCCTACGTCTTCCACGCAAACAAGGAAGCTTATCCCTTGCTGCAGCTGGCCCTGTTCAGGATCCGCACGTTCCGCGTGTCGGTGATGGGCGGCTTCTTCACACGCCTGGGCGTCGGCGGCCTGCCTTTCCTGCTGCCGCTGCTGTACCAGCTGGGCCTCGGTCTGCCGGCGTGGCAATCGGGGCTGATGATGATGCCGTCCGCCGCCGCGGCGATGGGCATGAAGTTCATCTCGGCGCGGGTGTTGAACCGCTTCGGCTATCGCCAGGTGCTCGTTGTGAACACGCTGCTGATCGGCGTGACGATCGGGATGTTCTCGTTCGTCCAGCTGGGCACCCCGTTGTACGTGATCGTGCTGCTCAGCCTTTGCCAGGGCTTCTTCAATTCGCTGCAGTTCTCCAGCATGAACACGATCGCCTATGCGGACGTGAACCAGAAGGATTCCAGCATGGCCAGCACGATGGCCAGCTCGATGCAGCAGCTGTCGATGAGCTTTGGCCTCGCCTGCGGTTCGCTGATCACGGGCTGGTATTTGGGCGACATGCCGCAGACCGACCGCGTGGTTCTCACCAGCGCATTGCATCACGCCTTCCTGACGCTGGCGGGCCTGACGATGGTGTCGTCCGCGATCTTCTGGACGCTGCGCAAGGATGATGGCGAGAGCATCAGCCGCGGCAGCAAGGCAGAACAGCCGGCGACGGCGGTGGCGGTGTCGGGGCAGACGACGGCGCAGTAAGCAGACGCCGATTGATCGGATCGGCACCGAATGTGATCGGCGCTGCACGGCGCCGGCCGCATGCGGCAGTTAGACTGGCAGTGTTCTCACGACAGGGCACTGACATGCAGGCCAACCTCACCGCACCACAGGAACGTACGATCCATCACCGGCACGGCATCGGCGCCGCCGCCCATGTGCTGCAGGGGCGCGAGCTGGAAATCCTGCGCATCCGCGTGGACCAGCCGGCACTGATCTTCGTCGATCGGGGCATCAAGGCTGTACGCACGGACCGCGGTGCAACAGTGCGCGCACTGCCTGGCCAAGCCATCGTGCTGGGTGCAAACCAGACGGTCGACTTCACGAACAGCGTCACGGACGGCTCGCGGTACGAGGCGCGCTGGCTGGTCTTCGAGCCGGCGCTGCTCGACGATCCTTATTATCGCGACCGGTGTGCAGGCAAGGAGGCGTCGTTGGCCAGTCTCGCTGCGCATGGTGGCGGCCATCTGGCAGGCGCTTTCCGGCACGCCGGCCTGGCACTGGCCACCAGCGAAATTCCCGATCCGGTTGCGCGGCAGCGCATGCTCGAAGTCCTCCATTGGCTGGCGGAGCACGGCATCGTGCTGCGCAGTTCAACCGCGAACCTGGGTGTTGCGGCGAAGGTGCGCGCACTCATTGGCGGCCGGCTGGACAGAACGTGGTCGGCCGACGGCGTTGCCGGCGCATTGGCGCTGTCCGAAGCGACGCTGCGTCGCCGGCTGGCAGCGGAAAGCACATCGCTGACGGAACTGCTGACCGATGCCAGGATGGCCACCGCGTTGACGCTGCTGCAGGCAACGACGCAGCCGGTGGCCGATATCGCGCTGGCAGTCGGATACGAATCTCCTTCCCGCTTCGCGGTGCGCTTCCGGCAGCGCTTTGGTTTTTCCCCCACCGCCGTGCGTGGCCACGAGCGCTCCATCTAAACCATTTATTTCCTTTACCATGATCCGAATCCACCACCTGGGCCGTTCGGCCTCCGAACGTATAGTTTGGCTTTGCGAAGAACTGGGCGTTTCTTACGAGCTGCAGCATTACACGCGCGATCCCGTCACGATGCTGTCGCCCCCTGAACTGAAGGCGCTGCATCCGCTCGGTGCCGCGCCGGTGATCGAGGACGGCGACCTGATGCTGGCCGAGTCGGCTGCGATCGTCGAATACATCATCGTGAAGCATGGTGGCCGCCGTCTCATGCTCGGCGCCGAGCATGCAGACTACGCGAACTACCTGTACTGGTTTCACTTTTCAAACGGGAACCTGCAGCCGGCGCTCGCGCGGATGGTGATGCTGGGCCGCGCAAAACTGCCCGGCGATCATCCCGTGCAGGCCGCCTTGCAGGGGCGGTTCGAGCGCGTGATGGCGCTGGTGGACGCGCGGCTCGGCGAAGCGCCTTACCTGGCCGGCGGGGAGTTCACGGCCGCGGATATCATGACCGTGTTTTCGCTCACGACAATGCGGCTTTATCAGCCTGCCGACCTGGCGATTTATCCGAATATTCGCGCTTATCTGCAACGGATAGGCGAGCGGCCCGCGTATCGGCGTGCGATGGCAGCGGGCGATCCGGATCTCGTGCCGCTACTCGATTGACGGACGCCAAAGCAAAAAGCCCCGCCAGCTTTCACTGACGGGGCTTTTTCATATTACTAGTCTGACGATAACCTACTTTCACACTGGTTGCAGCACTATCATCGGCGCAAAGTCGTTTCACGGTCCTGTTCGGGATGGGAAGGGGTGGGACCGACTTGCTATGGTCATCAGACTTGACCGGTTCGGCTCGCGCATGAGGCGCGGTGCCTGAATTCTGTTGTACTACCTGACTACAAAAACTGTACTGCTCACTAAATGAAAAAGCCCGCTGCGTTCACGCAACGGGCTCTCTCGGTATAACAGCCTGACGATAACCTACTTTCACACTGGTTGCAGCACTATCATCGGCGCAAAGTCGTTTCACGGTCCTGTTCGGGATGGGAAGGGGTGGGACCGACTTGCTATGGTCATCAGGCATGACTTGTACATCGTCTCGCTCACCGCGTTTTCAAACACGGTGCAACGCGACGACTCATCCG
>DKJA01000180.1:0-77376 GCA_002454505.1 Oxalobacteraceae bacterium UBA6704
CCGCCGAATTTCTTCGACAGGACGGTTGCGATTGCAGCGGTCAGGGTCGTCTTGCCATGGTCAACGTGACCGATGGTGCCGACGTTCACGTGCGGTTTAGTCCGCTCAAACTTACCTTTTGCCATTTTAGACTCCTAACAATTTTTAAGATATTGCTGGGCACGCGCCCGACTGTCAGATGATGTACTGCAGACTTACTGAATTCTGGTGCCCTTGACGTGGATTGAACACGTGGCCTCTCCCTTACCAAGGGAGTGCTCTACCACTGAGCTACAAGGGCTTTTGTACGACAGATTTCGGAAACTGGAGCGGGTGAAGGGAATCGAACCCTCGTCATAAGCTTGGAAGGCTTCAGCTCTACCATTGAGCTACACCCGCGAGGTTCCGTTTCACTACATTGCCACTCTGTTCCTGCAAAACTTGGTGGAGGGGACTGGATTCGAACCAGTGTACTCATAAGAGGGCAGATTTACAGTCTGCTGCCTTTAACCACTCGGCCACCCCTCCGCGAGGAACCGCAGAGTATGAAGCATAAAATCTAAACTGTCAACACGGCGACACAAACATTTCATATCGCGCAGCTAACTGTCTGCTTCGGGGCGAGATTGTAACGGCTGCCCTCAGGAAAATGCAAGTGTTGTTTTTACGTTGCACTTCTTGCTATAAAATCGACCGGACCAACCCTTTCGGAGCAACCCGATCTTGGACCCGCGCCCGCTGCCGCCGGCACCACTTTCCCCTGCCGGCGCGGCGCTGGCCAACCTGCTGCTGGCGGCCGTCTATGCCGCCGCCGGCTGCCCCGCGCTGGCACTGTCGCTGTCCAGCGGCATCGGCATCGCCCTGTTCCTGCCGGCCGGCTTCGCGCTGGCCGCCGTCACGCGCGGCGGTGCGGCGCTGCTGCCCGGCGTGGCGCTGGGTGCGCTGGTGACGGCGCTGTACGCACTGTCGCTGCGCCCCGAGCTGCCGCCGCCCTCCCATGCCTGCGCTGCCGTGCTGGCCGCTGCTGCCGCCACGCTGCAGGCCTTCGTGGCGATGCATGCCATGCGCCGCTGGGTACGCCCGGCCATCGGCGCCGGTCGCGACGTGCTGCGCTTCCTGCTGCTGGCGCCGCTGCTGTCGCTGACGGCCAGCACGCTGTCGCTGTGCTGCCTGGCCTTGCTGGGCGTGATGAGCGGCATCGACCTGGCGGCCGGCTGGCTGGCCTGGTGGCTGGGCGACACGCTGGGCATGCTGCTGGGCGCGCCGCTGGGCTGGATCCTGTTCGGCGTGCCGCGCCCGCTGTGGCGGCGCCGGCGCTGGACCGTCGGCGGGCCGCTGCTGCTGCTGACGGCGCTGTTCATGGCCATCTTCCTGCAGGTGCGACACTGGGAGACGGGCCAGCAGATGCAGCAGGTGCAGCTGAAGGCGCAGCAGGCCAGCGACCTGCTGCAGGCCAAGCTGACGGAGCACGAGCGCTTCCTGTTCGCGATGTCCAGCGCCATCAACGGCAACGGCGCGCGCATTCGCGGCAAGGATTTCCGCAACATCGCCCAGGGCTACCTGGCGCGCCACCCGGAGATGCTGTCGATGGCCTGGCTGCGGCCCGTCGCCGGCACCGACCGCGCCGCCTTCGAGCAATGGGCCCGCGAGAACGTCGATCCCGCGTTCGTCATCCGCGACCCGGGCCGGGACCGCTCGCTGCGGCCCGCCGGCAGCCGCGACCGCTACATGGTGGCCACCTACATCGAACCGCGCGGCAACCGCTCCTATCTCGGCATGGACCTGCTGGCCGAGCCGTCCCGCGCCGGCGCGGTGCAGCGCGCGCTGATTTCCGACGAACCCGCCGCCACGGCGCCGCTGCGCATGGTGCAGCGGGGCATAGGCGACGGCATCGCGCTGATCCAGGCGGTGCGGCCGGCCGACGGCGAAACGCCGAACGGCATGCTGCTGATCTCGTTCGAAGTGCAGCATTACCTCGACACGGTGCTGCGGCAGGTCGGCTTTCCCCACCTGGAAGCGGGCCTGCTCGACGTGGGCGCCGGCCAGCTGCTGGGCAAGGTGTCGGACGCCACGCCGGGCCTGCCGCTGTTCCGCCATGCGCTGCAGTTCGGCGGCCGCGACTACCTGCTGACGCTGACGCCCACCGCCGCCTACGTGGCCAGCCAGCGCCGCTGGCAGAGCTGGTCGGTGCTGGCCGCGGGCCTGCTGTTCACCAGCCTGCTGGGCGGGCTGCTGCTGCTGACCAGCGGCGAACAGGCCGCCGTGCGCCAGCTGGTCGACGAAGGCACGGCCCGGCTGCGCGAGCGGGAAGCGCGGCTGCAGGCGATCCTGGACAAGGCCGCCGATGCGATCCTCACCATCGCGCCGGACGGCGTGCTGCTCGGTGCAAACGTGGCGGCGGGACGGCTGTTCGGCTATGCGCCGGATTCGATGGCCGACCTGCCGCTGGCGCGGCTGCTGCCCGTGGCGCCGGGCGAAACGGCGGCCGACGTGCTGCGCCGGATCGGCGACGGCCACCAGGATGGCGGCCACAGCGCCGAACTGACCGGCTGGCGCAGCGACGGCAGCGCCTTCCCGGTGGCCGTTTCCGTCAGCGAGGTGGAGCTGCCCGGCGAACACCTGTTCGTGGCCATCCTGCACGACCTGACGGAGCGGCAGCGGGCCCAGGAACGCATCCACCGGCTGGCCCACCACGACCCGCTGACGGGGCTGGACAACCGGCTGTCATTGAACCTGCGGCTGGACCAGCTGCTGGCGCACGCGCGCCGCACGCAAGGCATGGCGGCCGTGATGTTCCTCGACCTGGACCACTTCAAGCGCATCAACGACACGCACGGCCACCAGACGGGCGACCTGCTGCTCGTGGCGGTGGCGGACCGGCTGCGCGAACTGGTGCGCGGCGTGGACACCATCGGCCGGCTGGGCGGCGACGAGTTCATCGTCGTGGCCGCCTGCGCCACGGCGGACGAGGCCGGTCACCTGGCCGCCCGCATCGTCGAAGTGCTTGCGCTGCCCTACCCGCTGCACGGACAGACGGTGCACAGCGGCGCCAGCGTCGGCGTCGCGCTGTTCCCCACCGACGGCACCGATGCGGGCACGCTGCTGCGCCATGCGGACACGGCGATGTACGCGGCGAAAAGCCGCGGCCGCGGCAATTTCCAGCTGTTCTCGGCGGACATGAACGCCGCCACGCACGAGCGCCTGCTGCTGGAAGGCCGCCTGTGGCAGGCGCTGGAGCAGGACGAGTTCGAACTGTACCTGCAGCCGCAGGTGAACCTGGCGGACGGTGCCATCGTCGGCGCCGAGGCGCTGCTGCGCTGGCACCATCCCGACCTGGGCCTGGTGGGGCCGGACCGCTTCATTCCCATCGCCGAAGAATCCGGCCTGATCCTGCCGCTGGGCGACTGGGTACTGCAGCGCGCCGTGCGGCTGCTGGCACGCTGGCGCGGCATGGGGCTGGGCCACCTGCGGCTGGCCGTCAACCTGTCGGCGCGGCAATGCCACGGCGCCGGCCTGCTGCCCCAGCTGGACCGCCTGCTGGCCGAGACGGGCGTCGATCCGGCGCTGCTGGAACTGGAGATCACGGAATCGGCGGCGATGCAGGATCCCGAGCACAGCCGGGCCTTGCTGCAGCAGTTGCGGGCACGGGGCATTCCCGTGGCGATCGACGATTTCGGCACGGGTTATTCGTCGCTGTCCTACCTCAAAATGTTCGAGCTGGACCGCCTGAAGATCGACCGCGGCTTCGTCAAGGATATCGAGACGGATCCGGACGATGCCGTGATCGTCGCCGCCACGATCGGCCTGGCCCACTCGCTGGGCCTGGAGGTGATCGCGGAAGGCGTGGAAACGGCCGCGCAGGCCGATTTCCTGCGCAGCAAGGACTGCGACAAGGCGCAGGGCTACCTGTTCGCGCGGCCGATGCCGGCGGAGGAGTTCGAACGGCAGGTCACAGCGGCATGCAACCGGAACGCACTGGCCTGAAAACCGGTGACAGGCACCATTTGTTTGGAAACATTGCCAAACAATTGGTGCCTGTCACCGGTTTTTTTGCAAGGTCACGCCTGCTGGCGAACGATCACGCGCCGGCCCGGGCGGACGTTGTATTTCTTCAGCAGATCTTCCTGCAGGCCGCCCAGCGCGGCCAGCTTCGGGTTGGCGGGGTCGAGGCGGCGCAGCGTGCCGACCAGCTCGATGCCGCGGGTGCCCAGCTGCTCGTCCCAGCCGTCCCGTTCGAGGTGTTTCAGTACGGCCACGGCGGCGTTGAACACCACCTGCGGGTTGTCCGGCAGCCGGCGCACGGCGTCCAGCATCGTGTCGACGGCGGCGCGGTAATCGCCGGCGCGGGCCTGCGCGGCGCCGGCGGCCACCATCGCGGCCACGTCGTGCCGGCTTTGCGATGCCAGCCGCGATGCCAGTTCGCCCCGGCCAGCCTGTTCCAGCAGCCGCATCGCCTTGGCCATCGGCGCGCCGCCGCCGGCGCTGTCCATCACATTGCGCATCACTTCCTCGGCCTGCTTCTCGCGGCCCGCCGCCAGGCAGGTGCGCGCCAGCTCCAGCCGCAGCCCGGCCGACAGGCCCGGCGTGATGCGCGAAGCCACCATCGCGGTGTCGAGCGCGGCGCCCAGGCGGGTGCCGTCGCCGGTGGCTTCGAGCAGCATCGCGTTGGCGATCGCTGCGCAGGCCGACGTGTTTTCCCGGTTGGCCAGCGACCGTTCCATGTCGCGGATCACCGCCTCGGCCTGCACCGCATCGCCCTTCTTCAGCAGCGACTGCGCCAGCCGTGCGTGGTCTTCGGGATTGCGGAATTCCGAGTAGCGGGCCCGCTGCAGCACGGCCTTCAGCGCGCGCTCGGCGGCATCCGCATCGCCCGCTTCCAGCGCCACTTCGCCCAGCCGGCGCAGGCGCCCCACGGCGTGCGGTGACAGCGCGGCGGCATCGCTCAGCACCGCCTGCGCCTCGGCCAGCTGGCCGGCCTCTTCGTGGACGCGCGCCAGCCAGTCGTAGGCCGCCAGGTAGCGGTCGTTCTTGCCCAGCAGTTCGGCCAGCATGTCGCGCGCCTCGTCGCCGCGGCCGCGCAGCGCCAGCGTGCGGGCCTGGCCGAGACGGGCCCACGGCATCTCGCGCTCCTGCCACAGCGCCGCATAGACGGGTTCGGCCAGCTCCGGTTCGCCCAGCAGCAGATGGGTTTCCGCACGCAGCCGCATGAAGTCGGCCCGGTAGCGCGGTTGCGCCGTTTCCTGCTCCTCGGCGGCGGCAATGGCGGCGCGGTGCTCGCCCCGCTCCAGCAGCTGGTGGACGGGCAGCAGCGCGGCGCGGCGGTCCAGTGCGCGCACCAGACGCTCGAGCAGCGTGTCGGCCTTGAACGGCTTCAAAACGTAATCGTCCGGCATCAGCTCGGCCACGCTGGTGACCTTGCTGAGCTGACCTTCGGCGGTGACCATGATGAACAGCGTGGACTGGGCGATCAGCCCCTGGCCGCGCAGGTCTTCCAGCAGCTGCTGGCCGTCCTGGCCGCCTTCCAGTTCGTACTCGCACAGCACGAGGTCGACGGAGCGTGCCGCCAGTGCCCGCAGCGCCTGCTGGGCCGTCGCCACCGCATCGATGCGCGCCAGCCCGAACATGCCCAGCATGTTCTGCAGGTTGGCCCGCATGCCGGCATTCGGCTCGACGAGCAGCGCGGTTAAGCCTTTCAGTTGATCCATGAAGTCGATACCCGTTTCAGTCCGCCCCGGTGTGCGTCCCCATAGTATGCGCCAGAGTGCTCAGGCGTCGCGCGCGACGACGTGTTCCAGCGCCAGCACCACCTGCGGATCGAACTGCGTGCCGCTGCGCTCGTGGATGTAGGCCAGCGTCGCCTCCTTGCTCCACGGCTGCTTGTAGACGCGTTCGTGCAGCAGCGAATCGTACACGTCCACGGCGGCCACGATGCGGGCCGACAGCGGAATGTCTTCCCCTTTCAGCCCCTGCGGGTAGCCGTTGCCGTCCCAATGCTCGTGGTGGCTGCCGGCGATCTCGGCGCCATAGGTCAGGTAGCTGATGCCGTCCACCATCTGCGCGGCCCGCTCCAGCACCGAGCGGCCCACTTCCGCATGGGCGCGCATGCGTTCGCGTTCGTCGGGGTCGTGCGGACCGGGCTTCTGCAGGATGTGGTCCGGCGTGGCCACCTTGCCCACGTCGTGCAGGATGCTGGCCAGGCCGATCATGTCCAGCAGCTGCGGCGACAGGTCGTCCGGGTAGGCGCCCTGCTCCTTCAGCCGCGCGGCGACGGCCGTCGACAGCCGCTGCACGCGCCGCACGTGGCCGCCCGTGTCGGTGTCGCGGAACTCGGCCAGGTCAGCCAGCGCGACGACGGTGGCCTCCTGCGCCTTGCGCAGCTGGCCGAACATGTACAGGTTGTCGAACGCGGCGGCAATGCGCTCGCAGAACACTTCCAGCAGGTCGCGCTGGATCTGCGCCAGCGGCCACGGCGGCGTGACGGAAATGGCCACGTCGCGGTTTTCCTGCGTGTGGATGTACAGCACGTTGTGCGGATGGTCGAACTGGCTTTTCTTTTCCGCGAACGCGCGGGCGATCGTCGGATTCAGCTCGTGCCGGTCGGGCAGGTATTCGTTTTCCGCCAGCGCCGTGTAGCCGCCGGTGGCCGCCACGACAGTAGCTGCGCCCGTGTCGCCCTGCATCAGGCACAGCACGCCGTCGGCACCCACGTCGAGGATGGCCGACACCTGGTTCAGCACGCCCGACGCGAACTCGCGCAGCGAATGGATCTGGTACAGGTTCGTCGCGCCGGCCAGGATCTTGCCGAGGCCCACGCGGCTGCGCTCGAGCATGTTGAGGCTCTCGTAGGCGCGCAGCGCCGAGATCACCGTCGTGAACAGCTTCTGCGTGGTGAGTTCCGTCTTGGCCTTGTAGTCGTTGATGTCGTATTCGATGATCACGCGCTGCTCGGGCGCCTGGCCCGGCTGGCCCGTGCGCAGCACCACGCGCACGATCGAATTGTGCAGCTCCTCGCGGATGCGGCGCGCCAGCAGCAGGCCGGCATCGTCCGTTTCCATGACGACGTCCAGCAGCACCAGCGCGATGTCCGGCGTGGTGGCCAGGATGTCGTAGGCTTCGCGCGCGCTGTACGCAGAGAACAGTTCCAGCTCGCGGTCCTTGAACGTGACGTTGCGCAGCGCCAGCCGCGTGACGGCGTGCACGTCGTGGTCGTCGTCGACGATCAGCACGCGCCAGTGGCGCTGGTCGGGCGGTATCAGGGGGGCGGCGGCGTCATCGTCTTCGGCCAGCAGCCAGTCATCGTCTTCCGTCATGCGTTCTCCCGCGGCAGCTCGTGTGCCGACATGCATGCCAGCATACTGGCTCGCCGCGGGGAAGACAATCAGAACTTACCGTGCTGCAATTCTTATTGCATCTTGATGCTTAGCCTTGCGGCTGCTTGCGGGAACAGGGGTTCTTGCCGCCCAGGTCGATGTTCTGGTAGCGGATCTCGTACTTGCCGCTGACGAGCTGGTCCACCACCAGCTTGTCGTGCGACTGCACGAACACGTAGCGCACATTGGCGCGGCGTTCCAGGTCGTACACCTTGATGAAGACGGGCGAATCGTTGCCGCTGTTGTCCAGCGTCAGCTGCATGTCCTGGCCCTTGTTGGCGACGGAGAAGCCGTCCACGTAACCGGACTGGGTGGGCCACGGCTCGCCGTTCGGCGCCACCAGCGCCGGCGTCTCGTTCTCGCAGTCGCCGGAAAAGCCCGGCAGGATCACCTGCGACAGCGCCACCACCTTGATCGGCGGCGGCTTCGTGTCGCTGTCCGGCGCATACGGTTTCGGCGTGGTGGACCAGCCGCTGTCGGCCTTGTCGGCATCCGCATCGGCACGGGGATAGGCCCGGCTCGCGCTGGCCGTCAGTTCGCCACCCGTCTTGCCACCCCACGCGGCGGCCAGCACGGTGGACACGTGGCGCGGCTCCGTCACCGTCATCACGCCCGCCAGCCAGCCGACGCCGAGGCAGGTGCCGGCCGTCAGCCACCAGCGCCAGTTGCGCAGCAGCGGCCGGCGCCGGCGGCCGGCATGCACCTGGTCCGGCCACGCCTGCGCCGGGCCGTCCGTGGCGCGCTGCGGGTCGGTGCTGTCGAGCAGCTCGATCTCGTATTCTTCCTGGGCGATCCACTCGTCGTGTTCCTTGCGCCGCTGCGGATCGGCCAGCGTGCCATACGCCGTGTTGACGATGGCCATGATGCGGGCGGCCCGCTCGTCGCCCGGATTCTTGTCGGGATGGTATTTCTGGCTCAGCGCCTTGTACGCGGCACGCACGACTTCCTGCGGGGCGCCCCGCGACACCTTCAGGTTGTCGTAGTGTGTATGTATCTTGCCCATCGTTCCAGTATTGTCAGTCCCACGCCACGACGGGGTCGCGTGTCAGGTCAACCATCATAGCCGAATTTATAACACTTTTAGTATGGAAACACGCGCAGCCGTGGCGCGGCTCGCACAGGCCGTCACAGCCGGTGCGCGCGGTCGCTGGCCATCAGCACGGCCGGCAGCGTCACATCCTTGCCGATGACGAGCACCTTGAACAGCTCGCCCATCTCGGCCGGTGACAGCAGCTTCTGCACGGCGTTCGCCTGCGGCAGGTAGGCCATCGCGTCGGCCGGATCGGTCCGCAGCAGCAGGTCGCCGATGCCGGCCCCCAGCAGGAAGGCGGCCTGGCTCATGTAGGCCAGCACGTCCGCGCCCGCGTCCACCGCGGCCACCGCCATCGCCGTGAAATCCACGTGGGCGGTGATGTCCTGCAGGCCAGGAAGATAAAACGGATCGTCGTGCGAGTGGTGGCGGTAATGGCACATCAGCGTGCCGGCGGCGCGGTCGTGGTGGTAGTACTCGTGGACGGGGAAGCCGTAATCGAGCAGGATGGCGGCACCCCTGCCCCTGGCGAGCAGCGCGCCCAGCGTGCCCATGAAGGCGCGCGACGTGCCGTGCAGCTCGGTCACATAGTCTTCCGGCAGTTCGGCGTGGTCGGGGATCTGCTGTGCCGCCTGTTTCGTGACATCGGCGCCCGGCACACAGGCGAAGCGGCCGTCCTCGATGGTGACATCCAGTTCGCGCCACTCGCCGGCGATCTTCTTCACCAGCTGCACGGGCATCGCATCGAGCACTTCGTTGCCCAGCACGACGCCGTCGAACGCCGCCGGAAAGCCGTCCAGCCACGTCACCTGCGGGAAGTCGCGCAGCAGTTCCTGCTGGCGGGCACGGAGCTCGCCGGACAGTTCGACGATCGCATAGCTCTCCACCGGCACGCCCAGCGCGGCCAGTTCGGTGAGCACGTCGCGCGCCAGCTTGCCCGTGCCGGCGCCGAATTCGAGGAGCCGCGGCGCGCTTTGGGCGATAATGGCGGCCGCGACCTGCGCCAGCGCGGCGCCGAACAGCGGCGACAGCTCCGGCGCGGTTGTAAAATCGCCATCCTTGCCCAGCTTGGCGGCACCGCCGCTGTAGTAGCCGAGGTCGGGCGCGTACAGCGCCAGTTCCATGAAGCGGGCGAAGGAGATGCGGCCGCCGGCGGCGGCGATGGCGGCGGCGATGTGCCGCTGCAGGGCTTGCGACGCGGCCAGCGCGTCCGGATCGGGTGCGGGAAGGGACATCCCCGTATTGTAGCCCGGCCCATTACCAGGAAGACCAGGACCAACGATGACGACAACCACAGCCAACGAGCACCCTGCCCCGGTGGCGCTGATCACCGGCGCGGGCCGCCGCATCGGCCGCGCGATCGCGCTGGCGATGGCGCGCGCCGGCTGGGACATCGCCGTGCATTACCGCGCCTCGCGCCAGGAAGCGGAGGCAGTCGCCAGTGAAATCGAAGCGCTCGGCCGCCGCGCCACGCTGGTGCATGGCGACCTGGCCGACGAAGCGGCCGTCCGGCGCCTGTTGCCCGCCGCGGCGGAAGCGCTGGGCGCCGTGACGTGCGTCGTCAACAATGCCTCGCTGTTCGACTACGACAGCGCGGCCGATTTTTCACCGGCCAAGCTGGATGCACACATGCAGGCCAACGTGGCCGCGCCGGTGCTGCTGGCACAGGCGCTGCATGCGCACGTGGCCGACGGCAGCCAGGGCGTTGCTCAGGGTGTGATCGTCAATCTGCTGGACCAGAAGCTGTACAATCCGAATCCCGATTTCCTGTCGTACACGCTGTCGAAGGCGGCGCTGCACTCGGCCACGACGCTGCTGGCCCAGGCCCTGGCGCCGAAGGTACGCGTGGTCGGCGTGGCGCCGGGCATCACGCTGGTGTCCGGCGACCAGAGCGAAGCCGGCTTCGCCCACGCGCACACGCAAACGCCGCTGGGCAGGTCCAGCACGCCGGAAGACGTGGCCGCCGCCGTGCTGTATGCGGCCACCGCCCGTGCCGTCACCGGCACCACGCTGCTGGTCGACGGCGGCCAGCATTTGCAGCCGCTGCCCCGCGACGTGATGTTCCTTGCCAAATAACCCATTTACATTTTAAAGACCTGTCACCATGCTGTCCGCCCTCACCCACCCCGGCCTGCAAGACTGCCGCCGGCTGTTCCTGCGCAATTACGAAGTGCTGATCAATATCGGCGTGCACGATTTCGAGAAGAAGGGCGAGCAGCGCGTCCTGATCAACGTGGACCTGTACATCCCGCTGGCCGTCTCCACGCCGCAGGCCGACGAGCTGCATGAAGTGGTCGACTACGACTTCATGCGCGAGACCGTGGCGCAGCGCATGGCCAAGGGCCACGTGCACCTGCAGGAAACGCTGTGCGACGACGTCGTTGCCGCCCTGCTGGCCCACCCGCGCGTGCGCGCCGTGCGCGTGTCGACGATGAAGCCGGACGTCTATCCCGACTGCGAAGGCGTCGGCGTGGAAGTGTTCCGCATCAAGGAGGCCGCATGAACGCCGTCGTGGATAATCGGGCCGATGCGGTGACCGACAAGGCCGCGGAGAAGGTCGCCTACGAGAACAACAAGCTGCACAAGCGGCTGTGCCGCCTCGTCGGCCAGGCGATCGGCGACTTCAACATGATCGAGGACGGCGACAAGGTGATGGTCTGCCTGTCCGGCGGCAAGGACAGCTACGCGCTGCTCGACATCCTGCTGACGCTGCGCGAACGGGCGCCGATCCACTTCGACATCGTGGCCGTCAACCTGGACCAGAAGCAGCCGAACTTCCCGCCGGAGATCCTGCCGGCCTACCTGACGAAGCTGGGCGTGCCGTTCCACATCGAGAACCAGGACACGTATTCGATCGTCAAGCGCCTGATCCCGGAAGGCAAGACCACGTGCTCGCTGTGCTCGCGGCTGCGCCGCGGCATCCTGTACCGCGTGGCCGATGAACTGGGCTGCAACAAGATCGCGCTGGGCCACCACCGCGACGACATCCTCGAAACCTTCTTCCTCAACATGTTCTTCGGCGGGAAGCTGAAAGGCATGCCGGCCAAGCTGGTGTCCGACGACGGCAAGCACATGGTGATCCGCCCGATGGCGTACGTGAAGGAAGAAGACACGGAACGCTACGCGGCCGTGAAAGGCTTCCCGATCATTCCGTGCGACCTGTGCGGCTCGCAGGAAAACCTGCAGCGCAAGCAGATCAAGGCGATGCTGCGCGACTGGGAAAAGAAAACCCCGGGCCGCGTGGAAAGCGTGTTCTCGGCGCTGTCGACGGTGATCCCGTCGCACCTGATGGACCGGAACATGTTCGGCTTTGCCGACCTGAAGACGGACGGCGTGGCCAACCCGCTGGGCGACATCGCGTTCGACGAAGAGCCCTGCTCGACGCCGACCACCGTGCCGGGCATCATTCCGCTGCAGGCGCAATAAGAAACATTTCTTCAAAAATGGGGACGGACCCCATTTTTCAGGCAATTAGTTGCTCGAAAAATGGGGTCCGTCCCTATTTTTTTCTGCTGCTTTTTAGAATTTATCGGCAGTGCGGTACACCGGATACAGGTTGAACCGCTCGTCCCACGAAGCATGCCGCTTGGCGAAGAACTCCAGCCGCGCGCGCGGATTCTTGGCGAAGGCATCGTCGGCCAGCCTGGCCTTGAAGGCGGCGGCCACCTGCGGGTCCTTCAGCTGCTCGCGTGCCACTTCCTCGGCGACGTACTCCTCCATGTATTCCTTGCGCTCGAACGCGGTGTTGAACAGGCCCCAGGCCAGCAGCGAGTCGGCGCCCTGCGGCTCCAGCATCGTCATCACCAGGCGCGCCTTCGGCTGCGCGATCGGCACGAACAGCGCGCCGGCGCCCATGTCGCGCGACTCGGCGTGCCAGGCGCCTTCGACCGCCAGCATCTGGTGGCCTTCCACCGAATTCGGCGTCAGCTTGGTCTTGTCGGCGCGGAAGGCTTCCACCGCCACCTTGCCCGGCGCGGCAGCGAGCACCTTGAACGACACGCCGTGCTGCTTGAGCTTCTCGCCGACCTGCGCGGCGCGCGCGGCGGGCACGAGGTAGCCGCCGGCCGGCGCCTTGACCTGGAAGTCTGGCACGATTTCGTCGCGCAGCGGCACGTTCCACACCTGCGGCTTGGTTTCGTCGTACTGCGTCCACGTGGCGCCCGACACGTCGGACGGCACGCGCTTGTACTCGTAGCCGGCAAAGGCGATCGTCTCCACCTTGTCCGTGGTCTTGTAGCTGAGCGGGAAGTCCTGGCCGGCCAGTGCGGCGGAACGGGCATCCGCCTCGCGCGCTGTCTTCTGCCACGCGGCGCCGTTCCGCGCCACCTGGTTCATCAGCGACACGATCGTGTTGTAGGTGATCTTCACGCGGGTCGGGTAGTCCTTCCACGAGTGCGTTTCGACCAGCATGCCGAAGCGGTTGCGCAGCTGGAAGTAGCCGGTCGAGAAGCGCGGCGTGGACATCTCGTCGATGAAGCCCGACTGCGGCTCGTCCGTTTTCGCGAACGAGATGTAGTAGTGCTTCGGATCGGAGCCTTCCTTGCGCAGGTCGGCGATGACGTTGTCGCGCAGCGCCGTGCCGGCCGTCTTCAACGCTTCGTCGCCGCCATGCACCGGCTCGACCTGGATCGACACATCGGGCTGGAACTTGGCGCCGTCGGTGACGTGCAGGTCGATGTAGGCCAGCGGATCCCACTGGTTGACGAGGCCCAGCATCGCCTGCATCTCCGGCGCATCGGCCTTCACGTAGTCGCGGTTCAGGTTGTAGTTCTGCGCCGTCACGCGCCAGCCCATTTCGACGGGGCCCCGCTGGTTCGGACGATTCCACTGGCCGAAGCGCTCGTGGCCATCGACATTGAACACGGGGACGAACAGCAGCACCTGCTTTTCCAGGGTGCCGTTGGCCGCCTTGCCGTCCAGCGCATTGCGCAGCGCCAGGAAGCCGGCATCCTTGCCGTCGATCTCGCCGGCATGGATGCCGCCCTGTACCAGCAGCACGGGGATGTTTTTCTTCTTCGCCGCATCGGCCGTCAGCGCGCCCGTCTTCGACACGGCCAGCGCCAGCATCGGCCGCCCTTCCGGCGTGCGGCCGAACTCGAAGCAGCGCACCGCTTTCGGATAGGCCTTCTGGAAGTCTGCGCACAGCTTGACCACTTCGTCATAGCGGCCGGTGGCCGTGAAGCCGGAGCGTTCGGAGACGGTGGTGAGGTCAGGTGCGGCGTGAGCGAGGGGAATGGCGGCGAGAAGGGCAAGCGACAGCGCGGTACGGATCATCTACGGGGCTCCGGGTAGGGTCGACAGGATGGGTCAGATACAGATTCGATAAAAAAGGCGGGCGCGTACGGCCCCGCCTGGCCCTGAACATTATATGTCCCCATCCGGCTACTTCACATCGTAGACCTTGATCTCGCGACCGAGCGCCCGCACGGGCTTCCACGTCAGCGCCCGCGCCGCGCTGCGCGCACCGGCCGCCGGCGCCGGGCACGAGCCGCCGGCACGCAGCTGCAACGCCGTGGCCAGCATCGTCTCGTCGCTGCTGCCCAATTCGTGGTTCAGGTCGTCCGCCGCCGCGCAGGTGGGCAGGAAGCCGTCGCTGAAGTCGCCGAAGCCCTTGGCGTTGACGCCCTGGTACTGGATTGCGAAATAGGTGGTGCCGCAGTTGGGCATCGGCGTGAATGCGTACGGCTTGCCGCACGTCTGGCTACCGACCAGGTGCACCTCCACGTCGATGCCGCGCAGGCCGTTGACGATCGACTCGCTGGCCGAACACGTGCCCGGACCGGTAAGGACATACACGCGCTTCAGGTCCAGCGCCGGCAATGCGGCGCCGGTCTGCTCCGCCGTCGCCAGGAACAACAGCGGTTCCGGCTGCGGCGTCTTGTCATTGACCAGCGTGTCCTCGAACACCTTGCCGCTCGCCTGCGCGCCGGCGATCATGTACGCCACTTCGCTGGCGATGCTGAGCAGGCCACCGCCGTTGTAGCGCAGGTCCAGCACCAGGTCCTTGACACCGGCCTTGCGTAGCGTGTCGAACGCTGCCACCAGCTGCGGTTCGGCCGGCGCGATGTGGTTGCCGAAGGTGAGGTAGCCGACCGGCCCCTGCGGCGTGTCGATGACCCGCGTGTTCTGCACGGGTGCCACCGTGACCAGCGCGGACACCAGCGATGCGTTCAACGTCGTGGCGCCGTGCTGCACGCCGAAGCGGTGCGTCTCGCCCGTCGCGGCGGGGAACAGGCCAGCATTGATCCTGTCCGTCTCCTCCACGGTGCCGCCGTTGACGAAGTCCACGCCGTCCACGGTCAGCAGCCGGTCGCCGCGGCGCATGCCGGCCAGCGCCGCGCTGGACCCGGGTTCCACGGCGGCGATACGCCAGTCGCGCGGCCACTCGTCGCCGACCTGCACCCACGTGATGCCGAAGCCCGATTCGACGCCGGCCGAGATGTCATTCCACAGTTCGTCCGGATAGCTGAAGTGGAAGCGGTCCTTCGGCTGGCCGGACGCCGTCAGCAGCGGCGTCTTCAGCACGTCGAAATAATCGACCGCCGTGGCATAGGCGGCCATGTCCACGGCCGGCACTTCGCGGTACCACAGGTAGGTCGCGTCGATCCACAGGCGGAGGAAGTTCTTTTCGTCGTCCAGCGTGCCGGCGGTTGTATTGGCAAATGAGCCGGGCTGCGCGACGCAGCGGTTCTGGTAGTAGTCCAGACCGTGCGCGACGGGAGGATCGGGGACAAAGGGGGGAGTCGGTGCGGCTGGGGTGGCCGGCGAAGAATACGAGCCGCCGCCGCAGCCGGCCAGGAGCGCCGCAACGGCCAGCACGAAGGGACGGATGAAGTGTCTCATGAGCAACAATTCTACGCGCAGCACGAGGCTACGCGCAGTAAAAGTTACTCAGACTGTTGCTATCACGCCGCGTGCGGCGCCACCACAGGATTGTGATACGCGGTCAACAGCGACGCCTCCTTCTGCTTCGCCGCCTTCAGGTGGCGCTCCTTCACGTGCCCGTATCCGCGGATGTCTTCCGGGATGCGGGCAATCGCGGTTGCCGTCACCAGATTGTCGGCGGCGAGCTTCGGCAGCAGCGCCGAGACAGTGTCGCGATACTCGCCGATCAGCGCCCGCTCGGTGCGGCGTTCGGCCGCGTAGCCGAACACGTCGAGCGCCGTGCCGCGCAAGCCTTTCAGCTTGGCCAGCATCTTGAAGGCTTGCAGCATCCAAGGGCCGAATTGCTGCTTGACGAGGTGGCCGTCGCCATCCTTCTTCGCCAGCAGCGGCGGCGCCAGGTGGAACTTCACCTGGAAGTCGCCTTCGAACATGCCCTCGATCTTGGCGCGGAACGCCGGATCGGTGTGCAGCCGCGCCACTTCGTACTCGTCCTTGTACGCCATCAGCTTGTACAGGTAACGGGCCACCGCTTCCGTCAGTTTCAACGGCTTGGCGCCCAGGCGCTCTTCGGCCGCGCGCACCTGCGCGACGAATTCCTGGTACTGGCGCGCATACGCGGCATCCTGGTAAGCCGTCAGCAGCTCGACCCGGCGGGTGATGACTTCGTCGAGCGTCTGCGCGCGCTTGAATTCGATCACTTGCGCCGGCGCCGCAGTTTTCGTGACGGCTGCGATGTCGTGCGCCGCATAACGGCCCCAGTTGAACGCTGCCTTGTTGAACGCGACGGACACGCCGTTCAGCTCCACGGCCTTCATCAGCGAAGCTTCCGACAATGGCACGCGGCCCTTCTGGAACGCGTAGCCCAGCATGAACATGTTCGTGGCGATCGAGTCGCCCATCAGCGCCGTGGCGATGCGGCCCGCATCGACGAAGTCCACGCGGTCCTCGCCGCAGGCGCGCAGGATTTCCGACTGCGAGCTGGCGCCGGGGAACTGCCAGTCCGGGTTCTTGACGAAAGCAGCCGTGGTGGCGCCGGTGGAATTGATCGCGGCCCAGGTGCGGCCTTCGCCCATCCGCGACAGCGCATCGCGGCTGGCCGTGACGATCTGGTCGCAGCCGATCACGAGATCCGCGTTGCCCGTGCCCACGCGCGTGGAATGCAGGTCCGCCTGGCTGTCCGCCAGCCGCACGTGCGACATCACCGGGCCGCCCTTCTGCGCCAGGCCGCTCATGTCCAGCACGACGGCGCCCTTGCCTTCCACGTGCGCCGCCACCGCGAGGATCTGGCCGACCGTGACGACACCCGTGCCGCCGATGCCGGTGACGAGGATGCCGTAAGGCTGCGCCGTCGACGGCAGTTGCGGCGACGGCAGCGCCGGCACTTCACCCGTTCCCGATGCCGCCTTTTTCGGCTTCTTCAGCTGGCCCCCTTCGACCGTGACGAAGCTCGGGCAGAAGCCGCTGACACACGAGAAGTCCTTGTTGCAGCTGGACTGGTTGATCTGGCGCTTGCGCCCCAGCTCCGTCTCCAGCGGCTCCACGGACAGGCAGTTCGACTGCACCGAGCAGTCGCCGCAGCCTTCGCAGACGGCTTCGTTGATGACGGCGCGCTTGGCCGGATCGGGGAATTCGTTGCGCTTCCGGCGGCGGCGTTTTTCGGACGCGCAGGTCTGGTCGTAGATCATCGCCGACACGCCCGGCTTGTCGCGCAGTTCGCGCTGCACGTCCATCAGCTCTGAGCGGTGCCGTACCGTGACGCCGGGCGCCCACGCGTAATCGTGCGGATATTTGTCCGGCTCGTCCGTCACCACGATGATCGGCGTGACGCCTTCCGCGGCGATCTGCCGCGAGATCATGCCGGGATCGAGGGGACCGTCGAAGCTCTGGCCGCCCGTCATCGCGACGGCATCGTTGTACAGGATTTTATAAGTGATGTTGACCTTGGCGGCGACGGCCGCGCGAATCGCCAGGATCCCCGAGTGGAAGTAGGTGCCGTCGCCCAGGTTGGTAAACACGTGCTTCTCGTTCGTGAACGGCGCCTGGCCCACCCACGTGACGCCTTCCGCTCCCATGTGCGTGAAGGTGGACGTTTCGCGGTCCATCCACAGCACCATGTAGTGGCAGCCGATGCCGGCCAGCGCGCGCGAGCCTTCCGGCACTTTCGTCGACGAGTTGTGCGGGCAGCCGGAACAGAAGTACGGCGTGCGGTCCGTTTCCGGATTGGCTTTCGCCGGCACGTTTTTCAGCACCAGCTCCTTTGCTTCCAGGTAGGCGATGCGTTCGCGCACGCGCGCGGCCACCGGATGGTTGGCGCAGTAGTGCGTGATGCGGCTGGCGATCGCGCGAGCGATCTGCGCGGGATTCAGTTCATACGTGGCCGGCAGCAGCCAGTCGCCGTGGCCGCTGCGCTGGTGGTTCGACCATTCGCCCGTGTCGTCGAACTTGCCGACGACGCGGGGGCGCTGGCCGTCCGGCAGGTTGTACAGCTCTTCCTTCAGCGCGTACTCGAGGATCTGCCGCTTTTCTTCGACGACGAGGATCTCGTCCAGGCCGCGGGCGAATTCATGCACGCCGTCCGCTTCCAGCGGCCACGTCATGCCGATCTTGTACAGCCGGATGCCGATGTCGGCGGCGGCCTGCTCGTCGATGCCCAGGTCGGCCAGCGCCTGGCGCGTGTCCAGGTAGGATTTGCCAGCCGTGATGATGCCGATCTTCGGCGTCGGGCTGTCCCATATGATTTTATTCAGTTTGTTGGCGCGCGCGTAGGCCAGCGCGGCATACCATTTGTGGCTGTTCATCCGCACTTCCTGGTCCAGCACCGTGTCCGGCCAGCGGATGTTCAGGCCGCCGGGCGGCAGCTCGAAGTCGTCCGGCATGGCGATCTGCACGCGGTCCGGATCGAAGTCGACGACGGCGCCCGACTCGATGATGTCGGTGACGCATTTCATTGCCACCCACAGGCCCGTGTAGCGGCTCATCGCCCAGCCGTGCAGGCCGTAGTCGATGTACTCCTGCACGGACGACGGATACAGCACGGGGATGCCGCAGGCAGCCAGGATGTGATCCGACTGGTGCGCGGTGGAAGAGGACTTTGCCGCGTGATCGTCGCCGGCCAGCACCAGCACGCCGCCGTGCTTGCCCGTGCCGGCGTTATTGGCGTGCTTGAACACGTCGCCGCAGCGGTCCACGCCGGGGCCCTTGCCGTACCACATGGAGAACACGCCATCGTATTTGGCGTCTTCGAAAAGATTGGTTTGCTGCGTGCCCCACACCGCAGTAGCGGCGAGGTCTTCGTTCATGCCGGGATGGAATTTGACGTGGTGCGCGTCGAGGTGCTTCTTGGCTTTCACGGCGGTCATGTCGACCGACGTGACGGGCGAACCGCGGTAGCCGGTGATGTAGCCGGCGGTGTTCAGGCCGGCCTTGACGTCGCGCTCGCGCTGCAGCATCGTCAGGCGGATCAGCGCCTGCGTGCCGGTCATGAAGGCGCGGCCCTTGTGCAGGGTCCACTTGTCGTCGAGGGTGATGCCGGATGTATCTACGTTGCCTAGCTCCGTACCTTTGAGGGGTGCGTTCATGGGTTTGTCTCCAATATTCTTTGATGTACCGAAGCCGGCGCGCCATCTTTTGCGGCGCTGCCGGCCTGGTTGTTCGGGGACTGTCCCCGCATGGGGACTGTCCCCGGGGTTGCTTTTCTCTGCTTGGGCAAAGTCAAAAACAACCCCGGGGACAGTCCCCCTTGGGGACAGTCCCCAGCGTTACGCGCTTACTTTATCCGGATCCTCCAGCACCCCGCGCCGGATCTGATCCAGCTCGATCGACTCGAACAGCGCGCGGAAATTGCCTTCGCCGAAGCCCTGGTCGCCCTTCCTCTGGATGATCTCGAAGAAGATCGGGCCGATCACGTTCTGCGTGAAGATCTGCAGCAGCAGTTCGCGCGTGTTTTCGGTGGCGCTGCCGTCGATCAGCAGGCGCAGGCGGCGCAGTTCCTCGAGGTTTTCGCCGTGGTTCGGCAGGCGGCGGTTGACCAGCTCGTAATACGTTTCGATCGTATCCTGGAAGGCGATGCCCGTGTCGCGCATGCCCTGCACGGATTCGTAGATGTTATCGGTGCCCAGCGCGATGTGCTGGATGCCTTCGCCGTGGTACTCGTTCAGGTATTCGGCGATCTGCGACTTGTCGTCGGACGATTCGTTGATCGGGATGCGGATCTTGCCGCACGGCGAAGTCATCGCCTTCGACTTCAGGCCCGTCAGCTTGCCGGTGATGTCGAAGTAGCGGATCTCGCGGAAATTGAACAGCCGCTCGTAGAAGCCGGACCATTCGCCCATCCGGCCCCGGTAGACATTGTGCGTCAGGTGGTCGATATAGGTCAGGCCGTTGCCGACCGGGTTCGGGTCCACGCCGGGGATCGCGACGAAGTCGGCATCGTAGATGCTGATGTCGCCGATTGCGCCGGGGGTAACGCCCTTGTCGGCGTTTTTACCGCGCCAGCGGTCGACGAGGTACAGCAGCGAATCGCCGACACCCTTGATGGCGGGGATGTTCAACTCCATTGGGCCCGTCTTGTTGTCGAAGCCCCAGGCGCCCATCTCCAGCGCTTTTTTATAAACGTAGGCGGCATCGTCGACGCGGATCGCAATGGCGCACACGGACGGGCCGTGCTGGCGGGCGAAGCGCTGCGCAAACGAATCCTGCTCGGCATTGATGATGAAGTTGATCTCGCCCTGGCGGTACAGGGTGACGTTCTTCGTGCGGTGGCGGGCGATCGCGGTGAAACCCATGTCCTCGAACAGCTTGCCGAGTGCCTGCGGATCGGGTGCCGCGAACTCGACGAATTCGAATCCATCGGTCCCCATCGGGTTTTCCCAGGGCGTGAATTGCATGTTGTCTCCTCTTTCCAGAATAGCGCCCAGTATAGGCGCGAGGTTGCAGAATTAAATTGCAAACATTCCCCGTGCATGCCGCTCATGAGCAATAATATTGCGAAGTTACGCACGAAAAGAGGGAAATATGACCAAGGTCACTTTGGACAAAACAGACCGCAAAATTCTTTCTATTTTGCAAGCCGATGGCCGCCTGTCGAACCAGGACGTGGCGGAGCAGGTGAGCCTGTCGCCTTCGCCCTGCCTGCGCCGCATCAAGCGGCTCGAAGAGGAAGGCGTGATCCGCCAGTATGTGGCGCTGCTGGATCCGGACAAGATTGGCCTGGGCCTGTTGGCCTACGTCAACGTTCGTCTGGAAAAGCACAACGATGCCGCCGCCACGGCGCAGAGCAATGCGCGCGTGCTGGGCGCCGTGCAGGGTGCCGCGTCGCCCCGCGACGACTTCGCCGCCGCCGTCGAGCAATGGCCGGAAGTGGTGGCCTGCTATGCGATGACGGGCGAGATGGATTACCTGCTGCGCGTGCACGTGGAAGACATGGACCACTTCTCCCGCTTCATGATGGCCACGCTGCTGCGCCACCCGGCCGTGCTGGACGTCAAATCCAGTTTCGCGCTGCAGCGCATCAAGGACACCACCGCGCTGCCTTTGGTTTGATGTAATTTAAGGCAACTGGTATCTGACCGGTAGCATACCCGGTCACAAAGCGTTCATATTCGTTTGCTAGTGTCTTGTCGCCCGGCCAACCGGCCGGTTCGACATCAGCAAAGGACATCGTGAACTCCCCCATTCTCCGTCACGCCGTGCGCGCCGCCCTGCTGGCCCTGGCCTCGGCTCCCCTGCACGCGCAGGAAACCCTCCCCGTCCAGCCATTGCCAGCGACACAGCCGGCAGCGGACGAAGCCCCCCACGATGTCGTGATCGTCACCGGCCGCGCCGGCGCCGGCACGCGCACCAAGTCGAAGGCCAGCTACTCGATCACGACGATCGACGAGGACACGCTGCGCATGCAGGCGCCCACCTCGGTGACGGAGGCGCTGAAATCCGTGCCCGGCTTCTGGGTCGAATCGTCCGGCGGCGAAGCGTCGGGCAATATCCGCGCGCGCGGCATTCCCGTCGACGGCTTCGGTTCCGTCACGCTGCTGGAAGACGGCATCCCCGTCCAGCACGATCCTTCGCTGGGCTACCTGAACGCCGACCAGGCCTTCCGCCTCGACGAAACCATCGACCGCATCGAAGTCGTGCGCGGCGGCCCGTCGTCGGTGTTCTACACCAACGCGCCGGCCGGCGCGATCAACTTCCGTTCGCGCGAGATCGGCGACGTGGCCGGCGGCGTCGTCAAGTTCACGGTGGGCGACTACGGCCTGCGTCGCACCGACTTCTGGGTCGGCACGCCATTGGCCGATGGCTGGAAGGCCGGCATCGGCGGCTTCTACCGCGTGGACGACGGCATCCGTTCGCCCGGCTACGATGCCGACAAGGGCGGCCAGTTGCGCATCCGCCTCACGCGCGCGATCGATGGCGGCAAGATCGCGTTCGACGTCAAGCACCTGGACGACAAGGTCGCGCTGTTCCTCGGCATCCCGATGCGCACCTATGCCGATGGCGGCATCAAGGCGATCCCCGGCTTCGATGGCAACCACGGCACCGTGGCCGGCCCGCAAACGAAAATCTTCGACATGAAGAAGGGCGACGGCACCGTCTACCACTTCGACAACGGCGAGGGCACGCATGTCAAACGCACGCAGTACACGGCGTCGTTCGACAAGGAACTGGGCGCCGGCTGGAAGCTGACCGAAGCGCTGCGCCATTCGAAGACGGACACGCAGCGCAACGGCATCTTCCCCAACCAGCTCATTTCGACCGAGGCGTTCCTCAAGCAGTCGCAGTCGCTGCTGTCCTATGTGCCGGGTGCCACCCAGCTGGCATTGCAGCGCACGGACACGCCGGGCACCAACTACGCCGATCCGAACGGCCTGCTGCTGGTGGGCGGCGTGCGCGGCGTGACGATGCCGCTGGACGAAACCATCAACGACCTGAAGCTGTCGCGCAAGTTCGCCGCCGGCACGCAGACGCACGACGTCACGCTGGGTTATTACTTCGCCCGCTTCACGCAGGGCTTCGACCGCTATTCGTCCACCGTGCTGCTCGGTGCGCAGAGCCAGGCGCCGCTGCTGGACCTCGTCGGCCTCGACGCGGCCGGCCGTACGCTGGGCACCGTCACCGATCACGGCATCTACAACTACGGCTACGAATGGGAAAACGCGCGCGGCAAGTCGCGCACGCATGCGCTGTACCTGTCGGACGAATGGCAGGTCGACGACCGGCTGCGCCTGGACGGCGGTGTGCGCTGGGAAAAGGTCAACACGAGCGGCTGGACGCAGCGGGGCGCCAACGTCAACCACGGCACCTTTGCCACGTCGAAGATCCGTACCGGCACGGGCGTCTACGATTACTACGACAACGACTTCGACAAACTGGGCTGGACGCTGGGCGCGAACTACCAGCTGACGCGCACGTCGGGCGTGTTCGGCCGGTGGACGAAGGCGTTCCGCTTGCCGAACCTGAGCTCCTACATCACGTCGCCGACGGCCGTGCCGGTGATCCAGACGATGGACCTGGGCGAGCTGGGTTACAAGTACAGCAGCGCGCTGG
The DNA here is from genome assembly GCA_002454505.1 of Oxalobacteraceae bacterium UBA6704. Taxonomy (GTDB): domain Bacteria; phylum Pseudomonadota; class Gammaproteobacteria; order Burkholderiales; family Burkholderiaceae_D; genus Rugamonas. Next base: position 22,804 of record DKJA01000180.1, read on the forward strand.
TGGAGTTCTATCCCACCGTGTTCTTCTCGAAGTACGACAACGTCTCGTACACCAACAATGTGTTCTCGATCGATAACGCCACGTCGCGGCCGCAGACGGGCTATGCATCGTCGCGCACCTATGGCCTGGAGCTGGAAGGCCGCGTGTTCCCATCCAGCCTGTTCGACCTGGGCTTCAACCTGACATTGCAGAATCCGGAGTACCGCGACCTGCGCTACACGGACAACGTCAGCGGCAAGCCGGTGGCGCGCGATTACTCGGGCAACCAGCTGATCCGCGTGCCGAAGGTCAGCGGCCGCCTCGTGCCGGCCGTGAACCTGCTGGACGACAAGCTGCGGCTGCAGGTCTCTTACGAATACGAAGGCAAGCGCTTCGTCGATTCGGCGAACTCGCTGGTGCTGCCGAAGTACCACGTGGTGAACTTCTCGGCGCGCTACCAGGTCACGCCGGCCGTCGAAGCGTTTGTCTATGTCGACAACGTGGAAAACTCGCAGGGCCTCACCGAAGGCAATCCGCGCGCGGGCGAACTGGCCAGCGCCGATGCCGGCGCCAACACCTTCATCGCCCGCCCGCTGCTGGGGCGCACAGTGCGAGCGGCGGTCAAGTATGCGTTTTAAGTTGTCCCTGGCCGCGCTGCTGTTCGTCGGCTTGCAAGCGCAGGCCGCGGATCTCGTATTGCGCGGCCAGCTCACCGGTGCCGATCACCAGACGTATCACGAGGTGCCGTTCACCGTGCCGGCCGGCGTCGAACGCGTGACGATCGCATTCGACTATACAGGCAAGGCGCAGCGCAGCGTGATCGACCTGGGCCTCATTGGCCCGGACGGTGCGCTGCTGGGCTGGAGTGGCGGGAACAAGCGCGTGTTTAGCGTCAGCAGCGTCGATGCGACGCCGTCCTATCTTCCTGTGCCGGCCATGGCCGGCGAATGGAAGCTGCTGCTGGGGATTCCGAACATGCGCGCCGGTGCGACGGCCGACTATACGGCCGATGTGTCGTTCTCGCGCAGCCTCGCCACGGCTGAAGAGTCCCGCCCATTAGTCAAGGGCACGCGCTGGTACCGGGGCGACCTGCACAGCCACACGGGCCATTCGGACGGTTCGTGCCGCACGTACAGTGGCAAGGCCGGCGTGCCCTGCCCCGCTTTCGTCGCCGTGCAGGCGGCCGCGCAGCGCAAGCTGGACTTCCTCGCCGTCACCGAGCACAACACGGTGTCGCATGCTTCGTCCTTGCGCGAGCTGCAGCCTTACTTCGACACGCTGCTGCTGATGCCGGGCCGCGAGATCACCACCTTCCATGGGCACGCCAACCTGTTCGGCACGCTGGCGCCGCTGGATTTCCGCCGCGGCTGGGATGCTGTCCTGACAGATGCCAACGCATCCCATGGCATCGTGTCGATCAACCATCCGGTACGGCCCTCCGGCGAGGACTGCATGGGCTGCGGCTGGGACCAGCCGACCGACATGTCGCGCGTGCAGGCCATCGAAGCCGTCAACGGCAAGGATGCGGACACGGCGTGGTCCGGCATCCCGTTCTGGGAAGCGCAGCTGAACCAGGGCCGGCGCATCACGGCGGTCGGCGGCAGCGACAGCCACCGGCCGGACGAGAATCCGCCCGGCATTCCCGCCACCGTCGTCCATGCGGCGGAGCTGTCGCAGGCGGCGATCCTGGCCGGCATCCGTGCCGGGCATGTGTTCGTCGATGTCGAGGGAACGCCGGATCGTGTGCTGGATGTTCGGGCGTCGGCCGGCGGCCGTGAAGCGATGATGGGCGATGCTTTGGTGGCGCCGGCCGGATCGCAGGTGCGCTTCAGCGTGACGACGGCGAATGTGGTGGGGGCGCGCTTGCGGGTAACCGATAACGGCAAGCCGATTGAATCGCTGGCCGCTGCGGTGCCGCGTGGCGACGGGCAGGCAACGGCGTTCGTGGTGCGCGGGGATGGCAAGCGCCACTGGATTCGCGTGGATATCGTCGGCGCCGATGGCCGGCTGCTGGTGCTGGGGAATCCCGTGTATCTGAATCCGCCGTGATTCAGGGCTTGCGCCGCCCCGGCAGCTTTTCCAGCAGCTTGGCGGCGCGCCGCACGTTCGCCTTCAGCGCGTAGTCGATCGTGGCCAGTTGCTCCTGCATCGCTTCCTGCAGCATGCTGGCCGGGTTGGCGAGGCCCAGCTTCAAGTAGGCATCCGCTTCGCCGTAATCGCGGTGGATCTCCATGCCCGCCTTCTTCGCGATGTGCATCATGATCTGGTTCGACGACAGGCAGTGCATGTACAGCGTATCGACATCGTGGTTGCGGCACACGATGGCGGCGCGCTCGAACAGCTTCGAGCCGATGCCCAGGCCACGCGCCGTCTTCAGCACCGACACGCCGAACTCGGCCACCTGATCCTTGTCCGTGACGCCGTTCTTGTCCGGCTCCACCGGCGCGAACGCCAGGTGCCCCACGGCCACCAGGCGGAACACGCGGTTGTAGACGCCGAACACCATGTCGCGGCCGAAGTCGATGCTGTTGACGTACTTGGTCACCTGCTCGTCCGACAGGTGGGAGCCGAAGCGCAGCAGCCGGTCGCGCCCTTCGATCAGCAGGAAATGGCGCAGCATGCGGCGCCGGTCGCGCTCGCGCAATTCCTTGATGGGGATCGTCGGGCGGGGTTCGGCGCGGCCCAGCCAGCGGTGCAGCGGGTTGCGGAAGAAGTTCAGGCCGGTCATATCAAGCCTTACTACCAATGCCGGTATCGAACTGTAGGTGACCACGCATATCTGAGCCTTGTCTAACCTGATCCAAGAAGTATTCTTAGACAATAATAAAATCAAAGACTTAGTAACAGTCCGAAGATAAAGCTTGTCTAACCGGGAGGACTTCCCGCCGCATCGATCTTAGCCAGGTGCCAGACGGCCGTCGAGCGCGGGCCGCTGGGTGCGATCAACTTCTGCCGCCGCATTGTCTGCAACAGGTTCTTGATCTTGTTCGACTTTTGCACGGCATCCAGCGCTTCGGGTAACTTCGGCAACAGCAGATCATCGATATCGCGCCGTGTGGCTTGCCCATATTTCTTCAGGTATTGAACGATCCGCTCCTGATAGTGCTTGTCGTCGAGCCCGCGGTGATGAATATAAGTCGCCTTTTGTCCTGTCCAGTCAGCCACACTCGCAGAGACATAATAGTTTGGCGCACGTCCCTCGATCAGCTTCTGCAATTTCAACTGTCGTCCGTCCTCGCTACTGATGGGTCGCTTCTTTTGCACCCTGTCAAGCAAGAGGACATGGCGCAGTGTGAGGTCGTTTCGCTTCATCAGCATCCATGCCCGATCATGACCTTCCAATGCTGCCGTATTGGCCAACGCAGAAAGGTATTCGCCGATCTCCCTGGGGTTGTCCAGATTGGACTTGAATTCGATGGTCGTCGTTTCTCGTGGCGAAGCAAGCAGCTTCGCAAGAACATGCTCGAGAGCGGGGTTACTTTTCATGGAACGGTGCCGGCCTAATCGACGGAGTCGTCATCCGGCTCATCGCCACGGGCCAGCGCGGCCTGCACCGCGCGCACGCGGGCGTTGCGCACCATGTCGGGAATGCGCTGCGGCTGCTCGGCCAGGCCCAGTGCGATCTCGCCGGCATTCACGGCACGGGCGGCGGCCAAGGCCTTTTCGAGATGCGCGCGCTGCGGGAATGGCGTGTCGGCGAAGCTGCCCGATGGGCCAATGCGGCCGCGCGCATCGCACTCGGTCGCCTGCAGCAGCTGGAGGAAACGCGCCGGCTTGCGGAATGCGTCGGCCCGTTCGAACAGCTTGACGACCGTGCGGCAGCGCAGTTCCAGCGCGCGGGCCACGTTGCCGTGTTCGCGCGCCGTCAGCACGGCCAGGTCGCGGCATTCGGTGGGCACTTTCAGCCGTGCGCACACTTCCTTCACCAGCGCCACGCCGAGGCCTTCGTGGCCGTGATGGGCCGGCCATTTGTCGGCCGGCGTGACGCCCTTGCCCAGGTCGTGCAGCAGCGCCGCGAAACGCACCGGCAGTTCCAGCTCCTGCGACGCGGCATAGTCGACCACCTGTTCCATGTGGATGCCGGTGTCCACTTCGGGATGCCATTTCTCCGGCTGCGGCACGCCCCACAGGCAGTCCAGCTCCGGCACGATGCGCGCCAGCGCGCCGCAATCGCGCAGCACCTGCAGCATGCGCGACGGCTTCTGCTCCATCAGCCCGCGCGACAGTTCCTGCCACACGCGCTCCGGCACGAGGGCATCCACTTCGCCTTCGTCGACCATCCGGCGCATCAGCGCATTGGTTTCCGGCGCCACCGTGAATTCCGGATAGCGTGCAGCGAAGCGGGCCACACGCAGGATGCGTACCGGGTCTTCCGCGAACGCGTCGGACACGTGGCGGAACACGCGGCGGGCGATGTCGCCCTGGCCGTCGAACGGATCGGTCAGCGTGCCGTCTTCGGCACGTGCAATCGCATTGACGGTGAGGTCGCGCCGCACCAGGTCCTGCTCCAGCGTGACATCGGCCGCGGTATGGAAGACAAAGCCTTTATAGCCGGGCGCCGTCTTGCGTTCGGTGCGGGCCAGTGCGTATTCCTCCTGCGTGGCGGGATGCAGGAAGACGGGGAAATCCTTGCCGACGGCGCGGAAGCCCTGCGCCACCATCTGCTCCGGCGTGGCGCCGACGACGACGTGGTCGTGGTCCTTGACGGGCAGGCCGAGCAGCTCGTCGCGCACGGCCCCGCCGACGACATAGGTTTTCATTTTTCGTCGGCGTTCGTGCCGGCCGGCCCTGCTTCCGCGTGGGCTTCTTCGATCCACCGTGCGACGGCCGGATGATTGCGCACACGCGCGCAGTAGGCGGACAGCGCCGGCGGCAGCGCCACGCCATACGTCTTGAAGCGGGTGACCACCGGCGCGAAGAACGCGTCCGCAATCGAGAAATCGCCGAACAGGAACTCGTTGTGGCCGAAGCGGCTCAGGCACTCTTCCCAGATCTCGCTGATGCGGCCGATGTCGGCCTGCGTGGCCGGCGTGCGGCCCTGGCCCGGCAGGCTGGCGCGGATGTCCATCGACATCGTGCTGCGCAGGCTGGCGAAGCTGGAATGCATCTCGGCGCACACGGAGCGGGCCAGCGCGCGCGCCGCCACGTCCTGCGGCCACAGGTGCTTGTCGGGGAACTGCTCGGCCAGGTATTCGCAGATCGCCAGGCTGTCCCAGATGGTGATGTCGCCGGCCAGCAGCACCGGCACGCGGCCGCTGTCGCTGTACTGGGCGATGCGGTCGGCGGTGTCAGGCCGGTCCAGCCACACGCGCACTTCGGTGAACGGAATGCCGAAGGCGGTCAGCGCCACCCATGGCCGCATCGACCATGAAGAGACGTTCTTGGTACCGATGACGAGCGTCAGGCCCGGTTCGCGGGCGGCGGCCAGCGTCTGGCTCAGGGTGGGATCGAGGTCGATGGTCTGCATGGGAAAATCAAGTGGGAGTGCCGCTCAGCGGCTGGAGAAACTGGTCTGCTGCTCTTCCTGCAGGGTGTAACCCTTCGGCGTGACGGTGCCCAGCCGCGATTTGAGCGACTGCGGGCGGCCTTCGAACAGCGCCGCGTAATAGGTGGCGTTGGTCATCACGTTCTTCACGTAGGTGCGCGTTTCCGAATAGGGGATCGACTCGATGAAGATCGTGGAATCCATCGGCTTGGTCAGCACCGCGCGCCACGAGCGCAGCCGGCCCGGGCCCGCGTTGTAGGCGGCGGTGGCCAGCACCTGCGAGCCGTCCATGCTGCCGAGGACCATGTTCATGTAGTTCGCGCCCAGCAGGATATTGGTGCGCACGTCGGTGAGCATCTCCTGCACGAAGTCGGTCAGGCCGATCTTCTTGGCGACCCAGCGCCCGGTGGACGGCATCACCTGCATCAGGCCCGACGCGCCGGCCGACGACTGCGCCGTCATGATGAAGCGGGACTCCTGCCGGATCAGGCCATACACCCACGCGCGGTCGAGGCCCAGCGTGCGGGTGGTGGGCTGCATGATCTCGTCGTGCGGGGCCGGATAGCGGTGCGTGTAGTCGGCCAGCACGCGGGTGCGCTCGGACGTGTACACCATGCGGTCGAGGATGTGCTGCTGGCGCGCCAGTTCGGCCACGGCGATCAGTTCGCGGTCGGTCATGCCGCGCACCGTCCAGTTCCATTCGCGCGTGCCTTCGAAGCGCAGGCGCATGTCGAAGAAGCGCAGCGCGCGCTGCAGGCCGGGATGCGCGGCCACGGCGGCGATCTCCGCCGGCGTGACGGGCGCGCCCGGTGCCGGAATGCTGACGGTGCGGCCCAGTTCTTCGGCGGCCAGCAGACCGTAGTAATCCTGGCGGTCGGCGATGCTCTGGTAGAGGAACTGCGCTTCGGCCGGCGTGCCCCCCGTTTGCGTGACTGTGCGCGCCTGCCAGTACACCCAGGTGGGATCGGCGCGCAGCTTCGGCGGCATCGCCGCGATGTACTCGCGCACCTGCTTCCAGTTCCCGTCGCGCAGCGCGTAGCGGGTGCGCCACTGGTGCTGGTCGAGCGACAGCGGCGCGGCGGCGGCGCGGCGCCAGTAGTCGGCCGTCTCCGGCGCCAGCGTGTACGACGACGGCAGCGCGATATTCGCCCAGCCGATCGCCTGCTCCTGCGGCGTCAGCTTCGGCAGCGCCTTCTGCAGCGCCAGCACGGACAGTTTCACGCTGGTGCGCGCGGCGCGGCCCAGCGCGATCAGGAAGATCTCATGGTCGGCCGCCGTGGCGCCCGGGCCCTTGGCCAGCACGAGGGCCGGCGTGTCGATGGCCTGGGCCACCTTCTTGTCCGAGCCGTTCAGCAGCATGATCGTGCGGCGCGCGGGACCGGTGGCATTCGTTTCTCCGGCCAGCCGCACCTGCGCCCACAGGTCGGCCGTGGTGAACTGGCCCGTCTGCGCCAGCGATGCGATCAGCGCCGTGCAGCCGTCGCCGTAGTACTGGGGATTGATCAGCAGTTCGCGCGCGGCCACCGCCACGTTTTCGCCCTTGGTCAGGCGCGACAGCAGCGCGTAGCATTTGACCTGGGTGTCGTCCTGCAGCACGAACAGGGGATACTGCTGGTCGAACAGCGCCCAGTCGCGCCGTTTGCCCAGTTCCAGCAGCCAGTCGTTGCGCATGCGGTCGGCGATGGCGCTGCCGTTGTAGCGCTGCAGGAAGTCGAGCACCTCGCCATTGGAGGCGACGGTGAAGTGGGATTTCAGCCGATAATAGTCGACGTAGGATGGAATGTCGTAATCGGTGAGCCGGCCGGCATAGAATTCGGCCTTGGCCGCATCGTTGCGGCGGACGGAATCGCGCAGCAGCAGGAACGCGTCGTCTTCCTTGCGGGTGGCACTACCGGCCTCCTGCGCGACAGCCGGCGGTGCGGCGATGCCGCCCAGCGTCAACAGCGAGGAAACCAGGGTGGCGGCGGCAAACCATTTCGACCGGGAAATCAATGTACGGCTCTCAAGTAGTGATATGACCAGCGACCCTAGAATACCACGCCACACTCTTGCGCAACCAGTCGTTACCGCACAGATACAGACCCCGTCAAAAGGCCAGTTGCGCAAGGAACTGCTGGGCACGCGCCGGGGCCTCGATGCCGCCACGCGGGCGCAGTGGGATGCCGACATCTGCCGCCATATCGTCGAATGGTGGCACACCTCCCGAATACCCGCATTGGGCGTCTACTGGCCGCTGCGGGACGAGCCGGACCTGCACCCCGCCTACGCCGAACTGGCGCGGCTGGGCGTGCAGCTGCTGCTGCCCGTCGTGCTGAAAAAAGATGCACCGCTGGATTTCGCGCTGTGGCAGATCGGCGAACCGCTCGTGCAGGATGCGATGGGCATCGCCGTACCGGCCGAGCTGCGCATCGAACCGTATCCGCCGGCGCTGGTGGTGCCCTGCCTGGGATTCAATTCGGCAGGATTCCGGCTGGGCTACGGCGGCGGCTTCTACGACCGCACGCTGGAAAAAGCACCGCGGCCGGCGACGATCGGCATCGCGTATTCGTGCCTGGAGGCGGAGTTCGGCAACGATGGCCACGATGTGGCTTTGGACCGTATCATCACGGAAGCTGGCTAAAAAAAGTTGCCCGAAAAATGGGGTCTGTCCCCATTTTTCAGGCAATGTTTCACTTCACCAGCCGCTGCCAGATGGCGGTGGTGGCGGCCACCTGGTTCATGCTGTAGAAGTGCAGGCCGGGGGCGCCGCCGGCGAGCAGGCGCTCGCACAGGGCGGTGACGACGTCGAGGCCGAAGGCCTTGATCGATGCGCTGTCATCGCCGAAGCTGGACAGCTTCAGCCGCACCCAGCGGGGAATCTCGGCGCCGCACATGTCCGAGAAGCGCATCAGCTGCGTGGTGTTGATGATCGGCATGATGCCGGCCACGATGGGCACGGTGACGCCCGCCTTCTGCGCCGCGTCGACGAACTGGAAGTACGCGTCGGCGTTGTAGAAGTACTGCGTGATCGCCGCATTGGCGCCCGCGTTCACCTTGCGGACGAATGCGTCGAAATCGGCCTGCGGCGACTTCGCCTGAGGGTGCACTTCAGGGTAGGCGGCCACTTCGATGTGGAACCAGTCGCCCGTCTCGGCGCGGATGAATTCCACCAGCTCGTTGGCATAACGGAACTCGCCGGCCGCGCCGTAGCCGCTGGGCAGGTCGCCGCGCAGCGCGACGAGCCGCTTGATGCCGTGCGACTTGTATTGCTGCAGGATGCCGCGGATCGATTCGCGGGTGCCGCCCACGCACGACAGGTGCGGCGCCGCGTCTTCGCCGGCGGCGAGGATTTCCAGCACGGTGTCCAGCGTGCCCTGCTGGGTGGTGCCGCCCGCGCCGAACGTCACGGAGAAATATTTCGGGTGCAGCTCGGACAGCTTGGCGCGCGTCACGCGCAGCTTTTCAGCCCCTTCCGCCGTCTTCGGCGGAAAGAACTCGATACTAAAATTGTGGTCAGCCATCGGCGTCTTTCAACAACAGGGAGGAAAGGGCCCAGGAAATGATGCTGTACAGCAGTGCGCCACCGACGGCCGCCCAGAAACTCGTCACATTGAAGCCGCTGACGAATTGCGACACCAGCCAGAACGTGAAGCCGTTGACGATGAAGATGAACAGGCCCAGCGTCAGCACGGTCACGGGCAGGGTCAGCAGCAGCAGCAGGGGGCGGATCAGCGTATTCACCAGGCCCAGGATGAGCGCCGCAATCAGGGCTGCGCCAACGCTCGTGACGTCGACGGAATGCATCAGGTAAGGCACTGCGAACAGTGCCGCGGCATTGATGAACCAGGTCAGGACCAAACGCATAAGAAAAAGCCTCGCAGCAAAAAATTCAGTCTAAAAAAAGGCCGGCATTGCCGGCCGGCCTTCACGCTGTCGATCAATAACGGTAGTGATCAGGCTTGTAAGGGCCTTCGACTTTCACATTGATGTAGGCGGCCTGCTCTTCCGTCAGTTCGGACAGTTGCGCGTTCAGCTTTTTCAGCTGCAGGCGGGCAACCTTCTCGTCCAGGTGCTTCGGCAGCGTGTACACGCCTACCGGGTACTGGGCCGTGTTGGCGAACAGTTCGATCTGGGCGATCGTCTGGTTGGCGAACGACGAGCTCATCACGTACGACGGGTGGCCCGTGCCGCAGCCCAGGTTCACCAGGCGGCCTTCGGCCAGCAGGATGATGCGTTTGCCGTCCGGGAAGATCACGTGATCGACCTGCGGCTTGATGTTTTCCCAGGTGTATTTCTTCAGCGCGGCGACGTCGATCTCGTTGTCGAAGTGGCCGATATTGCAGACGATCGCCTGGTCCTTCATCTTCAGCATGTGCGCTTCGGTGAGGATGTGGTAGTTGCCGGTGCAGGTGACGAAGATGTCGCCGTGTTCGGCGGCGTAATCCATCGTCACGACGCGGTAGCCTTCCATCGCCGCCTGCAGTGCGCAGATCGGATCGATTTCGGTGACCCACACTTGCGCGGACAGCGCGCGCATCGCTTGCGCCGAGCCCTTGCCCACGTCGCCGTAGCCGGCGATGACGGCGACCTTGCCGGCGATCATCACGTCGGTGGCGCGCTTGATGCCGTCGACCAGCGATTCGCGGCAGCCGTACAGGTTGTCGAACTTCGATTTCGTCACGGAGTCGTTGACGTTAATCGCCGGGAAGGCCAGCTTGCCGTCCTTGTGCATCTGGTACAGGCGATGCACGCCGGTGGTGGTTTCTTCCGTCACGCCGAGGATTTCCGGCAGGCGCTTCGAGTACCACGTGGCATCTTTCGCCAGGCGGGCCTTGATCGCGTTGAACAGGCAGATTTCTTCTTCCGAACCGGGATTGTCCAGCACGGAGATGTCTTTTTCGGCACGGGCCCCCAGGTGCAGCAGCAGCGTTGCATCGCCGCCGTCGTCCAGGATCATGTTCGAGTAGACGCCTTCGCCCGGCCATTCGAAGATGCGGTGGGTGTAGTCCCAGTAGTCATCCAGCGATTCGCCCTTGATGGCAAACACGGGCGTGCCGGCGGCGGCGATGGCGGCGGCGGCGTGGTCCTGCGTCGAATAGATATTGCACGATGCCCAGCGCACTTGCGCGCCCAGCGCTTCCAGCGTCTGGATCAGCACGGCGGTCTGGATGGTCATGTGCAGCGAACCGGTGATGCGCGCACCCTTCAGCGGCTGGGCGGCGGCGTATTCTTCGCGAATCGCCATCAGGCCCGGCATTTCCGTTTCGGCGATCTTGATCTCTTTGTCGCCCCAGCCGGACAGGCCGATGTCGGCAATGATGTAATCCTGGGAATCTTTGAGTACGGCGTTCATCACGCCTCCTTTCATGTTGAGAAAAAAGTGACGTGAGCGCGGTTGCAGAAGTGTCCGAGCCTGGCGAACCGCTGATGGGTTCGTCGCAACGCTCCTCGGAGAACGGGCATTTTATAACAAAAACCCTGAGGCGGGTCCGCAATGGGACTGTCCCCGGTTTCATGGGGCCTGTCCCCGGGGTTGTTTTTCGCGCGACGGCGAGCGGAGTCAGAAGCGACCCCGGGGACAGTCCCTTGCAGGGACAGTCCCCGCTGCATCACAGCCCGGCGGCAGCCCGCAGCGCAGCGGCCTTGTCCGTACGCTCCCAGCTGAACTCCGGCTCTTCGCGGCCGAAGTGGCCGTAGGCGGCCGTCTTCTGGTAGATCGGGCGCAGCAGGTCCAGCATCTGGACGATGCCTTTCGGGCGCAGGTCGAAGTATTCCTGCACCAGCTCGGCGATCTTCTCGTCCGGGATCACGCCGGTGCCTTCGGTGTAGACGGTGATGTTGATCGGACGGGCCACGCCGATCGCATACGACACCTGCACCTGGCACTGGCGCGCCAGGCCGGCGGCGACGACGTTCTTCGCCACGTAGCGGGCCGCGTAGGCGGCCGAGCGGTCGACCTTCGACGGATCCTTGCCGGAGAACGCGCCGCCGCCGTGCGGGGCTGCGCCGCCGTACGTGTCGACGATGATCTTGCGGCCGGTCAGGCCGCAGTCGCCCTGCGGGCCGCCGATGACGAAGCGGCCGGTCGGATTGACAAGGAACTTGGTGCCGTTCAGCCATTCCTTCGGCAGCACGGGACGGATGATCTCTTCGATCACCGCTTCTTCGATCTGCTTGTGCAGCATTTCCGGCGCATGCTGGGTGGACAGCACGACGGTGTCCACTGCCACCGGCTTGCCGTTCACATAGCGCAGCGTGACCTGCGATTTCGCGTCCGGGCGCAGCCATGGCAGGCGGCCATCCTTGCGCAGCTGCGACTGGCGTTCCACCAGGCGGTGCGCGTAGTAGATCGCGGCCGGCATCAGTTCCGGCGTTTCGTCGCAGGCGTAGCCGAACATCAGGCCCTGGTCGCCGGCGCCCTGGTCCAGGTCGATGCCGGCGCCTTCGTCGACGCCCTGGGCGATGTCCGGCGATTGTTTATCGTAGGCCACCAGCACGGCGCAACCCTTGTAGTCGATGCCGAAATCGGTGTTGTCGTAGCCGATGCGCTTGATGGTTTCGCGGGCCACCTGGATGTAGTCGACGTTGGCGTGCGTGGTGATTTCGCCGGCCAGCACGACGAGGCCGGTATTGCACAGCGTTTCCGCAGCGACGCGGGCCGTCGGATCCTGGGCCAGGATGGCATCGAGGATCGCGTCGGAAATCTGGTCGGCGACTTTATCGGGGTGGCCTTCCGACACGGATTCGGAAGTGAAGAGGTAATCGGTTGCAGACATCGCAAGCTCCTGAAGTTGATTGGCAGTTGAGCAAAAAATAAATAAGACTGTCGCAATCAACCATATGGCTTGCGACGCTTTAGCGATATTTTTATTCCGCTTCGCAAGTTGTCTGTTAACTCAGCGGTTACTACTACGTGGTATTTTACGCTTCTTCAAAAAATTTTGGGCGGAGCAACGCTCCGGTGTTGCAAATGCCCTGCGAAATACTGTAATGCTGCTAAGAACTTTCCGCTTTTTCTCCGCGTTTCCATTACCTTTCCTGCATTTTCTCGGCAGCCTGCTGGGGTGGACGGTATTCGCACTGTCGCCATCGCACCGCCGCCGCATGCGCGACAACCTGGCCCGCGCCGGCTTTTCCAGCCACCTGCCGCAAGCCGTGGCCGAAGCGGGCAAGGCGATCGCCGAACTGCCGTTCATCTGGTGCGCGTCCGACGCCCGCATCGCCAAGCGCGTTTTCCTGAAGGATTATCACCTGGTCGAAGAACATATCGCGGCCGGCCGCGGCATCGTGTTCCTGACGCCCCACCTGGGCTGCTTTGAAATCACCGCGCAGCGCGTGTCGCACGATACCGAACTGATGGTCATGTACCGCCCGCCGAAGCAGGAAGCGCTGAAGCCGCTGATGGAAGGCGCGCGCGCGCGCGGCAACCTGCTGCTGGCGCCGGCCAACCTGTCCGGCGTGCGGATGCTGGCCAAATTCCTCAAGTCCGGCAAGCCGGTCGGCATCCTGCCCGACCAGGTGCCGCAGGAAGGCGAAGGCGTGTGGGCCGATTTCTTCGGCCGGCCCGCCTACACGATGACGTTGCCGGCCAAGATGGCCAAGCTGGGCGGCAACGCGCCGATCCTGCTGACGTATGCCGAGCGGCTGCCGCGCGGCCGCGGCTTCCTGATCCACTTCGTGCCGTTCACGGGTTCGCTGGATGGCGACAACGCGCAGCAGGCGCGCGCCATCAACGCGGCGATGGAAAGGCTGATCGCCGGCTGCCCGGCCCAGTATTACTGGAGCTACAACCGCTACAAGGTGCCGCCCGGCGTCACGCCCCCGACCTCGCCGGCGGAGGCAGCATGAAAGTCCTGCTTGGTTTCATGTGGCTGCTGCACTGGCTGCCATTGCCCGTTCTCGGCCGCTTCGGCAAGCTGGTGGGCAACCTGCTGTTCGTCGTCATGGGCCCGCGCCGCGACATTGCGCTGACCAACCTGCGCCTGGCGATGCCGGAACTGTCGGAAGCAGAGCGCCGCACGATCGCGCGCCGCCACTTCCAGGCGTATTCGCGCAGCGTGTTCGAGCGCGCCATCCTGTGGTGGGCCAGCGAGGCGCGGCTGCGCCGCCTGATCGTCATCGAAACGAGCGAAGGCATGCCGCCCGGCGAAATTCCCGTCGCGGCAATGACGGAGAAGCCGACCATCCTGCTGTGCCCGCACTTCGTGTGCCTCGACGTGGGCGGCGCGTCGATCGCGATGGAGGCCAGCGCCTCGTCGATGTATGTCACGCAGAAGAACGCCACCTTCGACGCGGTGCTGCGTGCCGGCCGGGGAAGGTTCAAACCCGTCAGACTGTTCACGCGGCAGGACGGCATCAAACCGATCCTGCGCGCGCTGCGCGACCGGCTGCCCTACTTCATGTTGCCCGACATGGACTTCGGCGAGAAGGATGCCGAGTTCGTGCCGTTCTTCGGCATTCCCGCCGCGACGCTGACGGCCACGGCCCGCATCGCCGCGACGACCGGCGCGCAGGTGATGCCCGTGATCGCCACGTTCCTGCCGGATTATCGTGGCTGGCGCGTCAAATTCTATCCGGTGTGGGACAATTATCCGGGCCCCGACATGGTGGCCGCCACGCGCCGCATGAACGAGTTCATCGAAGAGCGCGTACGCGAGGCGCCGGCGGAATACTTCTGGACCCACAAGCGTTACAAGACACGGCCCAACGGCGAACCGTCCTTCTATTCGAACAAGCGATGAAACTCAAATTCACCAAGATGCATGGCGCCGGCAACGACTTCGTCGTCATCGATGCGATCAACCAGCAGATCGATTTCAGCCCGGCGCAATGGAAGGCGCTGGCGGACCGCCGCTTCGGCGTCGGCGCGGACCAGCTGCTGGTGGTCGAGAAATCCACCAACCCGGCCTGCGACTTCCGCTACCGCATCTTCAACAACGATGGCGGCGAAGTGGAACAGTGCGGCAACGGCGCGCGCGCCTTCGTCAAGTTCGTCGCCGAAAAAGGCCTGACGGACCAGCGCAGCATTTCGGTGGAAACGATGTCCGGCATCATCGCGCCCCGCCTCGAGGAGGACGGCAGCGTGACGGTGGACATGGGCGCGCCCGTCTTCGACGCGGCACGCGTGCCCTTCGATACGGAAGGCCTGCAAGGCCAGCCGCAAGGCGACGACACGCTGTGGCCGCTGGTGCTGGAGCTGGCCGGCCAGAAGGAAACCGTGCTGGTGTCGGTGGTTTCGATGGGCAATCCGCACGCGGTGCAGGTGGTGGCCGACGTGGAGACGGCGCCCGTCGAACTGACCGGCCCGCTGATCGAGCATCACGCCCACTTCCCGAAACGCGTCAACGCCGGTTTCATGCAGGTGGTGGACCGCGGCCACATCCGGCTGCGCGTGTTCGAACGGGGCGCCGGCGAAACGCTGGCCTGCGGCACGGGCGCCTGCGCCGCGGCCGTGGCCGGCATCCGCCGCGGCCTGCTGGACTCGCCCGTGCGGGTGGATGCGCGCGGCGGGCAGCTGTCGATCGCGTGGGCCGGCGAAGGCGAACCCGTGCTGATGACGGGGCCGGCCGTGACCGTCTTCGAAGGTGAAATCACGCTGTAATCGCCGTCACGCGGCCAGCAGCGCCCCGCTGCCGCCCGCGGCCAGCAGCCACGTCTTGAACCGGTACAGCCGCTGCCGGTAATTGCCCTCCGGCCCCGCCAGGCTGCAATCGACCGTATCGAACACGCGCACGATGCGATCCAGCGCCTGGCGCTGGCGGGCGCTGTCGACCGGCACCAGCCGGCGGCGGCTGCGCCCATGGCTGGCGCGGATGTCGATGACGAGGCAGTGGCCGTGATCGGCCGCCGCAACATCCAGCAATAACGCCTCCGCCCGGCTCAGGTGGAACAGCCCTGCCAGTTCGATGCGGGCTGCCAGCAGGGGCTGGCTGCTGGCCAGCTCGCGTGTCAGCAGGGGCAGCAGTGGCGCGGCCCAGCCGGGGCCCTCGGGCGGCGGCGCGATGCGCTGCAATGCCGCACCGGCCTGGACGCAGCCTTGCGCCGCCGCCTTCTGCAACCAGTACGCCGCCTTCACATCGTTTTCCTCGCCGCCCCGGCGCAACCGCCACGCATGCATGCCGCATTCCAGTTGCGCGGCGCGGTGGCCCAGTTCGGCCGCCCGCTCGATGCAGGTTTGCGCCGCACCGGCGCTGCGCTGCGAACACTCCGGCCGCATGTAGATGCGCGACAGCGCGAACCACGCCGGCGCCGCGCCCTGCTCGCCGGCCTGCGTCAGCCAGCGGATGGCCCGCTTGAAATTGGCCTGGCCGGCCGGGTGCGGCAGGCGTTCGCCCGTCACGTCCATGCGGGCCAGCTGCAGCCCGAGCACCAGTTGCGCGTCGCGGTCGCCGCCGGCCGCGGCCAGTTCGCGCAGCCGCTGCACTTCGCTGCTGCCGGCGTCGGCCAGCGCATCGGCACAGCGCGCCAGCAGGCTCGCTTCGGCCGTGCCGCCCTGCCACGCCGCCGCATCGGACGGTGCCGCCGCGGCGATCGACCGCGCCACCGGCAGCGCCTGCACGAGAAAGCCGGCGCCCGCGCCGTCGTGCCACAGCCGGTCCAGGTGGGGAAAGCGGATCGGGTGGCCGGGTGCCGTGCCGGCGGCCGGCGTTGCGGGCAGCACGGCTTCTGCCGGCCGCAGCCGGGCCAGCAGGGCGCGCGCTTCGACGGCGCCGGCCTGCACGGCCGCTTCCAGCGCCTGCCGGGCCTGCCGGCGCAGCGTGGCATTGGTGATGGGTGGATCCTGCAGCAGCAGCTGGCCCAGCGTGACGGCGGCCGGCACGATGCCGGCCGCGCTGGCGCGGGCATACCAGTCCAGCAGGGCGGGCCGCGCGTGGCAGGCCAGCTGCCAGGGAATGTGGCGGCCGATCAGGCGCCATGCTTCGTCCTGCCCGGCGGCGGCGGCGCGCGCCAGCCAGTGCAGCGCGGTGGGCAGGCTGCACGGCAGGCTGGCGCCGCCCGCCAGGTACAGCCTGCCCAGCTGTAACTGGCAGGCGGCGTCGCCCGACCGCGCACCCCGGATGATTGCTAGCTCTTCTCGATTGGCCATCTCGGTCTCCAAAAAGCTGCGTTTCATCGGGCGGCCGGCGTGGCCGCACCCTGACACTGCGCTTTTTTCTTGTCGTGTTGGCAGCGCAACTGAACAGTCTAGTCCGCCAAATGTTGCGTTGCCCTGACAACGTGCTCAGCCTTTGATCGGGCGCAAGCGGGGCGGACCGTATGCTCGACTACGCTACCGGGACACCTTAACAACGAAAGGAACCGTGCACCGCCTTTCCCCGCCCTCCCCCGTAAAACTACCGTTTCATAAATACAACAAGAAGCCCGTGTTTACGCCTTTCCATCCACGCCGATGGCACGGCTCGACCAAGACCGTCGCGCTGCCCGCGGCGGCGCACTAAGGTTCATGCTGCCGGGTGCCGGAGACGCTCCCCGGGCTGGTGGATTCTTTGATCGATTACTCTTGCATAAGGGAATAACAAATGAAGAAATCCTTGGTTGCCCTGGCCCTGACGGGCGCGTTCGGCGTGGCAAGCGCCCAGTCTTCCGTGACGGTCTACGGCACGCTCGATGCCGGCATCACCCGCACCACGCACGTGGCGAACGATGCCACGCAGATCGCCAAGCGCGACAACAACAAGCTCGGTTTCCGCGGGGTCGAAGACCTCGGCAACGGCCTGAAGGCCCTGTTCCAGCTGGAGATCCGCTATGAGCCGGACACCGGCACGTTCGAAAGCAATGTGCGGCCGCTGTTCCAGGGCCAGAGCCGGGTGGGCCTGCAGGGCGCCTTCGGCACGGCGCGGCTGGGCCGCGGGCTGACGGCGTTCCAGGAATCCGTGATGGCCTTCGAACCGTGGTCCGGCCTGCCCAACGTGGCCGGTTACCAGACCAACCTGCAGGTGGCCGGCTATACCAGCGACCCGCTCAGCGTGGCTGGCAACTCGGCCAACCGCTTCTCCAACGGCGCGTTCTACAACTCGCCCGTATGGAACGGCTTCCAGGTCAATGTCACCGTGGCCACCAAGGAAGCCAACGGCAATCCGGCCATCATCGGCAAGGGCACGGCGGCCGCGCCGCAATATGCGGCCAACGCCAAGGCATCGGCCAATCCGTATTCCATCAGCGCCACCTACACGAACGGCCCGTTCGCCGCGATGCTGGCGGCCGAGCGCAATGGCGTGGAATCGAAACTGTGGTCGGTGGCGGCCTCGTACAAGCCGCTGGCGGCACTCAAGCTGATGGGCTCGTACCAGCGGCAGGACCAGAGCCACACGCTGTTCACCAACACCGATACGGATGCGTGGGTGCTGGGCCTGAACTACACGATCGGCGCGGGCAAGATCCTGGCCGGCTACGGGCAGAAGAAGCCGGATGGCGTGCTGAAAACCAAGCAGGCGTCGGTGGGCTACGAGTACAGCCTGTCGCCGCGCACCTATCTTTATGTGGACGTGGCGCAGAAGAAAACGCCGTATCTCGTCACCGACCGCGACGACGTGGACCAGAACCACTACGCGCTGGGCATCCACCACAACTTCTGAGGGGGAGGGGGGAGGCGCTCCGGGCCGTTGGCCGGGGCGCCTTTTTTTATGGCGCGGCCGAAGGGCCGCTGATTCTGTTGCCCGTCGGTTAGAATGTCGCTTGCCTTATTTGAATTCGACGACCATGACCGCTATCCTGGATTCCGCCGCTGTGGCGCAGTACCTCACAGACCATCCCCATTTCTTCGAAGAGCATGCCAACCTGCTGGGCGATGTGCGGCTGTCCAGTCCGCTGATGGGGCGCGCCGTCTCGCTGCAGGAGCGGCAGATGGAAGTGATGCGCGAGAAGTACAAGGTGCTGGAACTGCGCCTTGCCGAGCTGAACCGCCACGCCGTGGAAAACCAGGGCATCGCCAACCGCTTCCACAGCTGGAACCAGTCGCTGCTGCGCGAGCGCGACGTGGCCGCCATGCCGCGCGCCGTCACCGAAGGCCTGAAGGCCAGCTTCAACGTGCCGGCCGCCACGCTGCGCCTGTTCAATGTGGCTCCCGCCGCGGCCGGCGAATGGTATGCGGCCGGTGTTTCCGAGGATGCCCGCCTGTTCGCCAACAGCCTGGCGGCACCCTACTGCGGCAGCAACAACGATTTCGAAGCCGTCCGCTGGCTGGACGATGCGCCGTCGATCAAGTCGGCCGTCATCGTCGCGCTGCGCGCGCCGGGCAGCAAGGGTCCGGCGTTCGGCCTGCTGATCATGGGTTCGCCCGATCCGGAACGCTTCACGTCGCTGATGGCCACCGACTTCCTCGTCCACATCGGCGAGACGGCCAGCGTGGCCCTGGCGCCGCTGCTGGCCTGACACCATGACGGGCGGCGCGGACCACGTTGCCGCCTGGCTGCGCCACCTGGCCACGCAGCGCAAGCTGTCCCCGCGCACGGTGGAAGCCTACGGCCGCGACCTGGCCGAACTGGCCACGCTGGCCGGTGACACACCATTGACGGCCATCGGCCACGCCGACATCCGCCGCTTCGCCGCCAGGCTGCACGCGGCCGGCCAGCAGGGCCGGTCGATCGCCCGCAAGCTGTCCGGCTGGCGGGGTTTCTTCAACTGGCTGGCCGGGCAGACGCCGCTGGCCGCCAATCCCGTGGAAGGCGTGCGCGCGCCCAAGCGCCCGAAAAGCCTGCCGAAGGCACTGTCCGTCGACGACGCCGTGCAACTGGTGGCCACGCCGGCCCGCCAGGCAGCTGCCGCCCCCACCCCATCCGAGTTGTGCAATACGGCCATGTTCGAGCTGCTGTATTCCAGCGGCCTGCGGGTGTCCGAGCTGTGCAGCCTGGACCTGCACTATATGAAAGCCACCGGCAATGTGCCGGCCTCGGCCGGCTGGCTGGAGCGGGACAACGGCGAAGTGGTCGTCACCGGCAAGGGCAACAAGATGCGCCGCGTGCCCGTCGGCACGGCCGCGCTCGATGCGCTGGCGGCGTGGCTGAACGTGCGCCCTGCCCCGTCCGATGGCAGCGCCGCGCTGTTCGTCAGCGAACGGGGCATCCGGGTGTCGCCCCGCGTCGTGCAGATGCGGCTGAAAAATCATGCGCTGGCCACCGGCGCGGCCGTGCACGTGCACCCGCACATGCTGCGGCATTCGTTCGCCTCGCACGTGCTGCAGTCGTCCGGCGACCTGCGCGCCGTGCAGGAAATGCTGGGCCACAGCAGCATCACGTCGACGCAGGTGTACACGGCGCTGGATTTCCAGCACCTGGCCCAGGTGTACGACAAGGCCCATCCCCGCGCCAAGCCAAAATAAGCGCAGGTGGGCGGAATCGCCTGCTGATACACATCAATACACGTGTTGGACAGCGTAATTGGAAATCCGGCATAATCGGCCGATTCTGTTACCGGCAAGCGATATGTCCCTGATTCCGACCACCATCCTGACCGGCTTCCTCGGCGCCGGCAAAACCACCCTGCTGAACCGCATCCTCCGTGAAAACCACGGCATGCGGATCGCCGTCATCGAAAACGAATTCGGCCAGGAAAACATCGACAACGAGATCCTCGTGCAGGAAAGCCGCGAGCAGATCGTCGAGATGAACAACGGCTGCATCTGCTGCACGGTGCGGGGCGACCTGATCATCGGCCTGTCCGACCTGGCGAAGAAGCGCGCCGCCGGCGAGATCGCGTTCGACCGTGTCGTCATCGAAACGACGGGCCTGGCCAATCCCGGCCCCGTCGCGCAGACCTTCTTCGTCGACGAGGAAGTGGGCAGCCACTACCTGCTGGACGCCATCGTCACCGTCGTCGATGCCCGCCACGCGATGGCCCAGCTGGACGACAACGAAGAGGCGCAGCGCCAGGTGGGCTTCGCGGACAAGATCCTGTTCTCGAAAACCGATCTGGTCGATGAAGCCGCGCTGGCCGCGCTGACCACCCGCATCCGCCGCATCAACCCGCGCGCGCCGATCGGCCGCTCCGACTTCGGCAACACGCCGATCACGGAGGTGCTGGATCTGAAAGGCTTCAACCTGAACGAGAAGCTGGAACTGGATCCGGATTTCCTGGCGGCCGAGGAGCACGAGCATCACGAGCACGATCACGAGCACGGCGAACACTGCGACCACCCGAGCCACCATCATGACCACCACCACGGTCACCACACCGACGACATCGCCGCGTTCACGTTCAAGAGCGACCGGCCGTTCGACTCGGCCAAGCTGGACGAATTCCTGGGCGGCCTGGTCAATGTGTACGGCCCTCGCATGTTGCGCTACAAAGGCGTATTGTGGATGGACGGTGCGGAGCGCAAGGTCGTCTTCCAGGGCGTGCACCAGCTGATGGGCAGCGACCTGGGCGCCAAATGGGGCGACACCGACGTGCGTGGCAGCAAAATGGTGTTTATCGGCAAAAATCTTCCGAAAGACATCTTTGTTCGCGGTTTGGAACAATGTCTGGTATAAACTAACCCGGATTTTTGTGGGCCGCGCCCGGTCCAGGCCTGTGCGGCCTCCCGGCTGGAATTTGAAAACTCTGTCGTATCGAAGGTAAGCGAAGTCATGACCAAAACAAATAAATCCCCAGCGGAAGCGCCTATCCTCACCGAAGAAGAAATTCTGGCGATGAGCGACAAGGATTATATGAATCCGGCTCAACTGGCCTTCTTCAAGGCAAAGCTGCAGGACCTGGAAAAGGAACTGCTGAAAAACGCCGGCGAAACCACCGAACACCTGCGGGAAACGGTGCTGGTGCCCGATCCGGCCGACCGCGCCACGATCGAGGAAGAGCACGCGCTGGAACTGCGCACCCGCGACCGCGAACGCAAGCTGCTGAAGAAAGTGCAGCAGTCGATCGTGTCGATCGACAGCGGCGAATACGGCTGGTGCGAGGAAACGGGCGAACCGATCGGCGTGCCCCGCCTGATCGCCCGGCCGACGGCCACGCTGTCGCTGGAAGCGCAGCAGCGCCGCGAACTGAAGCAAAAGCTGTACGGCGACTGATCCATCCGTCGCCCGGTGAAAAAGCACGCTGCGGCGTGCTTTTTTCATGTCCGCCTTTTCATTTATTTACGCTCTACCGTGCCCTGCCGTGGCTTGCCCTTCGGCTACACTACCGGCATGGGACTCCTCTCCCTTTTCCGCAAAAAGCCCCCCGGCGCCATCGACGACGATGACGGGGAGGCCTACGCCCGCCTGGCCGCCGACAGCGAGCTGCTGCGCCAGCGCGCCCAGGCCGGACTGGATGCGCAGCGCGATACCGCCCGCGCCACGGTGCTGAAGATCGACGCCATCGAGGCCGAGATGGCCGCCGCCATGTTCAACACGGCGGAACCGGCCTTCCGGCGGCCGCCCCGCCCCCTGCCCGTGCCGGCCAACGACGATCCCGACGTGCCGGTGCTGGACGAGGCTGTCACCGAGCTGCTCGACGAAGACGATCTCCCGGCCGAAGCGGCCGCCGCGGAAAGCGCGCCGCTGGTCGAGGAGGTGGCGATCCTGTACGCCAATGGCGATGCCGACGCCGCCTGCCAGCTGCTGGCCGAAGCGGTGGCCGCCCATGTCGCGGGCAGTCCGGACCGCACCGCATGGTGGATGCTGTTCGACCTGTACCAGGCCACCGGCCGCCAGGAGGCTTTCGACAGCCTGGCCATCGACTACGTCAGCACGTTTGAAACGTCGCCGCCGCCATGGCGGCCGCCCGCCAACGGCACCGGGCAGTACAGCGGCGTGATGCCGACCGTGGCGCTGTCCGGCGTGCTGGACGCCACCGCGGCGGCGCAGATCGCCCGCATCGGCGAGCTGGCCGCGGCGGCGCCCGCGCTGCGGCTGGATTTTTCCCGCGTGGCGGCCGTGGCCCCGGACGGTTGCGCGCTGCTGCACGACGCGCTGCGCAGCGTGCCGCCGGAGCGCGAACTGATGCTGGCCGGCGCGGAGAGCCTGCTGGCCAGGGTCGGGCTGCTGCTGGACGTGGGCCGGCGCGACGGCGGTCCGGCACCGTGGCTGCTGCGGCTCGAACTGCTGCGCCTGCTCGACCGGGAAAAGGATTTCGACGAGGCGGCGATGGATTATTGCGTGACGTTCGAAGTGTCGCCGCCATCGTTCACGCCGCCCGGCCGGATCGCCCATACCCGCAAGGAAGCGGCCGCGCCGGCCGCCGACCGCTACCTGCTGCCGGCCGTGGTGGCGGGCGAAACGGCCGGCCTGGCCGCCGCGCTGCGCGCCTATGCGGGGCAGCGGCCGGCGCTGGTGCTGGATTGTTCGCGTCTCGTGCGCATCGAACCCGGTGCCGCCGGCCAGCTGCTGGCCGCGCTGCAGGACCTGGCAGGCAATGGCCGCCGCATCGAACTGCGCGAGCTGAATCACCTGGTGGCGGCCTTGCTGCGGCTTCTCGGTTATGGCAGTGTAGCCAGGTTGCTGCCGCACCGGTACTGAGCCGGCGTGCCGGGCTGGCCGTCCGGCCGGCTTGCAATTTGCTCTTCCAACCCCATTTTTGCGGCTGACGTCTTCACTAGAGGCAACTATGGAACAATTTCACGGCACCACGATCCTCTCCGTCCGCCGCGGCAAGCAGGTCGCGCTGGGCGGCGACGGCCAGGTCACGCTGGGCAATATCGTCATGAAGGGCTCGGCCCGCAAGGTGCGCAAGCTGTACCAGGGCAAGGTCCTGTGCGGCTTTGCCGGCGGCACCGCCGATGCGTTCACGCTGCTCGACCGCTTCGAGGGCAAGCTGGAAAAACACCAGGGCAACCTGCTGCGCGCCTCGGTCGAACTGGCCAAGGACTGGCGCACCGACCGCGTGCTGCGCCGGCTGGAAGCGATGCTGCTGGTGGCCGATGCGGAATCGACGCTGATCATCACCGGCAACGGCGACGTGCTGGAACCGGAAGACGGCATCGGCGCGATCGGCTCGGGCGGCGTGTATGCGCAGTCGGCCGCCAAGGCCCTGTTCGAGAACACGGAACTGGCGCCGGAAGAGATCGTCAAGAAAGCGCTGACGATCGCCGGCGAACTGTGCATCTACACGAATCTGTCGCACATCATCGAAACCCTGGACTGAACGGAACCGCCATGAACATGACACCGCAGGAAATCGTCGGAGAACTCGACAAGCACGTCGTCGGCCAGGGCAAGGCAAAGAAAGCCGTGGCCATCGCGCTGCGCAACCGCTGGCGCCGCCAGCAGGTGGAAGAGCCGCTGCGCCATGAAATCACGCCGAAGAACATCCTGATGATCGGCCCGACGGGCGTCGGCAAGACGGAGATCGCGCGCCGGCTGGCCAAGCTGGCCGATGCGCCGTTCATCAAGGTCGAGGCCACCAAGTTCACCGAAGTGGGCTACGTGGGCCGCGACGTCGATACCATCATCCGCGACCTGATCGACATCGGCGTCAAGCAGACGCGCCAGGCCGAGATGGCCAAGGTGCGCGCCCGCGCCGAAGATGCGGCGGAAGACCGCATCCTCGACATCCTGCTGCCGGCGCCGCGCGACTTCGGCTTCCGCGATGCGGCCGCCACCGAGCCGACCGAAAAGGACACCACCCGCCAGACGTTCCGCAAGCGGCTGCGCCAGGGCGAGCTGGACGACAAGGAAATCGAGATCGAACTGGCCGAGCAGGCGCCGCAGATGGAAATCATGGCGCCGCCCGGCATGGAAGAGATGACGGAGCAGATCAAGTCGATGTTTGCCGGCGTCGGCGGCGGCCGCAAGAAAGCCCGCAAGATCAAGGTGCGCGAGGCGATGAAGCTGCTGCTGGACGAAGAAGCGGCCAAGCTCGTCAACGAGGACGAGATGAAGCAGAAGGCCATCCAGATCGTCGAACAGAACGGCATCGTGTTCCTGGACGAGGTGGACAAGATCGCGTCCCGCTCGGAGTCGGGCAGCGCCGACGTGTCGCGCGCCGGCGTGCAGCGCGACCTGCTGCCGCTGGTCGAAGGCACGACGGTCAACACCAAGTACGGCATGATCAAGACGGACCACATCCTGTTCATTGCCTCCGGCGCCTTCCACCTGGCCAAGCCGTCCGACCTGATCCCGGAGCTGCAGGGCCGCTTCCCGATCCGCGTGGAACTGGAATCGCTGTCGATCGCCGACTTCGAACGCATCCTGACCAGCACCGACGCGTGCCTGACGCGCCAGTACGAAGCGTTGCTCGCCACCGAAGGCGTGACGCTGGAATTCCTGCCGGCCGGCATCACGCGGCTGGCGGAGATCTCCTACCAGGTCAACGAGCGCACCGAAAACATCGGCGCCCGCCGGCTGTACACGGTGATGGAAAAGCTGCTGGAAGAGATCTCGTTCACGGCCACCGAGACGGGCGACACGCGCCTCGTCATCGATGCCGACTATGTCAATCAGCGGCTGGAAGCGCTGTCGGTCAACGAGGATCTTTCGCGGTACGTCCTCTAACGATCATGGCGAACAAGGCCCTGGCAACCCGGCAGAAGATGCGCATCCGAATCGAGCCGTCGCAATCGTTCGCCAAGCCGCGCAATCCGTTCGCGGCGCTGGCGAAGTCCCGCGCCGCCGGCCCGCACGAGCGGAGCAAGTCCGCCGAGCGGCAGGCCGACAAGCGGGCGATTGCCAGGGCCAAACTGAAAGCCGATCCCGACGACTGAATAGTTGCCGGAAAACCGGTGACAGGCTCCATTTTTCCGGAAATATTTCCTGGAAATTGGAGCCTGTCACCGGTTTTTTTTATTGAGACGTGGCGGGGCGCTGGGCGGGGGCGGTCTGCACCGGTGCGACCTGGCCTGGCGGGCCGACCGGCGTGCCGGGTGGCGGTGTGACCATCGGTGTGGCCGATGGCGTGGGAGCGGGTTGCGGTTGCTGCGGCAGCGGGGCGGCGCGGACGACGGCCGGCAGCGCGGCCGTCGTCGTCATCGAGGCGCCATCGTCCGGCGGCAGGTCGAGGCGTTTCGACACGCCGCCTTCCAGCAGCGTCACGAAGCGGGGCTGCACGTCCTGCACGGTGATGCCGGCGGCGACTTCCTTGCCGACCGGGTAGGCCTTCGGCGGCTCGCCGTTGGCGGAAATGATCGCCACGCTGCGCTGGCCATTGCGGGCCGCCACGACACCGCGCAGCTGATACGTGCTGACGGCGGCGACAGCCACCTGCCCGCCGAACAGGCCGCGCGCGGCATCCATCGACGGCGGTGCCGCCTCCTGCACGGGCGGTGCAGCGATCGGCCGCTGCGCCGGCTTGAACAGCTGCAGGCTCCAGTAAGCGACGGACGCGGTCAGCGCCACGACGGCGGCCAGCGTGGCCAAAAAAGGTAAGCGGTTCATTCGGTCTCCATCATCAACGCACCAGCTGGTTGATTTCGATAATCGGCATCAGCACGGCCAGCACGATCAGCAGCACCACCACGCCCATCGCCAGGATCAGCGCGGGCTCCAGCAGGCCGGCGATCGTCAGCGTGCGGCGTTCCAGGTCCGCCTCCTGCGCGGCAGCGGCGCGCTCCAGCATGGCCGGAAGCTCGCCGGTGATTTCGCCGGCGCGGATCATGTGGATCAGCATCGGCGGGAAGTGCTTCTGCGCCGACAGCGCCCGCGCCAGGCTGACGCCTTCGCGCACCGCGTCGCTGGCCTCTTCGACCAGCTGGCGCATCGCCACGTTCGACAGCGTGTCGCGGCTCGTTTCCAGCGCGCGCAGGATCGGCACGCCGGAGCCGGTGGTGATCGCCAGCGTGCTGGCAAAGCGCGACGTGTTCAGGCTGCGCTCGAACTTGCCGTACAGGGGCGCCGTCAGCAGCCATGTGTGCCAGCGCGTCTTCAGCGCGATGTTCTGCAGCGCGCGCCGCCACGTGAACCACGCGCCGACCAGCAGCACCAGCACGATCAGCCCGTAGTTGCGGACGAAGTCCGACACGGCCAGCATGATGATCGTCAGCACCGGCAGCTTCTGCTTCGTGTTGGCGAACACGGACACGATCTGCGGCACCACGTAAGTGAGCAGGAAGATCACGATCGAGAACGCAACCACCGTGACGATGGCCGGATACGTGAACGCCAGCCGCACCTTCTGCACCAGCGCATTGCGCCGCTCGATGTAGTCGGCCAGCCGCGCCAGCACGCGCGACAGCTGGCCGATCTGCTCGCCCGACGCGACCAGCGCCCGGTAGATCTCGGCGAAGTCGCGCGGATGCCGCGCCAGCACGGCGGACAACGATGCGCCGCCGATCACTTCCGAACGGATCGACGCGATCAGGTCGCGCACGTACGGCCGCTCGGCCTGTTCCAGCAGCGCGGTAAACGCCTGCTCCAGCGGCAGCCCCGCCTGCAGCAGGCTGGCCAGCTGGCGGGTGAACAGGGCCAGCTCCGTCGTCGACAGTTTTTCGCCGAAGCCGCGCCGCGCCGACACGCCGCTGGCATCGACCTGCGCCGCGATGGTATCGACTGTGATGGGGACGAGTCCCTGTGCACGCAGGTCGGCGCGGGCGGAACGGGCGCTGTCGGCATTGACGACGCCCTTCCTCGTGGCGCCGCCCGCATCGACGGCTTCATAGCGGAATGCCGGCATCAGTAAGCTTTCACTTCATTAGTCCTTCGCCACGCGCAGCAGCTCGGCCAGCGTGGTGGTGCCGTTGGCCAGCCACCGTTCGCCATCCTCGCGCATTGTCGTCATGCCGTCTTCCAGCGCCGCCGTGCGCACGTCGGCCTCGGAGGCGCGGTTGTGGATCTGCGCGCGGATCGTTTCCGTCGTCTGCAGCAGCTCGTAGATGCCGACGCGGCCCTGGTAGCCCGTATGGCCGCACTCGCCGCAGCCGACAGCCTGCCACTGGCTGCCGTCGAACGTTTTGCAGACGGGGCACAGCTTGCGCACGAGTCGCTGCGCCAGCACGCCCAGCAGCGACGACGACAGCAGGAACGGCTCGATGCCCATGTCCAGCAGCCGCGTGACGGCGGACGGCGCATCGTTGGTGTGCAGCGTGGCCAGCACGAGGTGGCCCGTCAGCGAAGCCTGCACGGCGATCTGCGCCGTTTCCAGGTCGCGGATCTCGCCGATCATGATCACGTCGGGATCCTGCCGCAGGATCGCCCGCAGCGCCTTCGCGAACGTCATGTCGATGCGCGAATTGACCTGCGTCTGGCCGACGCCGGCCAGGTCGTATTCGATCGGGTCTTCGACGGTGAGGATGTTCGTCGTCGTCGAGTTCAGCAGCGACAGCGCGGCGTACAGCGTGGTGGTTTTACCGGAACCGGTCGGTCCGGTGACCAGCACGATGCCGTGCGGCTGCGCCAGCAGGCCGTTGAACTCGGCCAGCATCGGTTCGCTCATGCCCAGGTGCTGCAGGTCGAGGCGGCCCGCCTCCTTGTCCAGCAGACGCAGCACGGCCCGTTCGCCGTGACCCGTCGGCAGCGTCGACACGCGCACGTCCACCGGCTTGCCGCCCACGCGCAGCGTGATGCGGCCATCCTGCGGCAGGCGTTTCTCGGCGATGTCCAGCTGCGCCATGATCTTGATCCGCGAGATCAGCGAACCGTGGATGGCCTTTCTCGGCTTGACGATGTCGCGCAGCGCGCCGTCGATGCGAAAACGCACCACGGAGATCTGCTCGAACGGCTCCACGTGGATGTCGGACGCGCCTTCGCGCAGTGCCTGCGTCAGCAGCGCATTGATCATGCGGATGACGGGCGCATCGTCGGACGATTCCAGCAGGTCCTCGATGGCCGGCACGTCCTGCAGCAGCTTGGTCAGATCGAGGTCGGCATCGAATTCGTCGGCCACCTGCGACACGTCGCCGCCCGCGCCCGCATAGGCGGCAGCGATCGCCGCATCGAGTTCGGCGCGCGGCAGCGGCTTCAGTTGAATCCGGCCGAAGCGGCGCGACACCTCGGCGATCGCGGCCGGCGCCGTGGCGTTCGACACGAGCACTTCCACCGTGCCATCGCGTTCGCCGCGGGCCAGCACCAGGAAATCGCGGGCAAACGCGTAGGGAAGTAGGTTATTCATGCCGCGTCATCACTGGTTCGTTGGCGACGGCTGCGCCGGCACGGTGGCAGGAACGGCGGCACCCGGTGCGCGCAGCGGCAGCGGTGCCGGCGGCACCGGCGCGGCCAGCGTCGGCGAACCGGACGGCACGCCGTTGACCAGCGGCGGCAGCGTCGGCTGGCCCAATTGCTTCAGCAGGATCGTGTCGCTCGGCTTGATCTCGGCACCGGACGCGCGCATGTAGTCGTAGCGGTCGGCGGCCAGGCTCATGCTCTGCTCCTTGCTGCGGATGACCACCGGGCGCAGGAACACCATCAGGTTGGTCTTCTTGCGCGAGCGCGTGTTGTACTTGAACAGGTTGCCCAGCACGGGGATGTCGCCCAGGCCGCGGATCTTCTCCACGCTGTCCGATGCGCGGTCCTCGATCAGGCCGCCCAGCACGATGATCTGGCCGTCGTCGGCGATGACGTTGTTCTCGATGACGCGCGTGTTCAGCGTGATGCCGGCGGTGGCCGTCAGCGTCGACTGGTCCACCGACGACGATTCGTTGTAGATGGCCAGCTTGATCGTGCCGCCCTCGGAAATCTGCGGCCGCACCTTCAGCACCACGCCCACGTCCTTGCGATCGATGGTCTGGAACGGATTGGTGTTGGTGCCGGACGTGGTGGTGAACTGGCCGGTCAGGATCGGCACGTTCTGGCCGACGCGGATCGTCGCCACTTCGTTGTCCAGCGTGATCATGTTCGGCGTCGACAGGATATTGCCGTCGCCCGTCGATTCCAGCGTGTGCGCCACGGCGCCCAGGCCGAACTTGCCGTCGGCCAGCTGCTTGAAGATGCCGACCGTCAGGCCGTTGCTCGGCGAGGCGGTGCCGTTGTAGACGTTGACCAGGTTGTTGCCGCCGCTGGAGAACGACTGCAGGCCGCCGATGCGGTATTCGCTGTTGCTGTTGCCCGAGGCGCCCACCCACTGCACGCCGAACTCGGAGGCCTTGTCGGCCGAGACTTCGACGATCAGCGCTTCCAGGTAGACCTGGGCGCGGCGCACGTCCAGCTGGTCGATGACGGCGCGCAGGTTGCGGTAGATCGATTCCGGCGCCGTGATGATCAGCGTGTTGGTCGATGCGTCGGCCTGGATGAAGCCGGCGCTGCTGCTGCCGGTCTGCTGCGTGCCGGTGCGGTTTGCCGACAGCGCCGGATTGGTCGGGCCGGACGACGCGCCCGTCGTCGAACCGGTCTGGCCGATGGTGTTGTTGGCGCCCGTCTGCATGGTCGCCTGGTTGTTCAGCGAATTGTTGGTGCCGGTGCCCTGGTTCTGTGCCGGCGCTTCGCCGGAGACCACGGCGCGCAGCGTTTCCGCCAGCGCCGTCGCATCGGCGTTCTTCAGGTACACCACGTGCACATTGCCCGATTGCGTCGTCGGCTGGTCCAGCTTGGCGATCAGCGACTTGGCCAGGTTGGCGCGCGCCACCGACGGGGCGCGCAGCACCAGCGAGTTGGTGCGCGGATCGGCCAGCACGGACACGCGGTTGGCGGCATCGCTGCCCGCGGCGCCCGGTTCCATCAGCTTGTTGATCATCGTGGCGATGTCGCTGGCGATCGCGTAGCGGACCGGGATCACGTCCATGTCCGACGCGGCCGGCGTGTCCATCGCGGCGATGATCTTCGACAGGCGCTTCAGGTTGTCGGCATAGTCGGTGATCACCAGCGTGTTGTTGCCGGGGTTCGCGTTGATCGTGTTATTGGTCGAGATCAGCGGGCGCAGCACCTGCACCAGGCTGGCGGCCGACTCGTGATTGAGCTGGAACACCTGCGTGGCCACCTGGTCGCCGGCCGGCGCACCCTGGCCCCGCACGACGGTCGGCGTGGCCTGCAGCTTCGCTTCCGCTTCCGGCACCACCTTGGCGTAGCCGTCGCCGCTGACGATCGCGTACCCCTGCAGCCGCAGCGCGGAGGTCAGCAGCGCAAAGGCCTGCGACTTGCTGATCGAATGTTCCGACACCAGCGTGATGGTGCCCTTCACGCGCGGGTCGATCAGGAACGTGATGTTGGTGTAGTGGCCCACCGCCTTGATGACGGATTCGATGTCGGCACCGACGAAGTTCAGCGCGGCTTCGTCCTGCGGCGCGGCCCACGCCGGGCCCATCGACGAGGACAGCACGCAGCACAGCATGGCCGCGGCGGAGAAGCGCCGCAGCGCAGGGAGTTGGGATTTGCTAGCTGACTGGTTTTTCATTATCTGAACTCGAGTGCGATGATGTTTTTGCCGCCGACCATGCGACGCTGGCCCAGCAGGTTGAGCAGGTTGCCCAGCGTGTCTTCGTAGCCGGCCGCCACGTCGGCCTGGCCGGAGAACTGCAGCCGGCCGTTGTTCAATTGCCCGGTGCCGGACAGCAGCAGCGGACCTTTATCCGTTTTCAGTACCACGCCGGCGCGCTGGCCCTGCCAGTCCAGCGCCAGCTGGTAGCTGCCCAGCGGCCGCACCGGCGCGAGGCGCGACGACATGTCCGCCATCTGCAGCGTGGTGACGCCGGTGACGGCCACGTTGCGCTCCACCAGCGCCAGTTGCAGCGACGTCCATCCCAGCTGCAGGCGGCCGGTCAGCGCCAGCGTATTCAAGGGCGCGCCCAGGCCCGCCAGGCCGTCCGCCGGCAACCGCAATGCGGCGGGGCTGAGCTGCCACTGCTTCCACGAACCGGTGACCTGCACCGGCTGCGTCAGCGCAGCGGGATTCTCCAGCGACAGGCGCACACTGCCCAGCAGCGACAGCGGCGACAGCTTCCAGGCGAAGCGGCCCGGCAGCAGCGGCGTCACCGCGCCGCCACGGCCCGCCGCGCCGCCGACAAAGGCCGAGCCGCGCCACAGCGTGCCCTGCGCATCGCCCAGCGTCAGCCGGCCGCCCGTGTTCCGTTCGACCGCCGCCGCCACCCAGGCGGCGGGGAAGAACACGAGCAGCGTCAGCGCGGCCGTCAGCACGATCGCCAGCAGCCACAATCCGGCGCGCCTCATCGGCTGCCCGATGCCTGGCGCAGCGTCAGCACGGCATCCACCTGGCCCGCGCTGGCGTTGTCCGTCCCGTCGAGCGCCGTGAAGGTGGCTTCGACGACGGCCAGCCGGCTGTCGCGCCGCGCGGCATCGAGCCACGTGACGACGGCGGCGAACGGCACGTCCTTGAAATCCGTCTTGACGTAGTCGCCGGTGACGGCCAGGTTCTGCGGCTTCAGGCCCTGCGCCGCCAGCGTGGCGGCGAGCGCATCGCGCGTCACCGGCGCCACCTGTACCGGCGGCTGCGCATCGAACTGCGCGGCCTGCGTGGCCAGCGCCTGCAGTTCGGCGGCATCCTGGCGCAGTTGCGGCAGGTCCTTGCGCAGCCGCTCGCGGCCCGACAGCGCCGGGTCGATCAGCAGCCCGTACACCAGCGCCAGGCCGACGACGGCGCCGCCCACGGCGAGGAAGCGGCGCTCCTGTTCCGTGCGCGCCGACCAGAAGGCCGCCACGCTGCCGCGCAGGTCGTTGATGGAGTCGTTCAGTTTTTTCATGCTCATGTCCGTTCAGCGTCCGCCGGCGCGCAGTTGCCACACGCCGGCGCCCGTTTCCGTCAGCGCCAGGCCGCGCGGCGTCAATGCCGCCTGCACCTGCGCCAGGGCGCCGCCGTCCACCGTGTTCGGTTTCAGCTTGATGGTCAGCGCGCGGTCGCGGTAATCGAGGCTGGCGATCACGTCGCGCCGCGGCAGCGCCTGCAGCGCCTCGCCGAACGCGGCGGCCAGCGCCGTGAATTCGTCCGGTGCCACGCCGCCGCCGGCCGCCCTGGCGCGCGCCAGGTTGCTGCGCATCTGCGCGGCCGGGTCCAGCAGCACTTTTTCGTTCGGGTAGGCGGCGCGGAAGATCTGCACCATCGACAGCCGCACGGCGTCCGCCTCCTGCTTCATGCGCAACCACTCCACGTTGACGGCCACGATGTTGACCAGTACGGCCAGCACGGCCACGCGCAGCGGCCAGCGCCAGCGGCGCCATGCCTGCGCCCGCGCGCCGCTGGCCGACGCGATGCCCGTTGCCAGGTCCAGCTGCACGGCGCGGGCGGCGGCAATCCGGTGCGCCCAGTGGTCGTCTTCCAGCGCGATGCCCGGCACCGCCGTCGCCAGCGTTTCGAACTGCGGGCGCTGCGCCGCCGGCACGTACAGCGTCACCGGCGCTTCGCCGGCCAGCGCGCGCACGGCCTGCAGTGCGCCTGCCGCATCGGCCGGCAGCGTCAGGCCCATGCCGTCGTACGGGCCGGCGCGCAGCGTCAGCTCCAGGCCCGCCGCATCGTTGACGAGCGCCGCCGACACGCCGCCCGGCGCCAGCGGCAGGCACAGTTGCGCGGGCAACGCGGCCACGTTGCGGGCGCCCTGCGCCACCAGCGCCTTGACCAGCACTTCGATCCACGCCCGCTGCACGACGGCGACCGTGCGTTCGGCGGTACCCGGCTGCGCGGGGCCGACGGCAAACACGCAGTCCGCAGTGTCGCCCAGCACGTGTTCCTCGACGAGGTTGGGCAGCGCGGCCTTGAGCCGGGCACCCGTCAGCGGCGGCACGGTCACGCGCAGCAGCGTCACGTCGGCCGCGGCCAGCAGCAGCACGACCTTGCGGCTGCCTGCGACGAGGTCGGCCAGCTTGCCCAGCGCGCCGGCGCCCTGCTGCATCACGTTGCCGCCATCGCCCAGCAGCGCCCACGTGCAGGCGGCGCCGTTGTCGCCGGCCGCCGCGCGGGCCGGGTAGCTTATATAAAGTGTCGTCAAATCGCCTGCTTTCGTTAAATTTCCCTGATCCACACGAGGCTCGTCAGCGAATTCCTCTCGCGCTCGAGCCGCTTGATCAACGCCCACGATTCCAGCGACGCCCGGTCCAGCTGCACCTGGCTCAGCACGAGGAAGTAGTTGCTGCGCACGACGACCGTCGTCAGCAGCGTGCCGCCGCCGGCGGCCTGCGTGAACGCGCCGGCGCTGCTGAAGCTCGTGCTCTTGCGCGCCGCCACCAGCGTCTGCGCCGTCGACAACGACAGATTGTCGACGACCGCCATCAGCACTTCGGCCGGCGCCGTGTTCGCGTTGACGCCCTCGCCCACCGGCAGCACGACGACATAGTCGCGCAGCCGCTCGATGGCGGCCGGCGCGAAGCCCGCCGCGGCCAGGTCGTCCACGCGCTGGATCGCCAGCGTCTGCGAGCCGCCTGTCGCGGCCGTCGCCGTGGCGCCCTTCGTCACCAGCTGGGCGGCCGCCTGCGCCAGGCCGCTATCGAGCTGCAGCGCGCCCAGCAGGCGGCCGAATGCCCGCACGTCGTTGGCGCCGTTGACCAGGTTGGCCAGATTGTAACGCGACTGCGCATCGTAAATCCGGCCCTTCAGCGTGGCGTTGTAATCCTCGTTCTGCAGCCGCTCGCGTTCGACGTAATCGTCCAGCCGCGTTTCCGCCAGCGGCGTGGCCCACACGCCATTCTCCACCGTCGTCAGCGATCCCTGGCCGTCCGTGCGCAGGATCAGCCGCGCCCAGTCCAGCGCGCCGCGCAGGATCCACCGCGTCTGCAGGTGCAGCCGCTGGTTTTCCATCGAGCGCACCTGCACCTGCTGCTGCCAGAACAGGCTGGCGACGATCGTCACGGCCAGCGTGGTGAGCAGCAGCGCCGTGACGACGGCCACGCCGCGCTGGCGCCTGAGCGTGCGCAAGGTACGCATCACGTCGCTCCCAGCAGCATGACCTTCACCAGCGGGTTCGGCTCGCTGCGCAGCCGCAGCGACATTTCCAGGCCCGTCGGCACGCCGGTCGTGGTCGTCGTGGTGGTTGTGCTACCGGTGCTGCCGGTGGCCGATGACGTACTGCCCGTATTGTCCGGCAGCTGCCACGCATCGTCTCGCCACAGCCGCACGGCCATGCCGGTGACGTCCGACTGCAGCGCCACGCCGCGCGCCGGATCGCTGTCCGACAGCGCCGCCTGCCACAGCGCATCGAGCTGCGCCAGTTCGCGCGTGCCGGCCGACTCGCGCCGCGTCAGCACGCCGTCGCGCACGCGGTAGCTCACCACCACCAGCAGCGTGGCGCCCGCTTCCGGCGCGACCGTGCGCACGAAGATCAGCCGCTGGTTGTCGGCCACCAGGTTGCGGCGCGTGCCGACGCTGTCCGCGCCGGCCAGCTGTTCCAGGTCGCTCTGCATCTGCGCGAAGGCCAGCTGGCTGCCGCGGTTGTGGTCCATCTGCTGCGTCAGCGACACGCGCGAGCGGACGATGCTGTCCAGCCCCCGCCAGCCCAGCACGGCGACGATGGCCAGGATCGTGATCGCCACCAGCAGCTCGACCAGCGTGAAGCCGTGCATGTCGCGTTCGCGCCGGGTCATTTGAGCACCAGCTGCACGAGCTTGACGATGCGCCGCTCGGGATGCGCCGTGTCGTGCACCGACACCTCCACGCGGCGCAGCAGCGGGTTCGGCGACAGGATCACCTCCTCTTCGCACACCAGCTGCAGGTCGCCCTGCGGGCAGTCGAACGACGTGCGGCCGACGGCGGGAAAGGTGTGCGCGAGCCGGATCTGCGCCAGGCGGTTCTCGGCCGACCAGGTGGCCATCATCGTGCTGCGCAGGCCGTCGCTGTTCTGCGTCAGGCTGCCGATGGCGCGCAGCGACGCGCCCAGCGCCGTGCCGACGATGACCAGCGCCACCAGCACTTCGAGCAGCGTGAAGCCTTGCGCAGGCAGGTTGGCACGGTTGCGCATGTCACTCCACCGTGAAATGGCCGATGCCGTCGGCGCGCACGGCGGCGCGGATGTCGCCGGCGGCCAGCGTCAGCACGAACGGCTTGTCCACCGGTTCGCGGCCGAACACGATGCGCAGCGGTGCGCCGGGCACATTGGTGGGCGGGTCGAGCAGCAGGGTGACGGCGCGCTTGAACGGGCGCTGGCGCAGCATGTCGTCCTGCGGCAGCGTCTTCCATTCGCGGTTGTCGCGCACGAGGAAACGGTAGCCGTCGCCGGCCGCCTCGAAGGCGATGGGCCGGTTGCGCACGATCGCTTCGTCGCGCGCCAGCTGCAGCAGCAGGGCCACGCGCTGCGCTTCCTGCTGGATGGCCTGGTGCTGGCTGGGCGCCGCGTTCATCGTCACGAGGCCCAGCGTGAGGCCGATGATGACCAGCACCACCAGCAGCTCGATCAGCGTGAAGCCGCGCTGGCGCATGGCGGTCTCCGGACGATGCGGGATCAGTTGTCCCAGGAGCCGATGTCGGCGTCTTCGCCGGTGCCGCCCGGCTGGCCGTCGGCGCCCAGCGAGAACACGTCCACTTCGCCCTTCACGCCGGGCGACAGGAACTGGTAGGGATTGCCCCACGGGTCGCGCGGCATCTTCTCGATGTAGCCGCCCTCTTTCCAGCCGTTGGCCGACGGGCCGGACGTGGGCTTCGTCAGCAGCGCCTGCAGGCCCTGGTCGGTGGTCGGGTAACGGGTGTTATCGAGCTTGTACAGCTTCAGCGCCTGCTGGATCGTGGCGATGTCCACCTTGGCGGCGGCCATCTTCGATTCGCCCGTGCGCGACAGCAGCTTGGGCACGACCAGCGCCGCCAGCACGCCCATGATGACGACGACGACCATGATCTCGATGAGGGTGAAGCCGCGCGCACGACGCGGGAAATGATGACCGTTTTGCATGAGTTCGCCGAGCTTGTCAGAAAAAGCAGAGTGCGGAAGTATAAAGCTGTTTTGCTACGGCAAGGTGAAAAGCCGGGTAAATAAGATGTTACGAGCTGTGCGGCGCTGGCACTTCGGCAGCCGATCCGGCGCACACCGGGCACGCATCGGCGCGGGCCACGCGGATGCTGGTCCAGTCCATCCGCAGCCCGTCGAGCAGCAGCAGCCGGCCGGCCAGCGACTCGCCAATCTTCATGACGATCTTCAGCGCCTCGGCGGCCTGCATCGCGCCAACGATGCCCACCAGCGGCGCGAACACGCCCATGGTGGAACAGGCCACGTCCTCGAAGGCCTGGTCCTGCGGGAACAGGCAGGCGTAGCAGGGCTGCTCGCCGCTGCGCGGGTCGAACACGCTGACCTGGCCATCGAAGCGGATCACCGCGCCGGACACCAGCGGCACGCGCGCCGCCACGCAGGCGCGGTTGACGGCGTGGCGGGTGGCGAAATTGTCGGTGCAGTCCAGTACGACGTCGGCGGCCGCCACCAGTTCGGCGAGGCGCGCTTCATCCGCCCGTTCCACCAGCGCCGTCACATGCACGTCCGGGTTGATGGCCGCCAGCGCGGCCTTGATGGAGAGCGCCTTCGGCTGGCCCACGCGCGCCGTGGTGTGGGCGATCTGGCGCTGCAGGTTGGTGAGGTCGACATCGTCATCGTCGACGATGGTCAGGTGGCCGACGCCGGCCGACGCGAGATAAAGCGCGGCCGGCGAACCGAGGCCGCCGGCGCCGATGACGAGCACGCGGGCGGCCAGCAGCTTCTGCTGCCCTTCGATGCCGATCTCGTCGAGCAGGATGTGGCGGGAGTAGCGCAGCAGCTGCTCGTCGGACAGCGACACGGGTTGGCTCACGGCGTTTATTTGACCTTCAGCGGCGGCGCCTTGCGGTCTTCCGGCTTGACGCCGGCATCCGTCTTGGTCTCCGGCTTGACGACGATGTCCGCGGCGGATTTCTCCGCCGCCGTGTCGGCCTTGGCCAGCTGCACCGGCAAGCCCTTGAAGTGGTTCAGCGCCTGCGCCAGCTGGAAGTCTTCCTTGCTGCCGAATTCCACCGGTTTCTGCTTTTTCGCCAGCGCCAGCAGCCGCTGTTCTTCTTCCAGTTCGTCGTTGCGCACCGGGCGGGTTTCCTGCTCGTCGCCGGCCAGGTGTTTTTCCAGGTCCGCTTCGCGCAGCCGCAGGCTGTTCAGGCCATCGCCTTCGGCCGTTTCATCCACGTGCACATCGGGATTGATGCCCTTGGCCTGGATGGCCCGGCCTTTCGGCGTGTAGTAGCGGGCCGTCGTCAGCTTGACGGCCGTGTCGGCCGTCAGCTGGCGCAGCGTCTGCACCGAGCCCTTGCCGAACGTCTGGCTGCCCATGACGATGGCGCGTTTATAGTCCTGCAGCGCGCCGGCGACGATTTCGGATGCGGAGGCGGAACCGGCGTTGACCAGCACCACCAGCGGCACCGTCTTCACGGCGGCCGGCAGCTTGGCCAGCGGATCGCCGGGATGGCGGCCCGCATAGTATTCGGGGCGGGCATAGAAGGTCTGCTTCGAATCGGCCAGCTGGCCGTTGGTGGAGACGACCACGGAATCCTTCGGCAGGAACGCGGCGGAGACGCCGATCGCGCCCGGCACCACGCCGCCCGGATCGTTGCGCAGGTCCAGCACGATGCCCTTGATGTTCGGGTTCTGCGCATACAGGCCGGAGAGCTTCCT
The DNA here is from genome assembly GCA_002454505.1 of Oxalobacteraceae bacterium UBA6704. GTDB lineage: Bacteria > Pseudomonadota > Gammaproteobacteria > Burkholderiales > Burkholderiaceae_D > Rugamonas. The sequence continues at coordinate 60,576 of DKJA01000180.1, forward strand.
GACCATTTCGTCGACGGTCGGCTCCTGGAACTGGGCGATGCGCAGCCACGCGTAATCCGGCTCCACCATCTTCGCCTTGACGCTCTGCACGCGGATTTCCTCGCGCATGATGGGCAGGATGATCGGCTTGTCCTCGCCCTTGCGGGACAGCGTCAGCACCACCTTCGTGCGGGGTTCGCCGCGCATCTTCTTCACCGAGTCGTCCAGCGACGTGCCTTTCAGCGGCACGTTGTCGATGCGGGTGATCAGGTCGCCCGCCTTGACGCCGGCCTTGAACGCGGGCGAATCCTCGATCGGCGACACCACTTTCACATAGCCGTCCTCGATGGCCACCTCGATGCCGACGCCGACGAACTTGCCCTGCACGGACTCGCGCATTTCGCGGAAGGCCTTCTGGTCCAGGTACACGGAATGCGGGTCGAGCGACGCGACCATGCCGGCGATGGCATCCTGCAGCAGCTTCTTGTCGTCGACGTTTTCCACGTAGTCCGACTTGATCAGCCCGAAGACATCGGACAGCTGCCGCAGTTCCTCCAGCGGCAGCGGCGCATCGGCGCGCTGCGCCAGTGCGGAAAACTGCATCGACGCGGCCACGCCCGCCACCATGCCCAGGCCGACCAGGCCGATACTCTTGAATTTAATGCCCATATGCTTTCCGCAAGACGAAACCTGTTGGCAGGATTTCTAGAACCTCACCCACCCGGCCGGATCGAATGCCCGGCCCTGATGACGCAGCTCGAAGTATAAACCCGATTCCTCGTTGCCACCGCTGTTGCCGGCCGCGGCCACGACGTCGCCGCCCTTGACCACGTCGCCCACCCGCTTGAGCAGCGACTGGTTGTTGCCGTAGATGCTCATGTACTGGCCGCCATGGTCGACGATGATCAGGTTGCCGAAGCCGCGCAGCCAGTCGGCAAACACGACGCGGCCCTGCGCCACGGCGTGCACTTCGGTGCCCTCGCCGGCCAGGATGAACACGCCCTTCCAGGCCGGACCGTCGCCCCGCTTGCTGCCGAACTTCGCCGCCACCTTGCCGGCCAGCGGTGCCCGCATCTGCCCCTTCAGGCTGGCGAACGCGCCGGCCGGTGCGGCCGGGGCCAGCGCCACGTCGGCCGGGCTGGCCGCGCCTTCGTCGCGCGGCTCCGGTTTCACCGGTTCGCGTGCGGCGATCTGCGGCGGCGGTTCCTTCGGCAGCGCTTTCTGCTCGTTCTTCGGCTTGTTGCGGTTTTCGCGGGCGATGCGTTCCCGCTCCTCCTTGATGCGGGCCTGCGCCACGGCGCGCGCTTCCGCTTCGGCCTTCGCTTTCGCGGCCCGTTCGGCGGCCAGCCGCTCGCGCCGTTTCTGTTCGGCGGCCGCGGCGCGGGCCTGTTCCTCGATCAGCTTGTTCAGTTTGTCGACCAGCGCGCCCATGCGCTTGTCGTCCAGCGCCATGCGGTCCGCTTCCTTGCGCTGGGAATCGAGTTTCTTCGACAGGTTCGCCACCAGCGCAGCATGTTTTGCCTTCTGCTGCTCCAGCAAGGTTTTCTGCTGGCGCTCTTCCTCGGCGATTTCTTCCAGCTCGTCTTTCGCGTTCTGCGCCTCGGCCTGGTTGGTTTCCACCGCGGCCAGGTTGGTGCGCAGCGATTCGATCAGCTTGGCCTGCGCCTGCGACACGTAGGACATCAGCTGCAGGTCGCGGTTGATGCGGTTCGGATTGTCGCCGGACAGCAGCAGCTTCATCCGGTCTTCGTTGCCGGCCACGTACTGCTCGCGCAGCAGTTTCGCCAGCTGTTTCTTCTGGCCGGCGATGGTTTCCTCCAGCCGCTGCCGTTCGGTGGCCAGTTCGCCGATCTTGACGTTCGTGCCGGCCGTCTCGGCGGCCAGTTCGCGCAGCTGGCGATTCGCGTTCGAGATCGCAGCCTCGGACTCGGCCAGCGTGTCGGCCGCGTCGTCCTTGGCGCTCTCGGTCTGGCCGATGTCGCGCTTCAGCGCCGTCAGCTTCTGCTGCAGCGCGGCGCGCTCCGCCTCGGCAACCGCTTTCTGCTTGCTGCGGTTGGTCTGTTTGGCCGGGGCGGCATCGGCGCTGCCCAGCGCCAGCGCCGCGGCCACGCCGAACGCGGCGCACCAGGCGCCGGCGCGGCGCAAGTTCATTGCTGTCATTGGATGCTTTACTTGGCCTTGCCCTGGTTGGCGACGGCGGCCTGGGCGGCGGCGATCGCGGCGGGGTCGCCCAGGTAGTAGTGGCGGATCGGCTTCAGGTTTTCGTCCAGTTCATAGACGAGCGGCTGGCCGTTCGGGATGTTCAGGCCGACGATAGCTTCGTCGCTGATGCCGTCCAGCATCTTGATCAGCGCGCGCAAGCTGTTGCCGTGGGCCGAGATCAGGATCTTGCGGCCGGCCTTGATGGCGGGCGCGATTTCCTCGTCCCAGGCCGGCATCACGCGGGCCACGGTGTCCTTCAGGCATTCGGTCAGCGGGATCTGGTCCTTCGCCAGGCTGGCGTAGCGGGGATCGTTGAACGACGTGCGGTCGTCGCCGGCTTCGAGGGCAGGCGGCGGCGTGTCGTAGCTGCGGCGCCAGACGAGCACCTGCGCGTCGCCGTACTTGGCGGCCGTCTCGCCCTTGTCCAGGCCCTGCAGCGCGCCGTAATGGCGTTCGTTCAGGCGCCAGTCGTGCTTGACCGGCAGGTACATCAGGTCCATCTCGTCCAGCGTCAGCCACAGCGTGCGGATCGCGCGCTTCAGCACGGACGTGTAGCACAGGTCGAACGTGAAACCTTCCTGCTTCAGCACCTCGCCGGCGAACTTCGCTTCCTTGACGCCTTTGTCCGTCAGGTCCACATCGGTCCAGCCGGTGAAGCGGTTTTCCAGGTTCCAGGTGGACTCGCCATGACGCATGAATACAATTTTGTACATATAGCAATCTTCTCAGAGTGATGGGGATGGTTCGAATTCGGTGCAAAAGAGGCCGGGGCCATCGGTCGCCTTCTATTTTATAATGCTCGGATTGACACTCCAATGGAAGCTAAGTGAAATTCGTCCTCGACCATATCTTTCTGATTGCCATCGCTGTCCTGTCCGGCGGCGCGTTGTTGTGGCCGGCGCTGACCCAGCGCGGCAAAAAAGCCAGCCCGCAACAGGCGACACTGTTGATTAATCGCGGTAAAGCCACCATTGTGGATGTACGCGATGCTGACGCCTTTGCCGCCGGCCACCTGCCGGAGGCGAAAAACATCCCGGCAAACGAACTGGGCAAGCGCGTGGGCGAGCTGGATAAATTCAAGAACAGGACGGCAATCGTCGTCTGCCAAAAAGGGGCGCGGTCCTTCGGAGCCGCAAAAATCCTGGAAAAGGCTGGTTTCACCGATGTCGTCGTGCTGGAAGGCGGCGTCGCAGCATGGCAAACCCAAGGTTTGCCGATCACCAAATAATTCAGGAGAGAATGCCATGACCGCCAACGTCACCATGTACACCACTGCCATCTGCCCCTATTGCATCCGCGCCGAGCGGCTGCTGGCCAGCAAGGGTATCGACAATATCGACAAGATCCGCGTCGACCTCGACCCCACGCAACGCCAGCTGATGATGCAGAAGACGGGCCGCCGCACGGTGCCGCAGATCTATGTGGGCGATACCCACGTGGGCGGTTTCGACGACCTGTACGCGCTCGACCAGGCGGGCCGCCTGGACCCGCTGCTGCAGGGCTGATTACCCGTCCGGCTGCGTCATTTTAAAAAAATGGCAACGCGGGGGCATAAATTGGGTCGCAACGATTTTTGTTTTGCTACAATTGCCCACGCGTTTGATCCAGCCCCGGCTTGGCCGGCCTGGCAGGCAGCGATAATAATCTGTCCAATTCATTGAAAGCGTTCCATGTCTGACGAAAATCTGCAACCCGTATTCCAAATCCAACGCGTCTACCTGAAAGACATGTCGCTGGAACAGCCGAACTCCCCAGGCAGCTTCCTGGAACAGGAAGCCCCGACGATCGAAGTGGCCCTGGACGTGGGTGCGACGCCGCTGCAGGAAGGCATCTTCGAATCGACCGTGACGATCACCGTCACCGCCAAGATCAAGGACAAGGTTGCATTCCTGGTGGAAGGCAAGCAGGCCGGCATCTTCGAAGCCCGCAACATCCCGGCCGACCAGCTGGATCCGCTGCTGGGCATCGGTTGCCCGAACATCGTCTACCCTTACCTGCGCGCCAACATCGCCGACGTGATCACCCGTGCCGGCTTCCCGCCAGTGCACCTGGCCGAGATCAACTTCGAAGTGTTCTACCAGCAGCGCCTGCAGGCCATCGCCGAGCAGCAGCAGGCTGGCGTCGCCGAAGGCACGACCACCGTTCAATAAGCACGGTTCCCGGCAATGGCCCGCGCCATTGCCGCCCATATCAAAGGCCCGTCGTGGCCTTTGATCATTTTGAACGAAAGCTTTTGGCAATGAGTGTTACCCGCTTGTTAATGAGTGCCGGACTTCTGCTGGCGGCCAACGCCGGTTGGGCGGCCGATTTCAAGACGGTAGGCGCGGCTCCGGCCGTGCTGTACGACGCCCCTTCCATCAAGGGCACCAGGCTGTACATCGTGCCGCGCGGCGCGCCGCTGGAAATCGTGCTGACCTATGGCGACTGGGTCAAGGTGCGCGATGCCGCCGGCGACCTGGCGTGGACGCAGGCCCGCAGCCTGACGGGCCGCCGTGCCGTGATCGTGCGCACGCCCAACCTCAAAGTCCGCGCCGCCGAGGACGAAACGTCCGCTGTCGTGTTCATCGCCGACAAGGGCGTGCTGCTCGAATATGGCGAGCCCGGCGCAAACGGCTGGATCCGTGTGCGCCACCGCGATGGCCTGACCGGCTACGTGCGCGGCACCGACATCTGGGGCATCTGAATCATGCAAGAACAAACTACCAACCGGCGCCGCATCAGCGTGCTGGGCGCCGGCGCCTGGGGCACCGCCGTGGCGATCGCCGTGGCCGCCCGTCACGACGTGCTGCTGTGGGGCCGTAACGAAGCGGCGATGGCCGACATCGCCGCCGCCCGCGACAATACCCATTACCTGCCCGGCTTCCCGTTCCCGGACGGCCTGCGCGTCACCAGCGATTTCGATGAAGCGGTCGCTCACACCTCGCGCGATGCAGACGGCAACGACGGCCTGCTGATCGCCGCCTGCCCGGTGGCTGGCCTGCGTCCGCTGCTCCACCGTTTAAAGGGACGGCCGGTTCCCAACGTCGTCTGGCTGTGCAAGGGCTTCGAATACGAGACGGGCCTGCTGCCGCACCAGATCTTCAACGAAGTGCTGGGCGACGGCATCGCCAGCGGCGCGCTGTCCGGCCCGTCGTTCGCGCAGGAAGTGGCCCGCGGCCTGCCGTGCGCGCTGACGATCGCATCGACCTCGGCCGGCCTGCGCGACTGCGTCGTGGCGACCGTACACGGCGGCACCATGCGTGTGTATTCCAGCGAGGACATGGTCGGCGTCGAAGTGGGCGGCGCGGTGAAAAACGTGATGGCGATCGCCACCGGCATGGCCGACGGCCTGGGCCTGGGCCTGAACGCCCGCGCCGCACTGGTGACGCGGGGCCTGGCGGAAATCACCCGCCTGGGCAGCACGCTGGGCGGCAATATGGAAACCTTCATGGGCCTGACGGGCATGGGCGACCTGATCCTCACCTGCACGGGCGACCTGTCGCGCAACCGCCGCGTCGGCCTGGCGCTGGCCGAGGGCAAGGCGCTCGACACGATCGTCAAGGAACTGGGTCACGTGGCCGAAGGCGTGCCATGCGCGAAAGCCGTGCGCGAGCTGGCCCGCCGGCTGGACATCGAAATGCCGATCACCAATGGCGTGGCGGCCGTGCTGTTCGACGGCGTCAAGCCGCAGGAACTGGTGGCGCGCATGCTGGCGCGCGATCCGAAGGAAGAAGCGGCGATCCCCACCGACGCCCCGTAAGCCGCCCGCAACAAGCCCCGCGGGCTTGACCGAATCGAGGTCGGGCCCGTAATTCCCCCGCTAGTATTGACAGGTCCGCTTGCCTGTCCGCTCGCCATGCCTGCACTTTTTACCCATTTCACGCTGCGCAGCCTGTTTGCCTTCCTGCTGGTGGGCGGCGCGGCCACGCTGGTCCATTACGTGCTGATGGCGCTGCTGGTGCTGGCCGGCGTGCCCGTGGTGCCCGCTTCCGCCACGGGTTTTGCGCTCAGCGCCGTATGCAATTACTTGCTGAATGAACGGCTGACGTTCCGCAGCGGTGCGCCACGCCGCATCACGGCGCCCCGCTTCGCCGTTGTCGCCCTGTCCGGGCTGCTGCTGAACCATGTGCTGCTGACGCTGTTCATCGCGGCCGGCCTGCCGGCCATCCCCGCGCAACTGCTGGCCACCACGGGAGTGATCGTATGGAACTACTGCATCCATGGCGCCTGGACTTTCAGCCCCCGCCGCCGCTGAGCCCGGTACCCGTCGTCAGCCTCGTGCTGCCGTGCTTTAACGAGCAGGAAGTGCTGCCGGAAACCACGCGCCGCCTCGTCGCGCTGCTGGCCCGGCTGGAAGCGGACGGCAGCGCCGCGCCCGGCAGCGCCATCTACTACGTGGATGACGGCAGCAGCGACGGCACGTGGCGGCTGATCGCCGAATACGCCGCCGTGTGGCCGGCCGTCTGCGGCATCAAGCTGAGCCGCAACCGGGGCCACCAGAACGCACTGCTGTGCGGGCTGATGACGGCGCCGGGCGACGTGCTGGTCAGCCTTGATGCGGACCTGCAGGACGACCTCGAAGCGATCCCGGACATGCTGGCCGGCCACCGCGCCGGCAGCGAGATCGTCTACGCGGTGCGCAGCTGCCGCAATACGGACGGCCTGTTCAAGCGCGTCACCGCCGAGGGATACTACCGGCTGCTGGCGCTGCTGGGCGTGCAGGTGATGTTCAACCACGCCGACTTCCGGCTGATGAGCCGGCGCGCCATCGAAACGCTGCGCGGCTACGAGGAAACCCACCTGTTCCTGCGCGGGCTGATCCCGCAGCTGGGCTTTCGCACGTCGGTGGTGGAATTCGAGCGGGCCGCGCGCTTTGCCGGCGAGTCGAAATACCCGCTGCGCAAGATGCTGGGCCTGGCGTGGCAGGGCGTCACGTCGTTCACCGCCTACCCGCTGCGGCTGATCACCGGCGTCGGCGCGCTCGTGTCGATCGGCAGCCTGCTGATGGCCGCGTGGGCGCTGGGCATCCGGCTGTTCACCGACCAGGCCGTGCCTGGCTGGGCCTCGTCGGTGATCCCGATGTACCTGCTGGGCGGCGTGCAGCTGGTCAGCCTGGGCATCATCGGCGAGTATCTGGCCAAGGTGTACGAGTCGACCAAGAAGCGGCCCCGCTTCCACGTCGAATCCGTGATCGGCACGGCATTTTCCTCCCGCCAGGAACAGCCATGAAGACGGCCCTGGTCACCAAGGTGCCGGCCTGCCTGGCCGCCTGCTCGACACTCGTGTATTTCGCCGCCAGCGAAGGCATCCGCAACCACCTGCTGCTGCTGCGGCAGGCGCTGGCCGCCATCGGGGAACACCTGCGATGATGGCGGTGCTGTATTTGCTGCTGGGCGCGTGGCTCGCCGGCCTCGCCACGCGGCGGCTGCCGATGCCGGACAGCGCCCGCCCGCTGGTGTGGCTGGCCACGTTCCTCGGCGCCGTGCTGCTGGGCTTCCAGGCGCTGGCCGTGCTGCAGCTGCTGACGGGCGCGCCCGTCGTCACCACGTTCAACGGTGCCTTGCTGCTGCTGGCCGTGGCACTGGTCGTGCGGCTGCGGCCGGCCCGGCGGCCGCCGGGGCCGCTGTCGGCCTTCCGGATGGAACCGGTGGGCGCGATTCCCGTCGCCACCGCGCTGACCTTCGCGCTGGCCGGCGGCATGCTGGTGTTCGGCTATCCGCAAGGCTACGAAGTGCTGGCCTATCACCTGCCGTTGTCCGTGTCGCTGCTGCAGACGCACGGTTTGCAGGCATGGGACGGCAACTTCCCCCATACCTTCCCGGCCAATGCCAGCGTGCTGTACGCGCTGCTGCTGGAAGCGCTGCCGGAAAAGCTCGTCGCCGCCGCCGACCTGCTGCTGCTCGTGCCGCTGGTGGCGGCCGTGTACGCGCTGTGCCGGCTGGCCGCCGCCGACCGCCGCGCCAGCCTGTACGCCTGCTGCGGCCTGCTGGGCGTGCCGATGATCGCGTTTTCGTCGACGGAACTGGGCGCCGACATCGGCGGCATCGCCTGCGTGGCGCTGGCCATGTATTTCGCGCTGTCCGCATTGCCCGCCCGCGCGGCGATGCCGCTGGCCGGCCTGTGTGCCGGGCTGGCCTTCGGCTTCAAGAGCCTGCACCTGGTCAGCGCGCTGTGCATCGGACTGGTTGCCTGCGCGCGGGGCTATTCGTCAGGCAAATTCACCGGCGTTTTTCGATATGCTGCCCGGTTTGCCGCGGCAGCATCCCTGGCCGGCGGCTTCTGGCTGCTGCGCAACGGGCTCGCTTACGGCAATCCCGTCCACCCGGTGGGACTGCCGGTCATCGGCGCGTGGCTGGGCTGGCTGCCGGCACCGGACTTCGACGACGCGCTGCGCCGCGCCACCCAATTCGAGTGGGTGGACAGTTCGTGGCAGTGGCTCGTCTATCCATGGACGGAACCGCAACGCTACGGCCAGAATTTCAAGCACAGTGCCGGGCTGGGCGCATTCGTGGCGGCGGCGATTCCCGGCACGGCCGTCGCGCTGGGCGCGGCGATTGCGCGCGACGGCCTGCGGCGCCATCGCGTGCGCGCCTGGCTGCTGTTTGCCGTGCTGTTCGTGGCGGCGATCTGGTGGGGGCTGGGCGACCGGCAACCGCGCTACCTGCTGGCCGCGCTGCCGCTGGCGATGCCGCTGCTGGCGTGGGCTGTCACGCAGGCGCCGGGGCACTGGCGCGGCGCCTTCGATGCCGTGCTGGCGCTGTGCATCGTGGCGATGCTGGCCGTGTTCCTGTCGCGGCAGCTGCTGCAGTTCGGCGACCGCATCGTGCTGTCGCGGCAGACGGCGCGGGCGCAGTTCTACGAATATCCGCCGCAGATCGACGTGCTGCCGGCCGGCACCGCCATCCTGAACCTGGCCGACCGCAGCTGGCATTACCCGCTGGCCGGTGCCGCGCTGACCAACCGCGTGGTCAGCATGCCGGCAGGGCGCCGCATGCTGGGCCTGCCCCCGAGCCTGACGGCGCCGGCGGCCGTCCGGTTGCAGGCAGCGCCGTTGCAAGCGGCCGGTGTAACGCATGTGTTCGTGGCGGGCGCCGCGCTGTCGACGGATGCCTGCCTGCGGCTCGACGAACTGGCCCGCGTCGAGCGCAACGAGGTCAACGGCGTGCCGCTGGCGCAGCCGCGCGTGCTGTACCTGGTGCGCTACCTGTGCCGGTAACGCCCGTAACGCGTCAGCTGCGCAGCACGATGGTCAGCAGCGCCACCGAATCGCTGACGGCGCGCAGCGCATGGAGCGAGCCGCCCTGCAGGAACAGCATTTCGCCGCCGCGCAGCGTGACCGTGCGGCCGTGCGCGTCGAAGGCGATTTCGCCGGACAGGCATTGCAGCGTGATGTCGCCCTTGACGCCGTGTTCCGGCATGCCCTTGCCGGCCGGCATGACGAGACGGATCAGTTCGATATCGTTGGTCTTGGCAAGCGCGATCGAGGCGAACTGGCTGGCATCTTCGCCGTCGCGCTGCAGCTGGATGACTTGTCCGGAGGACGCATGTTGCAAGGCCATACACAACTCCTGTCGATGTTTGCGGTTCTGCTCATCTTAGCAGGCTGTGGCGCCTGTCGCCCGTTCCCGCAGGCGGACAGGGCCGCGACAAGGCGGACTCGAACGTGAGAAACTGTGGCCATTATCAAGCGCAACAATCGTTGCGGCGTACTTATTTGAGGAGTGCCTTATGCTTCGTTCCCGCCGACAACTCGTGACGTCCGAGCCCCCTCTCGTGGTTGTGCGGGAGCGGCGCCGTACCTTCATCAAGCTGGTGACGGCCAGCGCCAGCTCCGTCGTGCTGCAGGCCTGCGGCGGTGGCGGCAGCAGCAATGCGGCAACGGGCGGTTCGGTCACCGCGCCCATCACGCCGGTGACACCCACCACGCCGCCGGTCACCACGCCGGAAACGCCGGGCCTGCCGGCATGGAGCGCGATCCCCGCGCTGACCTTCGTGCAGGGCATCGCATCGAGCATTCCGGTCGGCCAGTATGTCGGCAATGCCGCTGCGCAGGCCATGTCGATCGCACTGACGGCCGGGCAACTGCCGGCCGGCGTCACGTTCAACGCGGCGACCCGGTCGTTCGATTACGACGGCAGCGGTGCCGTCGCCAGCGCCGACGGCTTCGTGCTGACGGCCACCGTCTGACGGATCGGCCATGGCACAGATCGCCTCCTCCAGTTTCTCCATCCGCATCGTCGCCGCGGGCAAAGCGATCGGCAGCTTCCAGCTGGTCTCGACGGCCGGCGGCACCGCGCTGCCGTTCGCGCTGGGCTATGCGTTCCGCCGCGGCGACGTGCCGGCCGGCTCGTCCGTCGTGGCCAGCCTGCCGGACGTGCAGGTCACGCCGAAAAACGCGTGGCCGGACGGCTCGCTGAAATTCGCCATCGTGGCCGGCCGCGCCAGCCTGCGGGCCGGCAGCAGCCAGACGGTGACGCTGAAGCTGGCGCCCGCCGCCACCGGCACCGTGCTGACCACCGCGCAACTGCGCGCCACCGGCATCACGGCCAGCGTGGCGGCCGGCAGCTTCGGCACCGTCAGCTGGTCCGGCGCGGACTGGGACGCGCCGCTGCGCACATGGCTGGCCGGCCCGCAGATGACGTCGTGGATCTACCGCAAGCCGGTGGGCGCCGATCCGCACCTCGTGGCATGGCTGGAAGTGCGGCTGTATGCGGGCGGCGCCGTCGAAGTGCTGCCCTGGGTGGAGAACGGCTACCTCAAAGTGGCCGGCCCCACCAACAAGAATGCCACCTATGCCTTCACGCTGGGCGGCACGCAGCGCTTTGCCGCCGCGATCGACCTGCCCCACCATTGCCGCACCGTGCTGGCGTCGGGCGGCACGTTCATTCACTGGCTGGGCACCGCGCCGGACGTGCTGGCCACGCACGACCGCACCTACCTGCAGTCGACCGGCCTGGTGCCCGCCTACCGCGCCCAGGTGCCGGCCGGCGCCACCGTGCTGAGCCGGATCGTGCAGACCTACACGCCTCTGCAGCAGGGCAATTATTCGACGGCGATGGGCCAGGGCGGCTACCAGCCGGCCATCGGCCTGCTGCCGGAATGGGACGTGGTGTACCTCGCCAGCACCGATCCGCGCGCCGTGGCCGGCGTGATCGTCAACGCCTACAGCGCCGGCCGCTACGGCATCCATTATCGCGACGAAACCACGCAGCAGCCGCTGCGCTTCTCGGCCTACCCGAACCTGGTGGTGGGCGGCAACAGCGGCATCGACAACAGCGGCGCATCGAGCAAGGACCAGTACACGCCGAACGGTTCCGGCACGCCGCCGGCCACGTGGGACTCGCCGCACCACCCGTCGCTGGGCTACATGGCCTACCTGCTGACGGGGCGCTTCTATTTCATGGAGGAAGTGCAGTTCTCGGCCACGGTCAACTTCCTGAAGAACACGGACGTGACGCGCCAGTTCTCCGCCGGCGTGTTCCTGTCGAACGCGGGCGCCAACACGACCCGCGGTGCGGCCTGGGCGCTGCGCACGCTGGGCCAGGCGTTCACCGTCACGCCGGACGCCGACACCGCCCTGCGCAACGAATTCCTCGCATCGCTGGCGGCCAACGTGGAGTATTACCACGCCACCTATGTGGCGCAGCCGAACAACCCGCAGGGCGTGGTGTGGCCGTATTCCAGCTACACCACGAGCTACTGGTCCGAGGCGATGTGGATGCAGGACTTCTTCACGGCCGCCACCGGCTACCTGATCGACCTGGCGCCGCCGCTGCCGGCTGCCGGCACGGCGCACCTCGCCGCGTTCTTCGCGTGGAAGGCGAAAAGCGCGGTCAGCCGGCTGGGAGGCACGGCCACCACCGAGTACCTGTTCAGCGATGCCGCCCAGTACACGATGGCCGTGGCGCCCAGCGACAAGGCCGACTACGGCACCGGCACGGGCCCGTGGTACGCCAACTGGGGCGAGATCTACCAGGCCACGCTGGGCCAGCCGAATCCCGGCGTGGCCGCGCCGCTGCGAGGCGCATATTTCCCTGACCCCACCAGCTACTGGGGCAACTTCCTGCCGGCGATCGCGTACGCGGTGCAGCACAATGTCCCGGGCGCGCGCGAAGCGTATGCCCGGATGACGGGCGCGTCGAACTGGAACCAGTTCGAGGCTGCGCTGAACGAAGCGCCCGTCTGGGGCGTCAAGCCCAGGTCGGCCTGATCGCGTTTGAGGAAATAACATGGCCCAGGTCGCATCCAACCCCTTCCGCATCCAGATCGTCGCGAACACGGCGCCCGAAGGCGTGCCCGCCTGGGTGCCGCCGCCCGGCTACTTTGCCGACGTGCCGATGCGGAACGCGCCGCAGGACGTGCTGCCCGCGCTGTACGCCGCGTCCGGCGCGTCCGTGATGGACAGCCCGTTCACCGTATGGGGCGGCAGCGCCATCCTGCGCGAATACAGCGGGCTCGGTGCGCAGGTGTATTACTCGGGCGGCCACGAAGCGAGCAGCGCGCTGCCGAACGTGCAGTTCGCGCTGGTCTGCGACTTCAGCACGCTGACGTGGAGCGTGGCCAACCTGCCGCAGGCGGCCAACCTGTCCAGCAGCTTCGTCAACGGCTACGCGCCGGACAGAACGCCATACACGCCGCACACCTATCTCGGCCTGCAGGAAGTGCCGCGCGCGTGGGGCGGCGGGCCGCGCGGCTCGCTGGTGTCGTTCTTCTGGGCCGGCAGCTCGTTCGAGAACCGCATCAACCTGCTGGACGTGTCGCAGACCGTCGGCGGCTACGCCCGCCTGGCAACGACGCAGGCGCAGAATGCCGACCCGACCCGCATCCGCTTCACCGCGACGGGCGCCAGCACGGGCACCTACCCGATCACCGTGCAGGACGATGCCCGCCAGGGCTGGTGGGTGGCCGCCAGCGGCAGCGCCGACTTCACGCTGTTCGTCAGCCACACGGGCGACATCCTGCAATACCGCGCGCTGGGCGGCAACCTGGCCAACGGCACGCTGGTGCTGTGCCCGAAACTGAACCTGCTGGTGGCGCTGGACGGCGGCTACTCGTCCGGCCCGTATGCGGGCACGGGCTACCGCAAGCTGTACATCCGCGAGCTGGCCAGCGGCAGCTACACGACCAACACGACGGTGGGCGACGTGCCGTCGCTGCAGGAAGGTTACGACGGCAACGGCCGCAACTACCACCGCCCGGATGCGCTGGGCCTGCAATGGGTGGAAGAGCTGGGCTGCGCGGTGGGGCTGGACCAGTCGGTGTCCCCGCCCGTCATCGTCAGGCTGACGCCGCCCGCGGCCGATCCCGCCAATTCACCGTGGACGTGGTCCACCGTGCCCGTGCAGCACTGGCCGTCGGATGGCAGCGGACAGGCCGAGCTGCAGAGCGTGCTGAACAACGTGTGGTCGAAGTTCCGGTGGGTGCCGGCGCTGCATGCGTTCGTGTACGGCACGGGGCGGAACAAGAAGCCGCAGGTGATCAGGATCGTGTGAGCCGTCAGGCCCATGCAGCCTGCAGCGCCAGCAGCAGGCCGTACGACAGCAGGCTGCCGCCGGCCAGTACCGCCCACACCCGCCATATGCTGCGGGTAGAGAAGATCCAGATCACCACAACGGTGTACACGGTGAAACTGAGCAGGCTGGCCGCCAGCACGCCGTCGGCGCGGCTGGCGTTCGTCAGCCACGGCAGCAGCAGCGCCAGCACGGCCGACAGAAGCGAAGTCAGCCCATAGCCGCCGAGGCCGGCGGCAAGCACCCGGCTGGCAATCGCCCACCGATAGCGCGACGGTTTCGCGTTCATGGCCTGCCCTCCTTCATGGACCAGCTGCGCCGCACCCGCCACGCGATGTACGCCAGCGTCACGCCGAAGCCGATGGCACCCAGCTCGACACCGGCCCGCTGCCAGTCGCCCGCCTGCCCGTACATCCACAGGTTCTGCCCGGTAGTGAAATGGTTCAACAGCGGCAGTGCCAGGCACAGCACCGCGGCGATACCGAACTGTTCGACCCACGCGCGTGCCGGCGGCCGACACAGCGCGTGCAGCAGCGTCGCCAGCCAGATCAGCAGGAAGGCGCGGATCTCCCAGGCCGGCCGCTGCGCCAATTCGATCGGCAGCAGGCGATTGGCGTAGAAGTAGCCGATGCTGGCGAGCGCGATGCCGGCCATTGCAGCCACATTGAACGCTTCCACCACGCGGTACACGCGCGCGGTGGCGCCGCCGAACTCCTGCGCGCTTTTCTTGCGGCGCTTGACGCAGAACAGGATGGTGCCCGTCGCCATCATCGCCGTGCCCATCAGGCCGCTGACGAAATACAGCCACTTCATGCTCCAGCCGCCGAAGCGCACCAGGTGCAGGGCCTTCATCACTTCGTGCACGTCGCTGTCCGCGTCGGCGCGGGGACGCTGCACTTCCAGGACGGCGCCGCTGACGCCATCGAACGCCACGCTCGCGACGGGACTGAGGATGGCGCCGGTGCGGGCGTTGTCGTCCGCCGGCCCGAACACGCGCACCACCATGCCGGCGCGGCCCGGCTGTTCGACGACCACGCGGCGTGCGGGACGGTCCGTCAGCTGCTCCGCTTTCGCCAGCACCGGCGCCAGCTCGTGCATCGGCGCCGGTGCGCCGCCACGCGCGCGAGGTGCCGGCGTTGTGCCGCCATCGAGTTCCGCCTGGTAGCGCTGGTAGGCATCCGGCTGCGGTCCATACGCTGCCTGCAGCGGCCACGGCATATAGCTCGAATAGAAAAAGGCCAGTCCGGTATAGACGATCATGAACTGGAACGGCAGCGCCAGCACGGCTGTCAGGTTGTGCGCATCGAGCCACGAGCGCTGGCCCTTGCCGGGCCGGAACGTGAAGAAATCCTGGAAGATCCGCTTGTGCACCACCACGCCGGACACCAGCGCCACCAGCATGCACATCGACACCCAGCCCACCAGCCAGTAACCGGGCGTGTCGGCCTGCAGCATGTAGTGGAAGGACATGAAATGGCGGCCGCCCTCGGTCTGGCGGCTGGCCGGCGTGGCCAGCAGTGCGCCGCTGGAAGGGTCCAGCATCGCCTGGCCGCCGCCCTGCCAGGCGAGCAGCAGCGGCGCGCCGGCGCGCTCGGGCAGCTCGATGCGCCAGAACCGCGCCTTGGCCGCCTGCGCCGCAAGGTGGTTCGCCGCCTCGCGCAGCACGGGCGCGCCGATGCCGGCATCGGCGCCGGGCACGGCCTGCAGCACGGGCTTGGCTTCCATCCATTGCGTGATCGGCAGGCGGAAGATGCTGAGCGTGCCCGTCAGGAAGATCGCGCACAGCAGCCAGCCGGCCGTCAGGCCGCACCACGTGTGCAGCCAGGCCATCTGTTGACGGAAACCGTCCTTCATCGGCTGCGCTTAGAACGCGCCGCGCAGGGTCAGCGTCGCATTGCGCGGGTCGCCGTAATAGCTGCCGTTCACGAAGGCCGACAGCGTGCTGTAGTAACGCTTGTCGAACAGGTTGTTCAGGTTCAGCGTGGCGGACCAGCGGGGATTGATCTGGTACTTGACCATGCCGTTCCACACCGCACGGCCGCTCATTTCCGCCGTCAGCAGGCCGATCGTCCGGTAGCTGGGCGTCTGGCTGTTGACGCCGCCGCCGAACGTGAAGTCGTGCAGCACGCCAGTCGGCTGGTACGTCGTCCACAGGCGCAGCATGTGTTTCGGCGTGTAGCTGTTGAACGCAAGGCCTTCACTGTTGACGTCTTCCAGATACTTCGTGGTGTTGAAGGTATAGCCGGCAAACACGTTCCACCGCTTGGCCAGCTCGCCACTGATCTCCGCATCCAGGCCCTGGCTGCGCACCTTGCCCGTGTCGATATAGCAGTAGTAGTCGCTGCGGCAGGTCGGGCTGGTGCTGAAGTCTTCCTGCGCGCGGTGTTTCTGTTCCACGCGGAACAGCGCCACCGACGCGTTGGCGCGGCCATCGAGCAGCTCGCCCTTGATGCCCAGCTCGTAGTTGGCGCCGATCATCGGCTTCAGCGCCTCGCCCGATTCCTTCTGCTCGTACTGCGGCGCGAAGATGTCCGCATAGCTGGCATAGGCCGACCATTGCGGCGTGATTTCATAGATCAGGCCGGCATACGGCGTCAGCTTGGCGTGCTCGCCCTGGTTGGTGGTCGATACCGATGGCGCATTGCCGGTAGTGACGGTGTCCCAGATCGTGCGCGACCAGCTCAGGCGGCCGCCGACCACCAGCTTCAATGGATCGGTTAGTTGCATTCTCAGCGCACTGTACACACCGAATTCACGCGCCTTGCCGATACGCCCCTCCTTCACCACCGCGTAGATCGATTCGTCGGTGGGTTCGGCAAAGCCTGGATCGAAGGTGTTGATGTTGTACGTGAGGTAGTTGCTGCTGACACCGTAGATCGTGTCCACCTTGGCATGCGTGTAGGTCATGCCGGCCACCAGTTCATGGCGGCGGCCGAACGCGTCGAACTTGCCGGTCACGTTGGCGTCCAGGCCGGACAGCTCCGTGTCGGCCAGCGTGATCGATGCCCGCAGCGCGCCGCGCAACGTGGTCGGGTTGATCGCCTGGCCCGAGCCGGCGTACTTCATGTCGTTCTTTTCCTTCACATACACGGTGCTGAGCTTGAAGGTCCAGTCGTCGTCGATGTGATGGG